>DIRT01000009.1 GCA_002427605.1 Bacteroidales bacterium UBA5429 | reverse complement strand
AACAAAGGAGCTATTTGAGAAAATTACCATAGACTACCTAAAAGAGCGGAGTTAGGGATTAAATATTTATTTTTTTTCATGTAAGCATTGACAAACAATTCTAAATTCTAAAATCTAATTTCTAAATTTAAGAATCGTAATTCGTAATTGATTCCGAAATCCGAAATCCGAAATCCGAAATCATTCCACCTTCTACCTTCTACCTTCTTCCTTCTATTGTAGTGTGATCACCGTGATCTCCGGGTAAACCCCTAATCTGGCGGGGAATCCAATGGAGGCTAAGCCTACGTTGACGTAGAGGTAGGATGCCTTTTTGTTGGGATTTTCATATAAACCGCCCCAATATTTATAGAGTATTTTTGCAGGGGACCATCTATGTTTTTCCCCATAGTAACCTATTTGCATGCCGTGGGTATGTCCGCTGACGGTGAGGACAGCCGGTAGGTTTCTCTTTTTGATGGTATCCCATATTGCGGGGGAGTGACTGAGTAAAAGGACACGGTCATCGGGTTGGATACCTTCGTAGGTTTGGTCGATATCTCCCGCGTTAATAAACAGTTTAGTGGGACAGTAAAACTCTATTCCGGCAATCACCCAGTCGCGCTCTTCACCGGGACGCTGAATTCTGACATTTTCGTTGTTTAAAACGGTCCATCCCATCTTTCGCTGGAGTTCGACGAGCCGTTCTACATCCGCTTTACGCTCTTTTTCGCTGTCAAAACGGGCATAAGTGCCATAATCGTGATTCCCCAGAACGGAATAGATGCCTCTTTGGGCTTTGAGTTGCGATAATATCGGCATGTAAGGATCCAGCTCTTTGGAAGTGAATTGCACTATATCGCCTGTAATAAAGAGCAACTCCGGTTCCAGTTGATTGATGATGTTGACAACCTCCTGAATCGGCTCCTGACTTCTCCAGGTTGCCAGGTGCAAATCCGATATCAGTACAATTTTGAGCGGATTCTTTTGCAAGTCCGGGTCTGAAGTTGAAAGGGTTGTCTCTCTGACTTGAAATGATTCAGAAACGAAAAGCATCCCATAGCCCATTAACCCAAGACCGATGAGATAAATACAGAGAGCACACTTCAGCAGAGCGGTGCGCCACCGAGGAGCGATCCCCCCTTTTTTTCTTTTTAAAAAAATATAAAAAGAATAAAAAATATCGCAAGCAATAAGTATACAGACGATGATAAATTTAATGATATATTGAATTACACTTGCGCCCATGACGGTAAGATAAACTGTAGTGTTGATTTCATGGATACTGTTTCGGGCGAGTGTAAGGAACGAGATGGCGATTAAAAATGCGGGCATCCAGTAGAGGATGGAGATCAGGATTTCAACGAGTTTGACCCATCTCTTTTTCTGTTTGTAGTTTTTGAAAAAGTTGAAAGTGGTTACCACCCGGTACCATAAATAGATTTCGGCACCCAGCCAAACGGCAAAAACAACCACTCTTTTTTGTGTGGCAGGTATTTGGAACCGGAGGACCAAAAAAATGAAGATTAGGGCAATAAGGGTGATGGCAGAGTATAAAAATATTTTTTTCTTCTTCATGAATGTGAGATTAGCTGTGGAAAAGATTTTGATGAGCGTAATATTGATAATATTTGCCTTTCAGTTCAAGTAATTCCTGATGTGTACCGGATTCCGACACGTTGCCCTCTTCAATAAAAAGGATCTGATCCGCATTTTGAATGGTCGTCAAACGGTGTGCCACGATGATCGCTGTTTTTTCTTGAAGTATCTCATTGATAGCACTTTGAATAATCGCTTCCGATTCATTGTCCAGCGCGGAAGTAGCCTCATCAAAGATATATACTTCAGGGTCGATGAGCAGCGCTCTGGCAATGCTGATCCGTTGTCTTTCCCCTCCGGACAGGTTCATACCCCGGTCGCCAATCAATGTGTCGTAACCATTTTCCATCTGCATGATAAAGGAGTCGGCATGCGCCATTTTAGCCGCCTGAATCACTTTTTCTCTTGGAATATCCTTCTTCCCAAAGGTGATGTTGTTGAATACCGTATCATTAAAAAGCGTAACATCTTGATTCACAATTCCAAAGAGCGCTCTCAAATCCATAATCTTGAGCTTGCGGATGTCAACTCCATCAATTTCGATCGACCCGAAAGAGGGATCATAAAAGCGCGGTATCAGGTCCACAATGGTCGATTTTCCCGATCCGGAAGCCCCTACAAGAGCGATAGTTTGTCCTTTTTTGATGCGGAGGTTAATCCCTTTGAGTACTTTACAATCCTGAGGCGAAGCTACAGGAGTATAATCAAAATAGAGATCCTTGAAAATAATCTCATTTTTAATTTCAGAAATAGCAATCGGATTTGGATCCTCGACAATCACTTCATCGGCATCCAGAATTTCAAAGATACGCTGTGCGGAAGGAAGTCCCTTTTTGAGGGTGTAAATAACCGTAACGATCTTTTTTGCGGAAGGGATCATTCGGGCAAAAACCACGATAAACAGAACAAAATGGGTTCCGTTCAGTTGTTCCCCTTTGCTGATCAGGCTCGTGCCAATCATCAAAACAAAAACCATCGTTATGATGCTTAAGGTTTCGATTAACGGGCCACCCAATTCATTGATTCTGAATATTTTGGTATTGATTTTGTAATGCTCTTTGCTGGTTTGCTGAAATTTTCTGTTCGCATAATCAATCGCGTTGTACCCTTTGATAATTTTTAGTCCTCCAATCGCCTCATCATACAAGGAACTCAACTTTCCCAACAGTTTTTGTGCCGATTTTGAGTTCTTTTGGATCGCACGTCCAATAATGGTGGTTAAATAGCCCAAAAAAGGAAGCAACACCAGGGTGATTAAGGTAAGTTGGTAATTGATTTTAAAAAGAGCGATGAGGTACACTAGGATTAATAAAGGATCACGGGCAAAAGTTTGCAGTGAGGAGATGATAGACCATTCCACCTCTTGCACGTCAGAGCCCATCCGATTGAGAAGATCTCCCTTTTTATATCGGGAATAGAATGAAAGAGGGAGGATTGTGAAGGCTCTGTAAATATCTTTTCTGATGTTGTTGAGTACTCCGGCGCGGATGGGTGCCAGGAAAAACTGTCCCAAATAGCGGAACAGGTTGTAGATGAAGGTCATGACAATCATCACAATGGCGATATAAACCAAGGCATATACCGAACCAAATTTGTTGATAACCACATCCATATAGTAGTAAAACCATTGAACCATGGAGTCAATGGAGAAACTTGTAGTCGGTGCGCTATGTACTGCCGGAGTAATTCCAAAAATTACGGAAAGGAAAGGAACGATTAAAGCTAATGAAAAAACCGAGAAGACAGAATAGAGGATATTACATAGAACAATAAGGATAATATGCCTTTTATAGTTGAAAACATATTTGAGTAAACGGAAAAAAAGTTTCATTCTTTTAATTCAATGTGCAAAAATACAAAATAATTAAGTAACTTTGCGCTTATGTAAACTAAATTTTGAACCATGGAAAAACTAAAATTGGGAGACCAGTATCAAGAAAATGTAAGATTTACGCAAAAAGATGTCAATCTGTTTGCTGATGTGAGCGGAGATCGCAACCCGATTCATATTGATGAAGCCTATGCGGCAAAAACACCATTTGGCAAACCTATTGTGCATGGATTCCTTGCCGGATCTGTGTTTTCAAAAGTGTTTGGAATGAACTGGCCGGGTGAGGGTACTATTTACCTCTATCAGGATATGTCATTCAGAGCGCCTGTCTTTGTTGAAAAAAACTATGTTGCGAAATTTGAAATTATTGAGCATAATCAGGAAAGAAACAGGGCAACCGTTCAATGTACATTGGAGGATGAAGAGGGGAATCAGGCGATTATCGGGGTTGCTAAATTATTGAATAAAAAGATGTTATAAAAATAATTAAATAATTGGAAAATGAAAAGATTAGAAAATAAAGTTGCTATTATAACCGGTGGTGCAGCCGGAATTGGCGCTGCAACAGCTAAAAAATTTGTTGCTGAGGGTGCTCAGGTTGTGATTTGGGATATGAATGCGGAAAGAGGAGAGCAGTTTGCGAAAGAGTTGAATATCACTTTTGATAAGGTCAACACTGCTAACTATGAGGAGATTGAAGTCGCTGCGAAAAAGGTATTTGAAAAATTTGGAAGAATCGATATTTTGGTGAATAATGCCGGAATTACCCGCGATTCAACATTGAAAAAGATGACCCCTGAACTATGGCAGCAAGTGATTGATGTGAACCTGACCGGTGTTTTTTACTGCACCAAAGTGGTGAGTGAGTACATGTTACAAAACGGGTGGGGGAGAATCCTGAATGCTTCCTCTGTAGTGGCGTTGTACGGTAATTTCGGACAAACCAATTATACAGCGACCAAGTCCGGGTTGATTGGCATGACCAAGACTTTAGCTCGTGAATTAGGTCGAAAAGGAATCACTGTAAACTGCGTAGCGCCCGGTTTTATCGCCACTGAAATGGTTGCCGCGATGCCCGAGAATGTGCTTGATGCGATGAAGGCGAAAGTTCCCGTAGGGCGCCTGGGTGAACCATCTGAAATTGCCAGCGCGTACGCTTTCCTCGCTTCCGACGAAGCAGCTTACATCAACGGAACAGTATTGAGCGTGGATGGCGGGATGACGGTGTAAAAATATAGCTTATTTGTAATAAAAAACACTTGCTATTTTTTTTCTTGTACTGAAAAATAATCTAAAAACTTTGAAGAAAAATGTTGTAAAAAAAGCTTAGATAGCTATTTTTTAATAAGGGATTAAATGCTGTTATAAAATTTATTGCTGATAACCAATTTACTTTTAAAATGTTAAAATAAAAAGTATATTATAAAAATGATGGAATCTTTTATTTTTTTTGAGAGGATAATAAAGTGGGATAAAAACAATTAAAATTAACAAATATATCCTGAAGTTTTTAAAAATATAAAAAAAAGCGTACTTGAGTTGAAAATATGAAAATATATATATATGCACCATATTAAGGAGATTAAAAGCTCCCGACGTTACGTAGCTTGGAAAATAAATTTTAATAATTAGAATATATGTTTATGATTAAGAAAACTATATTCCTTTGTAAAACAAATTTAGCGCATATGGGCTCCGTTAAAAAATGCATGTCTGTTAACGGAAGGCTATGATGAAAGATGCAATGCATGTAATGGTATTTATTATTGAGAAATATTCACTAAATTTTTCTCTCCGCATCTAGGACAATATCGTATGTTTGTAACGATTGCATAAAGAAATTTTATAAAAACTCTTTTTTTTGAACAAACCTTAAAAGTGAAAAATAAAATTAAAAATAAATGCAAAAAGTATTTTTTGCATTTATTTTATTATTTGCGTCAAGTTTGATTTTATACATTTCTTGTGAAAAAGAAAGTATGATACCTTTAGTTCTTGAAGAAGATCAAGGAATTATGCACTTATTGAAATTGCTCAAGATTTAGATACAAATACTTATTTGTATATATTCGAGAATATTAATGATAAAACAATATTTGGATTACGATTTTCACTAGAAAATGAATACTAAAAATGAAAACAATTTCCCCATTTTTATTTTTATTGCTTTTTTCTCAATTCTTTTATTGTTGTGCTCAACGATACTCCAAAATTTTAGAAGATAAAAAAATATTCCTATCGATACTTTAATTGTTCCACATGAAATATTGATGCCGGCGTCATTATATAGTTCAGAATATAACACACAAATTAATTACTATTTTATTGAGGAAAACGATTCAATTAAATTCGTTTATTGCGTTGATTCAATCATGCCCACTTCAAAGTTCTATATAGAAAGACCTTTAAGAAGATTTATTGTCATTAATAAGGATAAATTAATTGTATGTTATCATTCTGAAAATTATTTGGTAATGAATAATGAGTCAGAGATTATTGATACACTTAAAAATAATTTAAAAATTGGTGATAACAGCAATGTAGGAATTAACTCTTTTTACTATCAATTTCCAATTCAATGTAAAAATGGGGAATATATAATTTACACAGAGTTCAATGAATACAAAGACGTAGTATTTAATTGGGACTACAGAAAAGAAAAATACTCACTACCTCCCATCAGTGAAATAAAAATTACAGCTGATGATATCTCATTCAACAAATCATTTGGTGAATATCCGGAAAAATATAGAAGTGAAAAGGGTATGTTTATGTCTATGTTTTTCACGTCTATTAATAAAAATAACGAGGTGTTTCTTTCTTTCTATGAAATCGATAGCTTTTACGTTGCAAAGAGTGACAAACCAACTTTAAAATTTCCATTTAAAAGCAAACTCAAAACGAGTCCCTTCTATTTTCCTGATTCAATAGATATCCATGATCCCTACAACCGATCTTTGATTACATCTGAAAACATCGGTTATACATATAATTTTTTTGATTCATACAGAGAGCAATATTATATCGTTGTAAACCACACTCAAAAATATGAAAATGAAGACGGAACACTAAATGATTTGAGTCAACGTCCCTGGTCTATAATAGTTATTAATAAGGATTTTAAACAAGTTGATGAAATTGCAATGCCAAAGCATCTAAATAAACATAAGATATTTATCATTCCTGAAGGAATAGCTGTATCAGATTATTCTCTTTCATCTGAAGAGGAAACTGTTTTTGTAGTTTTAAAAATGAAAAAGTATGAATAATAATAAAACGATTTTATTAATTTCATTTTTTATATTATTAGTAATAAATTCTTGTCAAAACGAATCGATACAAGAAAAAAGAACTCGATATTTGAATGAGTATGTTGCTCAGACATTTCCAAAATTACAACTGAAAGATGGTGATTATCTTTTAATTTTTACTTGGTGGATGTGGTTCTTGTAATAGATCATTGCTTTTCATTCTGGGCAGTCAAAAAGATATTATTAATACAAAAATAAATGGAGTCTTTTTATCTTTAAATACCAAAAAAATATACAGAGATGTCAATTTTGATCAATTTAACAATGTTTATATTGACAACACTGATAAACTTGATAGATTAGCACTAGGTATCTACGGAGTTTCTTTGATTAAAATTAAAAAAATGGTTTAATTGTTGGAACTAAAAGTTTAAATTCTGATGATTTAGAAAAAGGGTTCAAATACTTTTTTGACAAACCTTATCAAATTCCAAAATGAAAAAACGGATTATACTGATAATTATACTTTTTATAGCGGTTGGAAGTCAGATTTCTGCTCAGGAAACAGTCTTGGAAAAAAGGACTCGATTTTTCAATAACTATATGAAAGAGATATTTCCGGATTTTCAAATCACTGATGGGGAGTATTTTTTTATTTTACCGGGCGGTTGTGTTCCATGTACTAAAGCAGCTTTGAGGTTTTTGTTAGGAAATACTCATGAGATGACAAATCGGTTTCAAGCAGTGCTGTTTTCCCAAAAAACTTTAAAATACTTAAGCGATACTATTAAAACACTCCATCCTACGACACTCATTGACACAACCAATAAATTGGATCGGATGGCGTTTGGAATGTATGGAATCGGAATCCTAAAAATAAAAGATCAAAAAATTATAGGGATCAAAAACCTGACAATCAATGATTATGAACAAGGCATAATCTATTTCCTTAACAAGGAATACTGATTAGAAGGTCTCTACAAGGTCAGTGAAACAAAAAAGCACTTACTTCTGTTCGTTGTAAGTGCTTGATTTCTCTGTGGTCCCTCTTGGGCTCGAACCAAGGACCCTCTGATTATGAGTCAGATGCTCTAACCACCTGAGCTAAGGGACCCCTAATTAATTTAGGACTGCAAAAGTACAAAAAAAATTGAACTATGGGTTCTCTTTTTTAATTAAATTTTTGTGATTGGATTTTGAGTTTGAATTTAAACTCTAATTCGTTGATTATGAGGAGTTAATAAAATTTTAAACTCACTTTTTTAATCATTAGTCAAGATGGTATCCGGGTCAATCGTGAGAATTCTAATCCGCTCATACGTTTTCTGAACGGGAATTTCCGGAGCTATTACGCTATCTTTTACCTCAGTTTGATCTTTTTTTTCTTTCTTTTTTGGATTTTTAATAATAGGGGGGCAGGACGCCTTTTCCTCCTGGAGAACAGGTCCCCCCTCTATGATTATACTATCACTCTCTGATTCTATTTGTGTCGTATCGGAAAGTAACCCGAGAGGCTCCAATTCAGAGGGGTTAACCTGAGCGGGAGCAGTTACGTTGCTCTTCGCCCGGACATGCTGAACCAGTTTATAAGTCCCGTATGATGCTCCTCCTATAATCGAACCGGAAATAGCAACAATGGCAACCCACTGCATAGTGGAAAAAACAGCAAACCCTGCCTTTATTGCAAATAGAAGCCAGTAAAGAAATTTAAACTTAAACTCTTTTTTTTCTGCTTTTTCCTTAACTAATTGATCAAATTCTTCCATGTTTAATCTCTATATTGTTCAATGATCAACTGCTTTAATTTGGTTCTGGCACTATTCAGATGCCAATGTGAGGTTCCCTCTTTAATGTGAAGCATCTCAGCTATTTCAGCATGAGAATACTCTTCAAAAACATAGAGGTTGAACACCGATCTGCTCATAGGAGGGAGCTTTTGAATCAACAACATCAGCTCATCACTGGAAATCTTGCTGATGGCATGATTCTCTTCGTAGGATGAAGATTCAAACTGACTGATTGCGTCGTAATCGACAGTCTCAAAGTTGGGTTTATGCTTCCGTTGATAGTCGAGCGCCGCATTGGCCATCACTCGTTTCATCCAGGCTTCAAAAGAACCGGTAGGCTGGTATTTATCCAAATTGTTGAAAATCTTAATAAATCCCTCGTTTAACATATCTTGCGCTTCTTCTTTGTTGGATGCATAACGATAACAGATGTGAAACATCTTACTGTAGAAGGTCTTAAACAACCGATGCTGTGCTTCTCTTTTATTTGCTAAGCAGCCCGCAATCAATTGAGAATACTCCTCTTCGTATTTCTGCTTCTTATCTATCATATTAAACGTAAAAACGAGACAAAAACTTGGGTTTTTTATTGTCGTGCTTCCGAAACGGGAATTTTTACTCCATTTTTGAATGCAATTATGAAAGCATCGGGATATTTTTTCCTGACCTCTTTGAGAATAGCGTTGATCTCATCCCAGGAAATTTCATCCCCGGCAGTATATTTCCACAGATTGTTTTCGAAGTACTTTTTTACATTGGGAAAACCTCTAAACTCTCTACTTTGGGTATCCATATTTTTCGGAGTAGCCATAAACTGAACTCTGAATGTAGCTTGATTTGGATTGGCTACGGTTTGCGCATCTTGTGATTCTGTTTGTGACTTCTCTACTTTCTGCACTACCGGTGTGGGTGTAATCGTTTCAGAATCAGGTTTTTGAATTTGCATTTCAGGTTTTCCTGTTTTGACATCAAGTAGTGGCAGGTTTTTCCCTTCAATGTGATTTTTGTACTCAATAAATGCATTGTATAGCGAAATAGCCATAATATCCTGATTCTCTTTTTTGATGAGGTATTCCTCTTCTACTGCATTGGAAAGGAATCCCAGCTCAACTAAAATACTGGGCATAGCCACTTTATAGAGTACCCAAAAACCGGCTTGTTGCACCTTGCGATCTGCTAAATTTGTATTTTTTAAGAGATTATTTTGTACTTTAGAGGCTAAAATAGCTGAGTTTTTTAGGTAAGCGGTGGAGTACAATGAGAAGATGATACTGGCTTCCGGAGAATTGGGATTAAATCCGCCGTAATTTTCTTTATAGTTTTTTTCCAATAGAATATCTGCGTTTTCCTTTTTTGCAATGGCAATATTGGCTTCAGTTTTATGCAATCCCATGACGAAAGTTTCCACTCCGTGGGCAGCTTTGTTTTCACTGGCGTTACAGTGAATCGATATAAAAAGATCAGCTTTATTCGCATTGGCAATTTCAGCTCTGCGGTATACCTCAACAGTAGCGTCATCGGTACGGGTGTAGATGACTTTGACACTGGGACAATGTTGGGTTATCAACTTGCCAAATTTGAGCGCAACTGCCAGAGTAACATCCTTTTCCTTACTTTTTTTACCAACACAACCCGGCATTTTTCCTCCGTGTCCGGCATCAATTACAATTTTTTTGACTTGGTCCCCATCCTGGGCAAAAAGGAATAAGGAAAAAAAAGTTAGAAATATAGATACTAAAAACCCTTTTTTTATGTTCATAACATGATTAATTTATGTACTTTTGTGTCTCAAACGACAAAAATACAGATAACTAATAGATAAACGTTATTTTTGGAAAAAAAATTATACTTATATCATTGTTCATATCTTTTTGGGATTAAATGGTTATTTTTGATCCTATTTTTGTTCCTGTTTATTGACTTACAAGGACAAAACGATACTTTAAAGCAACACGAAACTTCTAAAAAAATATCAAAAGATGCACTAACCCATACGGTAACCTATCAATGTACCGATTCGATTTATTTTGACTTTACAAAGCAGATCGCTGTTCTTTTTAAAGATTCCAAAACTCAATATGATGACATGAATCTGGATGCGGATTATATTGAGATAGACTTTAAAAATACGGAATTGCATGCATCCGGAATTGCAACGGAAGAGGGTGAAATTATGGGATCTCCGGTCTTCAAACAGGGAGATGGCATCTATCGGGCACAGGAGATTAAGTACAATTACAATACAAAAAAAGGGAAAATTTCCAAGGTAATTACGACTGAAGGAGAGGGGTTTATCCATGGGGAAAAGGTGAAAAAAGTGGATGAGGTGACCTCTTTTATTGCTCATGGACAATACACAACTTGTGATTTGGATTGTCCGCACTATCAAATTAAGTTCAATAAAGCCAAAGCAATCCAAAATGATAAAATTGTAACCAGTGTTGCTTACTTGAGTTTTGGTGATATTCCTACATTTTTAGCAATTCCATTCGGATATTTTCCGATACAGAAGGGTCGTGCTTCAGGACTGGTAATGCCTACGTTTGGGGTTTCTCAGGTAAGAGGATTTTATTTGGAAAATTTAGGATACTATTTCGGAATTAATAACAATTTTGACTTGACGCTGCTGGCGGATATCTATACCCGTGGAAACTGGGCGTTGAAAGGGAAAACTAACTATGTTTATCGCTATAAATTTAGAGGGGACGCCTTTGTGAGTTTTGCCAGATCTTATGAAGGAGAGAAGGGAACGCCGATGTATAGCACAGGAAACGACTTCAGAATTGCATGGAACCACGTTCAGGATCCCAAATCGAATCCATACTATAAATTTTCAGCCCGAATCAACCTGATTAGTAAATCTTATACCAAAAACTTTATCACCAGTGTGGATGACTACTTGTCTAATCAATACAACTCATCTATTAACTTTTCTACCAACATCAAGTCATTCTTTTTCCTCGATATTACCGGCTCTTACACCCAAAACACGCAAACTCAAATGGTGTCGCTCTCTTTGCCTGATATCAACATGTCGTTGAATACATTATACCCTTTCAGAAAAAAGGGCAGGGCAGGGAAACCCAAATGGTATGAGAATATCTCTATCAAATGGAGTTCTCAGTTCAGTAACAGAGTGAATGGCGTAGATTCTACTTTCTTGCAAAAGGAAACATTGGATCAAATGGAGATGGGAATCCGACACTCGATTCCTATTTCTATTCCGTTAAAAATTGCCAAATTAATCAACTGGAACAGCTCCATTAACATTCAGGAAAAATGGTATTTGCAGTCGACAGAAAAAACATTTTCGGTTGATACGGTAGGGGATTATCTTTCAGGGCAGATTCAGGATCACATGAAAAGAGGTTTCTTTATGCTGCATGATATTTATGCACAAACCTCACTGAATACGAAAATCTATGTTTTATATGGGTTCCAAAGGGGCTATTTGAAAGCTGTCCGACATGTACTTTCACCGGATCTAAGTTTTACCTATCGTCCCAATTTGAGCGGAAATACTTATGGAAGATATTACAATACGATCAGAGGAACCTATGAGGAGTACTCCCATTTTTCAGGTGCTATTTTTGGAGGCGTATCTTCTCAAACACAAGCGATCTCACGCTTTTCCATATCCAACAATATTGAGATCAAAGTGGCTTCCAGAAAAGATAGCATCACCGGAATGAAAAAGATCACTTTGATAGAAAATTTAACTTTGTCGGCAGGTTACGATTTTGCAGCAGATTCGCTCCAATGGAGTACCCTCGATATTTCTGGTCGCTCCAAGTTTACTCAATTCTTAGACCTGACTTATAGTTTCAGATTTGATCCTTATATTACTGATGCATACGGAAGAAGATTGAATCAGACAGAGTGGAAAATAAATCATAAACCGTTCCGTTTTTCAAGTTCACAGGTGCAGATAGGATTGAATTGGCGTTTAAATAATGACTTTTTCAAGGGAAAATCAACGGGAGAGTCGCAAAATCAACTTCAGGAAGGACCAGAACTGTTCTTGGAAAATAGTTTGGGTATTCAATCCGTCTCTGCCGACTTCTCTTCTCCCTGGAACTTAACCATTAACTATTCTTTTAACTTTAATGTGTTCGAAAACCATCTCTATTTGATTACCGATTCAGTACCCCATTATAACCGGGATATTATTCAAACACTGAATCTGATGGGAGATTTTAATGTAAGCAAAAAATGGAAAGTAGGATTTACAACGGGGTACGACTTTAAAAATCGTCAAATGTCTTACACTTCTTTTGATGTTTATCGAGATTTACACTGCTGGGAAATGCGTTTTAACTGGATTCCGTTCGGATACAGAAGAGGATGGAGTTTGACTATCAACGTAAAAGCTGCGGTATTGAAAGACTTGAAGATACCTTTAAAACAAGATTTCAGAGATCGTACTTTTTAAAAGGTGGTAAGGATTAATCCCCCCTATTTTAATTATTAAGAAATTTTAATAAATGCCTGTACGATTAATTTGTATTTTTGCAATCTAAATATTGTAACTTGGGACGTATATTGGCAATCGATTATGGGCAGAAGAGAGTCGGACTGGCGGTGACAGATCAGTTGAGGATCTCTGCTCAGGGTTTGGACACAGTTCATGTTTCTGAGGTTTTTGATTACATCATGGATTATGTGAGTAATGAACCTGTAGATATCATTGTAATTGGTGAACCTAAAACTATGGATAATCAGCCTTCAGACGCTTCCCGTTTTATTGAGCCTTTTGTAAAACGATTGAAAAAGAACTTACCTGACATTACTATTGTGAGAATGGATGAGCGCTTTACTTCTAAAATGGCTTTTCAAACTATGATTGATGCCGGTTTGAGTAAAAAGAAAAGAACCAATAAGGAGTTAGTGGATAAAATCAGCGCAACTATTATCCTTCAATCTTTCTTACAACAGTTAGAGATTGCTGCCGGTAGGGAGAGTATGAATTAAATTTTTAAAAAGAGATGTTACCCATATATTTATTAGGAAACCCCGTATTAAGAAGAGAGTCTAAAGAGATTGATCTGGATTATCCGGAACTGAATGAACTGATTGAAAATATGTTTGAAACCATGTACAAAGCAAATGGAGTTGGGTTGGCTGCACCTCAGGTGGGGTTGAATATCCGTTTGTTTGTGATGGATACAAACCCCTATATTGAAGCTTTTCCGGATGTGGCTCCGATGAAACGAGTTTTGATTAATCCGATTATTGAAGAGGAGTTTGGTGAACCCTTTACATTTGCTGAAGGATGTTTGAGTGTTCCGGAGATTTATGAAGAGGTAACCAGAAAGTCGGAAATTAAAATCCGTTTTTTGGATTTGGATGGAGAGGAAAAGATTGAACACGTAACTGGACTGAATGCCAGAGTAATGCAACATGAAATTGATCATTTGAATGGAAAGGTGTTCACTGATAGAGTTTCTCCAATTAAAAAGATGATTTTGAAGAAAAAACTTCAAGATATTAGTGCAGGAAAAATAAAAGTAAACTATAAATTTAAAAATTAAAGTATGAAAAAATATTTCTACTTATTGCTTCTTATAGTTCTGTTAGGGGCGTGTAACTCTAACAAAGAATCTTCAACGTTTGGCGCTAAAGAAAAAGAGAGGACTAAAATTGTACCAGTTGAACATCTTGTAGATTCGCTTTATAAAAATAAAGTGATTGATGTTTTTCACATGAGTGAATTTGTTACTTTAGCGAAACAATTTGCTGAAAATTATCCAGAGGATGAAATGGCACCACACTATTTGTTTAAGGCCGGAGTTTTATCTATGGCGATGGCAGAAGCGGCAAATAATAAAACAGAAATAGTGCGTTTTGCCCAAGATGCTATTCATGTTTTCAACAATATTCAAAAAGTTTACCCAGACTTTGAAAATGTTAAACTCTGTATGTACAACAGAGGGGTAGTTTATGACAATATTTTGCACGATTATAGAAGTGCGGAAATAGAGTTCAGAGATTATATCCATAAATATCCCAATGATGCCAATACGGAATGGTTGATTGAGTATGTTGATAAGCATCTGGGAAAAACTCCGGATGAACTGGCGTCTGAAATTATTGTGGATAGCGGCAAAAATTAAAAGTCGAACTTGAGTTGTCCTTTCAGATGAAAACTTCTGCGATGCAGAGGGGTGAATCCATATTTTAAAATTGCCTCCTGATGTTGTTTGGTAGCGTATCCTTTGTTCTGTTCCCACCCATATTGTGGGTATTGAGCCGCAAGCTGAATTAAGTGCTCATCTCGGAATGTTTTAGCCAGAATGGAAGCTGCAGCAATGGAGTAGTAGAGCGCATCTCCCTTGACAATACACCGATAGGGAATTGTGGTGCTGTTTCTGAATAAGGGTCCGTCAATAAGTAACAGCTCCGGCTTGATACTCAGTCCTTTAACTGCTTCATTCATTCCTTTAAAGCTGGCATTGAGAATGTTGATTTTATCGATCTCCTCCACTGAAATAGAAACAACCCGGTAAGCCAACGCTTCTTTAATAATCTCCTCCCGCAATTGTTCTCTTTTTTGAGCTGAAATCTGTTTTGAATCATTCAAATCGGGATGATGGTAGTCGGAGGGAAGAATGACTGCGGCTGCAAAAACAGGTCCTGCCAAAGCGCCTCTGCCCGCTTCATCACAACCACATTCGATGGTACCATCATTGGAAAAAGAGGAGATTAAAGCCATAAACCAACACAAAAAATAACAAAAAAGATCTCATTGACGATCCAGTTTTTACGGTATTGAGCTGCTAAGGCAAATAATAAAGCAAAGGGAATGATAAGATATCTGGAAAATATAACAGGATCCAATCCAGTGATAGAGATAGAGGAAAAAAGTACGACTAAAAGTATGGTCAAAGTAAAAACTTTTTTTCTGAATTCGATCACTTTGTTTTGTGCAATCAGTGTACTTTTTGCCAATATATAGATGGTAAGAAGTATGATTATTCCTAACTTAATCCATTTTTGATACGTTAGTAGTATAGGTTCAGTGAAGAGTGCAAAGAGTTCAATCGCTTTAAAACTTTCGACCATTTCAGGTAGTTGATCAGTGAAATAAAAGATTGATACAGTGTATATTGCCACAATAATTGTTCCCAATAAAGTACTCATAATCTGTTTAAAAGAGATGACACTATTAACTAGTAATGAAACAATAACGAAAATAAAGAGTACTAGCATTGCAGGATCAATCAGAACAGCCAGCCCGATAATAATTCCTGAAAGAAGCAAGTAGTGATTTTTCTCTCCTCTTTTATATACATTGCTGATAAGTAAAATGTTAATTATGAGCAGGTTAGAAAAAATTAAGGGAGATAAAAGCTTGAATGCTCCACTGATATGCAAAAAGAAAAGATAAAAAACAGATGGAAGATAGGTGATTTTATTTGAAAACTTATTCTTGGAGAAGTAGAGCTGTAATCCTACAATAGTGAGGATTAAAGTTATCGAAAGTACAATCGCATATACAATCTTGTTTTGTGTGGTGAAAGAATAGAGATAATTGTACAAAAGAGGAAATCCGTCTGGAGCAATCAAACTACTATCACAGATAATCCGATACTCTGCCAAACCCCACAAGAGAATCAAAATAATCCACTGGATTGCCGACTTTTGATTGATTAGTCTAAACATGCGACATTCTTTAATAGAATCGACAAAGATATATAAATTTTAGAAAATGGTCGGTTTAGAAAAAAAATGTAATTTAGCATTCTTGAATTTAAAAAATAGATATTATATAATGTCCTACAGATCAATATCATACATATTGTTTTTATTTTTATTTTTTGGCATATTGACTGGAAATGCACAAAATTCGGGTTCCAATAGCTTTCGGGATACAACCCACCAGCTTTCTCCAAGTTTTTTACCGGTTTATATTGCTAAGACAGGGCAGCACAACTTTTATCCTCTGAAGTTTGATCTGATAGATACTCACATGGTGGAAGTGAATCACTTTTCACCTTTGATCAGAAGTGAAAACATCTATCAAACACTCGGCAGTTTGGAGCAAGCACATCAAACGATGCTTTTTCAGTATGAGAGAAGCATGGGATTTCAGAGAATCACTTTTCCATATCCCCTTATTTTTAAGACTCAGGATAATCTCAATATCTATGAATTATCTACAGTTTATACCAAAATTGGATATTTTTACGGATTACCCAGCGAGCATATGCTGGATTTGAATTTTGCTAAAAAAATCAGGAGAGGGGTTTTTTCGCTCGATTTATATGCCGCTACCAATGAGGGTTATTTCGTGCATCAGGCAACTCAGGGATTGAGTGGTGATATGCAATACAGATATGCTACGCGAGATGGCAGGTATGGCTTGAGAGCCTCCTATATTCTCAATCGGGTTAAAAATCAGGAGAATGGAGGGCTGCAAAGTGTTCAACAGTTTATTGATCACAAATTGTCTGATAATAAGGGTTATGCTGTCAATATTCCGAATGGGCTTACGCATATTCAGACTCATGACATCAACTTTCAACACTATGTGAGTTTATACCCAAAAAAGAGTGCTTATGCAGGTTATATTACCCATAATGCACATTTCCAAAAAATCAACAGCAGTTATTTTGATTACCTGGATTCTACACTTCAGTTCCAAATTTACACTTTTGAAAGCGATACTACAAGGGATACATTATCCTGTTATAAGATTGTAAACTCGATTCAATGGTCTAACTATTCTCCTATGCAGTTGGTGAGTGATGCCAATAGTTATGTCCATGTGGCTGCCGGTATTATGCACGAGTTCTTTGAAGATCAGCGGGTTAGATCCCACTTTCATTCTTTTACGCCTTTTATGAGAGGGAATCTGAAACTGTTCAACTTCATGGATGTTTTCGGAACTTTTTCTTACTCTTTTGGGGGCTATACGGACAATGATGCAATCGCAAAAATCAGGGCTGAGTGGCTGTTTAGGAAAGATATCAACCTTAAAGTGGGTGGACACGCTAATTTTTACAGGGTATCCCCGGATTATAACTTTTCACACTTTAGTTCCAATCACTTTGCGTGGGACTGGGAGTGGGGAAAACAGAATATAGCGGATTTGGGGGTTGGGGTAACTTACAAAGATTACCGTATGCAGGGAAATCTGTATTTGTTGGATCATTTTGTACTTTTTGGTCCGGAATATACACCGATACAGGTTCAGGAATTTACCAGAGTAGTGCAGCTAAGTATTTATGCTCCAATCAGATACAAAAATTTTGGCTCTACCTTTAATCTGATGCTGCAAAGCTCCTCTTCCGACTCCATTCAGGTTCCTCTATTTGCGGGAAAAACATCGGTTTATTATATTGTGAGTATCTTTAAAAAGAAACTGAAACTGCAATTGGGTGCAGATTTGATGTATAATTCCACTTATTACGCGCCTGCTTACCTGCCTGCCCTCTATTCCTTCTATCACCAACAGCATGAAAGAATTGGAAACTACTGGTTTTTAGATGTTTACGCTACGGTTAGAATTTCGAGGATCTACTTTTTTGCCAGGGTGGGAAATCTGTTGTCTCCCGTCCAGAAATACCGCATGTTTACAACCCCTTATTATCCTACTGTAGATCATCTCTTTACAGTGGGTATCAACTGGAGGTTTCACGATTAAAAATAAGTTTGCAATATGAAATATAGAATTGAAAAAGATAGTTTAGGTGAAGTGAAAATTGCTGAGGATGCTTTGTGGGGTCCTCAAACACAAAGGTCTCTGGAGAATTTTCCAATCGGTCAGGACAAGATGCCGACAGCGTTGTTAAATGCGATTTTGATTGTTAAGCAATGCGCTGCACAAGCCAATTTTGAGGCGGGTGTGTTATCTCAGTCTAAAAAGGATGCTATTATTTCTTCTATTAAGGAATTAAAAAAAAGGGGGGACGATCATTTTTTCCCTCTATCCGTGTTCCAAACGGGTTCGGGCACGCAAACCAACATGAACGTGAATGAGGTAGTGGCAAATTGGAACAGCCGCAACTATCCCGATAATGTGTCGCTGCATCCCAACGACGATGTGAATAAGTCGCAATCTACCAACGACGTGTTCCCCACCTCGATGAGAATCGCTGCTGTTTTGAAAATCCATAACGAGCTGATTCCTGCTATTGAACGTCTCGAAAAGGAGATGGGAAAGAAGAAAGAGCAGTTTCAGTTGATCAAAAAGATTGGCAGAACCCACCTGATGGATGCTACACCGCTCACTTTGGGAGATGAGTTTTCTGCCTACGAATCACAATTAAAGCACAGTAAAGAGGTGATTATCAATTCTTTGACTCATTTGGCTGAACTTCCCATCGGAGGGACGGCTGTAGGCAATGGGATTAACGCTCCGGAAGGGTATGATCAGAGGGTAGTGGAATTGATCAGTCAGGAGACCGGCTATCCTTTTACTCCCGCTGAAAATAAGTTTGAGGGAATGGCGACCCACGATTCTTTTGTAGCCACCTCGGGTGCTTTGAAGCGATTGGCTGTAGCACTGATGAAGATGGCGAATGATATTCGTCTGTTGGCTTCCGGTCCGCGTTGTGGCATTGGGGAGTTAATTCTGCCTGCCAACGAACCCGGCTCATCGATTATGCCTGGCAAGGTGAATCCCACCCAATGTGAAGCGTTGACGATGGTGTGTTGCCAGGTGATCGGCAATGATACTGCCATCACGACCGGCGCGATGCAGGGACACCTCCAGCTCAATGCCTTTATGCCGCTGATTGTCAAGAATATGATTGACAGCATCCGCTTGTTGACCGATGCTATCGAATGTTTTAATACGCGCTGTGTTGCAGGGATTGTGCCCAATCTGCCTCAAATCGAAACCCATTTGCAAAACTCCTTGATGCTGGTCACCGCCTTATCGCCCCACATTGGCTACGACAAAGCCGCAAAAATCGCCCAGCACGCCCACACCAACAACCTGACCCTAAAAGAATCTGCATTGCAGTTGGAATACCTCACAGCGGAACAGTTTGATGAATTGATCAAACAGTGAGACAATTACGAATTACGAATTACGAATTACGGGGGGATTTTATTGTTGTGCTTGGCTGTAGAGACGCAATGCATTGCGTCTCTACGACCATGGCATCGTGTTTTTATTTCAGTGATAATCAAGGTTTTCCATACACAAATTATCCACAAGGCAAAAATTCCAGAGTGGGGTGATAAAATAACCAAATAGGAAAGCCTTGTCTGCCCCCCATTTATTTAAAATACCAAATAAGAAGTAAGAAATTAGAAATCAGAAATTGCTGTAAAGATGCAATGCTTTGCGTCTCTATAATAAAACGTAAACCCGAAATCCGAAATCAAAAATACTCTTATTATATATAATTTTGTATCGAAAATTTATGTAATTTTGCAGATTAAATTTTTGCTGAAAAATCGGCGAAAATTTGATAAAAACTTAACTTAATAACTTAACTTTATAATATTAAACAATATGATTATTGGAATTCCAAAAGAGATTATGCCTTCAGAGGCACGGGTTTCGGCAACACCTGAAACAGTGAAAATGTTTGTTGCAGATGGAGCTACAGTTTTAGTTGAAAAAAATGCCGGTCTGGGTTCATTTTTCATCGATGAAGCTTACAAAGAAGCAGGTGCAACAATTGTTGACTCAGCTAAAGAAATTTTTGAAAAAGCTGACCTTATTCTCAAGGTTAAAGAGCCACTTTTTAATAATGAGTTCAATGCTCACGAAGCTGACATGATGCATGCAGGACAATATCTTGTGACTTTTATTCACCCTGCATCACCTGTAAATCATGAGATGGTTCGTACTTTAGCTAAAAATGGTATCATAAGCCTAACTCTTGACGGTGTTCCGCGTATCTCTCGCGCTCAAAATATGGATGCTTTAACTTCCATGAGTACATGTGCCGGTTACAAAGGTATTCTACTTGCTGCCAATGCACTTCCTAAATTTGTTCCTCAAATGTTTACTGCTGTGGGTGTTGTTCAACCTTCAAAAGCACTTGTAGTGGGTGTTGGTGTTGGTGGATTGCAAGCTTTGGCTACAGCAAAAAGATTGGGTGCTATCACTCACGCTGTGGATATCAGACCTGCTGCTGTGGAACAAGCAACCAGCTTGGGAGCCAAAGTTCACGACCTTGGAATACCTGCTGAATTGGCTATTGCTGAAGGCGGATATGCTAAAAGCTTACCAAAAGAATGGATTATCAAAGAGAGAGAAAAATTAAACGAAATTTTACCTGAAATGGACATCGTTTTCTTAAGTGCTTTGGTACCCGGTAAGATAGCTCCTATTTTGGTTACTGAGGATATGGTAAAAAGAATGAAACATGGCGCAGTGATTATCGATATTTCTATTGACCAAGGTGGAAACTGCGAAATTACACCTCCGGGAAAAACTGAAATGATACACGGAGTAACTATTTGTGGTATTAAAAATATCCCCGGTTTGTTGCCAACAAGCTCAACTCACATGTTCTCTCACAATATCTATAATTTTGTGAAAAATATCATGAAAGATGGAAAGATTGTGATTGACAGAAGTGATGAGATTGTTGCTTCATCATTGGTTACTTTCGGAAATGAAATCGTTCATGCCGGTACACTCGAAGCAATGAATAACTAAATTATTATTAATCTATAAACAAAACCGGCTGTTTTGTTTTTGAAATAGTCGGTTTTATTTTTTTTTTAACAGTTTATGAATCCAATTTATTTAATTTTAATTTTTGTAGTTGCCACCCTGGTTGGTTACTATATCATTAAAAATGTGCCGAGTTTGCTGCACACTCCACTGATGTCCGGAATGAATGCTTTGTCGGGCATTACCATTTTGGGAGCAATCACAGCTGTTGGTTTGTCGGTACTGTTTGCAGACCAAAGTATTGTCGTAGGACAAATTTTCGGAGGTCTTGCAGTTGTAGCAGCCACAGTAAATGTGGTAGGTGGTTTTAGTGTTACACACCGAATGCTGAAAATGTTTGATAAAAAGAAGAAAGGAGGTGATCAATGATATCTCCAACATTGTATCTGATTATTTGTGCCGTACTTTCAGTATTGGTTTTGGTGGGTATCTCTATGATGAGCAAGGTGAAAACCGCCGTTATGGGAAACCTTCTTAGCGCAGCATGTGTTTTTGTAGGAGTATTGATCACATTGTTATACAACGAGATCATTTCTATTGGAAGTATCTACATCTACATGCTGATCGGTATTATTATCGGTAGTACACTGGCTGTCAGGGTGAAAATGATACAGATGCCGCAGCTGGTGGCTTTGCTCAATGGGGTAGGGGGATTGGCTTCAGCTTTAGTAGGGATTTTGACTCTATTTGGAATTGGACAGTTAGAGCAGGAATATCCCATTTTTTCAGACGTAACCGCTGTATTGGCCATCGTTATCGGTATTGTTACCCTGGTGGGAAGTTTGGTAGCTGCTGGGAAACTACACAAATTACTACCTCAAAAACCGGTAATTTGGAAAAATCATGCTAAAATTCTCAATTTTAGCCTTATCCTTTTAGCAGTTAGCGTGCTTTATTCTGCTTTTGTAGGCAAAATAATTAATCAACCGGTTGATATTGCCATTATTTTGGTGATTAGCATTGGGATAAGCACACTTTTTGGATATGCTTTCGCTATCCGCGTAGGGGGAGCAGATATGCCTATTACCATTTCGCTTCTCAACTCGTTGAGTGGTGTTGCAGGCGCTATTGCGGGTATGGCAATCAGCGATATTCTCCTGGTTTCTGTGGGAGGTATCGTTGGAGCATCGGGATTGTTCCTGACACAGATTATGTGTCGCTCAATGAACAGAAGTTTAATGGATATTCTTACCGGAAAAACATCTGTTGCCGGTATGAAAACTCCTAAAGCAAAAACTGCTGTTGAATCTAAGAAAGAAGAAAAAAGAGAAATTGAGCAGACTTCAACTGAGGATGTTCTAAAGAATGCTAAATCCGTGATTATCGTTCCCGGTTATGGAATGGCGTTGGCTCAGGCGCAACATCAAGTGAAAATGCTCGCGAATACCTTCGAAAGCAAAGGCGCACAGGTTCGTTATGCAATTCACCCTGTGGCAGGACGTATGCCGGGTCACATGAACGTATTGCTGGCAGAAGCTGACGTTTCTTACGAACAACTGTACGAAATGGATGCCATCAATGACGATTTCAAAAATACCGATTTGGTGGTTGTAATTGGCGCTAACGACGTGCTCAATCCTGCGGCTCGCGAAGCTGAAGGCACCCCAATCTACGGAATGCCAATCCTGAACGTGGATCAAGCTCAAAACGTAATTATCTGTAACTACGACTTAAATCCCGGTTATGCAGGCGTTGACAATCCGCTTTACAAAAAATCGGGTGTAACCATGATGTTAGGCGATGCTAAGGATAGTTTGGCAAAACTGCTTGAACAACTTTCATCAACAGATAAAAAAGCAGCTTCAACAGAATCTGATTTGGGTAAACAACTTCGTTCTGCTCAAAGTGTGATTATTGTTCCGGGTTATGGAATGGCTTTGGCTCAGGCTCAACATCAAGTGAAAATGCTGGCGAATACCTTCGAAAGCAAAGGCGCTAAAGTTCGCTACGCAATTCACCCTGTAGCAGGACGTATGCCGGGTCACATGAACGTATTGCTGGCAGAAGCTGATGTTTCTTACGAGCAACTGTACGAAATGGATGCCATCAACGACGATTTCAAAAATACCGATTTGGTGGTTGTAATTGGCGCTAACGACGTGCTCAATCCTGCGGCTCGCGAAGCTGAAGGTACCCCAATCTACGGAATGCCTATCCTGAACGTGGATCAAGCTCAAAACGTAATTATCTGTAACTTCGACCTCAATCCCGGTTATGCAGGCGTTGACAATCCGCTCTATCAGAAATCCGGCGTTACCATGATGTTAGGTGATGCTAAGGACAGTTTAGCGAAGTTACTAGAGGAGCTTTCTGCTTCTGCTTCAGGCGAAGAAAAAGCTACAGAGTCCAATTTGGGCGAACAACTTCGTTCTGCCAAGAGCGTAATCATCGTTCCCGGTTACGGGATGGCGTTGGCTCAGGCGCAGCATCAAGTGAAAATGCTCGCAACCAAATTTGAGAGCAAAGGTGCTGAAGTTCGCTACGCAATTCACCCTGTGGCTGGACGTATGCCGGGTCACATGAACGTATTGCTGGCAGAAGCTGATGTTTCTTACGAGCAACTATACGAAATGGATGCCATCAACGACGATTTTAAAAATACCGATTTGGTGGTTGTAATTGGCGCTAACGACGTGCTTAATCCTGCGGCTCGTGAAGCTGAAGGCACTCCAATCTACGGAATGCCTATCCTGAATGTGGATCAGGCTCAAAACGTAATTATCTGTAACTACGACCTCAATCCCGGTTATGCCGGCGTTGACAATCCGCTTTATCAGAAATCCGGCGTTACCATGATGTTAGGCGACGCTAAGGACAGTTTGGCAAAATTGCTCGAGGAGCTTTAATAAGAAATAATTTTTCGAATATCAGAAAGAGTGTCTTTACGGCACTCTTTTTTTTCGTGCTGCTTTTCTTGTGGTTCTTAATTTTATCTTTTATCTTTTTCTTTTTGAAATAAAAATAAAAGGGGGGCAGGATTTGAGGTGTCTCTTTGCTTAATCTATCACCCCACTCTAGCAAATCTACCATCTTTGATATGGAGTGTTAATTACGAATTACGAATCGACCTCACCTAGCCCCTCCAAGGATGGGAACAATCTGCTCTTTTTGAAAAGCCTTCCGAAGAGCACCCCTCCTTCGGAGGGGGCAGGGGGGAGGTTAAAGGACATGGCTATTGATATGCTTGATTTACAATAAATTACGATATAAATTGCCATATTTCAAATTTCTAACTTCTTATTTCATATTTCATAATGTCACCCCTTCGAGGTTAATTTGAAGGTTGAAGTTTTAGAGAAAAAGTACACATGTGTTGTGCGCTACTTATTCCTTTAAAATCTTTGGTTGCAAATTCTCATTAACATCAGACACTTCAATTTCTGCTAATGAATAATCAATAATGATATCATTCTTTAACGCAAATGAAAGATTGTCTGTATGTTCCGTTGGAGTTTGATAAACGTTATCCGTTACGGAAGTGTCAGATGTTTCATAATTCACTAATACAGTACTATTTATTGATTCCATAATATTACATTAAAAGGAAGATTAAATTTATCAAGGTGATTAACGAAATAGTCTTGCATTTCAGATGAAATTTGCGTTTCAAGATTTGGTCTATCACCTGTGATAAACACTAAAAGTTTTGAGTTTCTTTCGTTCTCAATTTCTTTGTAAAGTTGTAGTCTGTCTTTAAGCATAATATTTAGTTTTAGTAGTAGTTTGTTTAGGTTGTGTAGAGTACTTCTTTTACGCAACAAAGATACGAATAAAGTCAGAAATAAGAAGGAAGAAATTTGAAATCTTTTGAAGGGGAACATTATGATTTATATTTCGGATTTATATACGTGAATTTTAGAGAATTATGTACCTAATGAAGCTAAAAATACGATTCTAAATTCTAAAATTAGGAATCGTAATTCGTAATTCGTAATTCGTAATTCGTAATTTCATTCCGCCCTCCGCCCTCCGCCTTCCGCCTTCCGCCTTCAAAATAACCCCGAATAAATGGCATTACTATGCAAAAATTATTAATCTTCTCAAATTTTGCAGAGATTAAGAGCGTTATTCTACGCAAAAATGCGAAGAATAGATCGTTTATTCTCCGCAAAAGTTATATCTTTGCACTTTCAATAGCAATGATCATGGGACTCTACATTTATCAACACGAAAACTGGACCGATTTCAAATGGGATGAAAAGAAAATTAGCCCAATATTGGCGGAAGTGCGTCATTTACAAGGACGATTGTTAGGCAAAATGAGCGCGCTTGGTTTTGATATGCAGGAAGAAGCATCACTCAAAAATATGACACTTGATGTGTTGAAATCTTCCGAAATTGAAGGAGAAAAACTAAACAAAGCGCAAGTTCGTTCCTCTATCGCTCGCCGTTTGGGGATTGAAGTGGGGGGACTGGTCAGTTCTGCCCGAAACATCGACGGTATTGTAGATATGATGCTCGATGCCACACAAAACTACGATCAACCGCTCACGGAAGAACGTCTTTTGGGCTGGCACGGATCTCTTTTCCCAACCGGACGCAGCGGACTCTATGCCATAAAAGTGGCACAATACCGAACCGGTGAAATGCAGGTTGTTTCCGGAGGTTTTGGACGCGAAAAAGTACATTACGAAGCCGTGTTAGCTCAGGATGTCAAAGCAGAGATGGATCACTTTCTTCAATGGCTGAACAGTAAGATGAAAATTGATGATGTACTGAAAGCTGCCATATCTCATTTGTGGTTTGTGATCATCCACCCGTTTGACGATGGCAATGGACGTATTGCCCGGGCAATCAGTGATATGTTGTTGGCTCGAAGCGATAAAAGTAATCAGCGGTTTTACAGCATGTCCACACAAATTAACAAAGAACGGAAAAAATATTACGAAACGCTAGAAAAAACTCAGCGAAACAACAGTGACAGCGATATCACACTTTGGCTCAATTGGTTTTTGAAATGTCTAAAAAGAGCCATACTATCTTCCGAAAAAATATTGGAAAACATACTGACAAAAGCAGAGTTTTGGACTCAACATGCTCAAACATCTCTCAACGAGCGACAAATTTTAATGCTCAACAAATTACTTGACGGCGACTTTGTTGGAAAGCTACAATCCTCAAAATGGGCGAAAATCTGCAAGTGTTCACAAGATACCGCCATCCGCGACATCAAGGATCTGATCGAAAAGGGAATCTTACAGCAAGAAGAAGGCGGTGGAAGAAGCACCAATTATCAATTGAGAAGGTAGAAGGAAAGTCGAAATCCGCCCTCCGAAATCCGAAATGTTTTTGTATCTTTGTTTCGTGAATTAGATGTCATGGTATATTTACAAATCGATATAAATAACAGATTTGATGATAGATAAAAGTAAGAAAATACAAATTAGAAATAGTACAGCGGAATTTTTGATTTTTACCAATCAAAGTAAAACATCAACAATTGAAGTTCGCTATGAAGATGAAACAATTTGGCTTAGTCAAAAATTAATGTCAGAATTGTTTGATGTTGAGGTTAATACCATTAATTATCACTTAAAAGAAATATATAAAAGCGGGGAAATTCAGGAACAAGCAACTATTCGAAAATTTCGAATAGTTCAACAAGAGGGAAATCGAACAGTAAACCGTGATGTGGAATTTTATAATTTAGACGCGATTATATCAGTAGGGTACAGGGTGAATTCAGTTCGTGCTACACAATTTAGACAATGGGCAACGCAAGTGTTGAAAGAGTTTGCAATAAAAGGATATGTTCTTGACCGAAAAAGAATGGAAAATGGTGCTTTTCTAGATGAAGATTATTTTGAGCATTTACTTGAAGAAATTCGCGAAATTCGACTGAGTGAACGGCGGTTTTACCAAAAAGTTACTGATATTTATGCAACAAGTATTGATTATAATAAAGACGCGATCATTACAAAAGAATTCTTTGCAAAAGTTCAAAATAAACTTCACTATGCCATTCATCAACATACTGCGGCAGAATTGATCGTTGAACGTGCAGATAGTCAAAAAGAATACATGGGATTGACTTCATGGAAAAACAGTCCCAACGGGAAAATTCTAAAATCAGATGTTACGATTGCAAAAAATTATCTTACAAAAGATGAATTAGACTCATTAGGAAGAATTGTAAATGCTTATCTTGATTTAGCAGAAAATAGAGCCAAACGTAAAATTCCAATGACAATGGAAGATTGGGCAAAACGTTTAGATTTGTTTCTTCAACATGACGATAGAGAAATATTGCAAAATGCCGGAAAAATAAGTCATGAAATGGCAAATGAATATGCAGAAACCGAATTTGAAAAATACAGGATTATACAAGACCAATTATTTCAATCTGATTTTGATAAATTGATTAATAAATTGGATAACAAATCATTAAATGAATAAAAATTCAAAATAGTTGTATATTTGCTCTTTTAAAACAAAACACATTATGCCGGTTCCGCTAAACCAATTTGAGAATTATATAGACAAAACCATACTGAATCGGGGTTTGCAGTACTATGAAGATGGACATGTTCATGATCCCGATGAAATCAGTTCGGGTGAATATGAGTTTATTGTTGAAGGGAGCGTGTATTATACTGTCCAAATTAGTCTTGAAGATGGAATGATCACCGATTATGACTGCGATTGTCCCTACGATTTAGGTCCGGTGTGCAAGCACGTGGTGGCTGCCTTGTATTACCTGCGAGAAGAAATGGAGGATCAGTACATCGAAATAGAGGAAAATCCAAAGCAAACAACCCTCTCTGATCAACCCGCAAAACGCAAAACCATTACTGAACAGGTTAACGAATTGCTCGAAATTATATCTCATGATGAACTGAAGCTATTTATAGTTGAACAGGCATCTACAAACAGATCTTTCAGAAACCTATTTTTGTCGTCATTTGCGCAATTCAATCCCGATGAAACTAAAGAGTTATATTCAGATCAAGTAAGGGCAACCCTGAATATGGCAACCAATAGACATGGGTTTATCGAGTGGTCGGGTGTAGGGATGGTAACCCATTCCATCTCTACACTTCTCAATACAGCAGAAAAACAGGTTGAAAACCGCAATTACAATACCGCCTTTTTGATTTGTACCGCTATTATGGAAGAAGTGAGCGATCTCCTCGAGGTTTCGGATGACAGTGATGGTGAAATGTATGGATTGGTTGAAACTGCCTACGATATACTTTGGACTATTGCCCAAAATCCGTTGCCTGAAGAGATTAGGAAACAAATGTTCAATTATTGTTGTACCTCTTTTGGTAAAGGAATTTATTCGGATTGGAACTGGCATATCGGTATTTTAAGTCTTGCTGAATCTCTTTTACAAACAGAAGAAGAAATGGAAGCTATTTTTAAAGTCATCGATAAAACACAAAAATCTGAATATACAACTGAAAAAGCACAAAAGATAAAATACAACATTGTATTAAAATTTAAAGGTGAAAGTGCTGCAGATCAATATGTAGAGCAAAATATTACAAATCCTGACCTAAGACGGAAAGCGATTCAAAAAGCAATGTTAAAAGCGAATTATGACCGAGCAGTTGCCATAGCTCAGGATGGATTGAATTATGATTCAAAAAAACTGGGTTTGGTATGGGAATGGTATAACTGGTTGTTAAAAATAGCACAAGCTCAGCATGATACCGAAAAAATTATCGAATATGCGCGTCTGCTATTTATTGACAATTTCAGAAAAGAGCAAGATTATTTTCAAATATTAAAAGATTACGTCAAACCCGAAGAGTGGAAAGAGTTTATTGAAGCTGTCATTCAGGATATTAGAAATGAAAGTCGATGGCCTAATACCAATTTAATTGCCGATATTTTCATTAAAGAAGAATGGTGGGACAGACTGCTGGAATTAGTCAAAGAGAATCCCACTTTTAGAACAATTGAAAAATATGAAAAATATCTTGCCAAGGATTTTTCCGCTGAGGTTGTCACATTATACACTAAAGGAATCACCGAATACACGAGAGACAACATGGGTAGAAATCATTATCAGGAGGCATGTAGATATATCCGTAGGATTATCAATCTTGGTGCAAGAGACAAAGCCTATGAACTCATTTTACACCTCAAAAGCGAATATCCCAAGCGGAAAGCATTGATGGAGGAGCTAAGCAGAATATAAAGTCGAAAGTCGAAAGTCGGAAGGCGAAAGTTTTGTCATTAATTGAAAATTGAAAGTTGAGAATTGAAAATGGTCAAACATCTAATGTATCTCATTGATATTCATATCAATAGCCATGTCCTTTAGGGCATGGATCGGAATTAACCCCCTTGACTCCCAGGGCTTTAGCCCAAATTTATTATAATGTCACTCCTTCGGGGTTTTTTTGAAGTAAGAAGTATGAAATTAGAAATATGAAGTAGATCTATTTATAAATGCAAGTGCCTAATATTCAGATATTTCTAAATTCTTAAAATCTAAATTTAAGATTCCGAAATCCGAAATCCGAAATCATGAAGGTTCGTAATTCGTAATTCGTAATTGATCACTGCATATCTAAAGAGGTTTATGTTACCGAGTGGGGAAATGAAATAACAAAATAGACACCTTCTATGCTGCCCCCCAAATTTTTTTATTTCCAAAAAATATATATAATTAAAAGTTAACGGGTTATGATCTAAAAAAAGCTCAATGCCAAAAATCCGAAATCCGAAATCCGAAATCCGAAATCCGAAATCCGAAATTTTCATAATCCTATTCATCCTCAAATCTTATGAATCTTAGTTTTTTTTACGTAATTTTGCAGGTTGACTCAAAGTCTAATTTTAAAAGTTGCGCTTAGCATTGTAAACAAACTTGAATATGAAAAAAGAATCGTTGATAAACTTAGATCAGATTGCTGCTCTTTTGCCGAAAGAGTTTACTGAAGAACAGATTGCTCACGCTAAAACCCTTTTTTATAAGGAGTTTTCCCGGGAGATGCACCGGTTTTATGGCGGTAAGATGCAAACCATACCCAAAGCGCCCATCTATGGGTTTAATTGGTTTAATGTGTGGTACACTCCAGGGGTGTCTGCCGTTTCGACAGCCATCCGTGATAACCAGGATGCCTCTTTTGAACTGAGCAACCGGAATAATCAGGTGGCTGTGGTGAGCGACTCGACCCGGGTTCTTGGGGATGGCGATTGTACTCCACCGGGAGGATTGGGGGTGATGGAAGGAAAAGCCATGCTCATGAAATATTTGGGCGGCGTGGATGCCGTTGCATTGTGTATCGACAGTAAAGATGAAAAGGGAGAACCCGATCCCGATAAGATTATCAATTTTGTGAAGATGGTGCAGCCCAGCTTTGGGGCTATCAACCTGGAGGATATTTCTCAACCCAACTGCTTTAAAGTGTTGGATGTGCTGCGCAAAGAGTGTCATATTCCGGTGTGGCATGATGATGCTCAGGGTACCGCTTGCGTTACTTTGGCCGGGGTTATCAACGCTTTGAAGTTGACCGGTAAGAAGATGAATGAGATCAAAGTGGTGCTTTATGGTGCCGGAGCTTCCAATACCACTATCGCCCGCTTGATGATTGCGGATGGCGTGGATCCTAAGAATATGATTATCTTCGATAGTCGTTCTATACTTCATGCTGACAATCCAAGGTATCGTGATGATCCACGATACTACGTACAGTGGGAATTGTGTAAAATTACCAATCCCAACAAGATTACTACCCATGAAGAGGCGTTTAAAGATGCAGATTTGCTGGTAGCACTCTCCAAACCGGGACCCAATACAATCTCTCCGGAGTGGATTAAGTTGATGGCAGAGAAGTCGATTGTGTTTGCATGTGCCAATCCGGTTCCTGAAATCTATCCTTACCAGGCGAAAGAGGCGGGAGCATACATCGTGGCTACCGGAAGAGGAGATTTCCCCAATCAGGTGAACAACTCCATCTGTTTTCCATCTATCTTGAAAGGGACCTTGATGGTTTCTGCCCGGAAAATCACCGATGGCATGGCGATCAGAGCGGCGCACTCGATTGCGGAGTTTGCTGAAAAACGCGGCATTGATACCGAAAACATCATGCCCAACATGCTCGAATGGGAAGTTTTCCCCAAAGTGGCTGCCGATGTGGCGATGCAGGCGATCCAAGAGGGCGTGGCGTTGCATCAACTGACCTGGGATGAGGTGTATCAACAAACCAAACAGGATATCATGAAAGTAAGAGAGATCACGAATTTACTTCAGGATCAGGGATTTATCCCTCAACTGGAAGAGGAGCAGATTACCCGTGTTATGGATCGTGTGATCGCCAAAATTAAAAGTGAGAAATGTTAATTATTTGATGTATCTTTGCAGATTGTTTGAAAAGTAAAATTTAATATATATGGCTAACAGTAAAAAATTATTTGAAGCATTTCCCGAGATTTCAACTCAAGAGTGGGAAGCAGTGATTGAGAAAGACTTAAAAGGTGCTGATTATTCCAAAAGACTGATTTGGCGTACCGAAGAGGGATTCGAAGTGCGTCCATACTACAGAGCTGAGGATATTCAGGATATTTCCTATATCGATTCTTTACCTGATCAGTTTCCCTATACCAGAGGTTATAAAACTGAGTCCAACCATTGGAACATCATGCAAGAGGTGAACCATAAGGATCCTCGGGAAGCGAACAAAATAGCGAAGGATGCATTGAAAAGAGGAGCTGATAAAATCGATTTCAATGCAGAAAATGTCAAAACAGAAAAGGATCTGGAGGATTTATTACAGGGCATTGACCTGGAGAAGGTAGAGATACAGTTCAACAGTGCTGAGGATTACCACTCCCTGATTTCTTTTTTTCAAAAATATATAGAAAAAACAGGAGCATCTAAGGATAAAATTAGAGGAGCGATTCATTTTGACATCTTGGCTTGTGCTATGCGTCACGGCAAATTGTTGAAGCCACAAGCTGAAGTGTTCGCAAAAATAGAGAAAATATTTGAATTGACACGTGATCTGAAAAACTTCAAAATACTGAATATTAACGGATTAGAGTTAAACGACCGAGGTGCGACCATTACGCAGGAGTTAGGCTACGTTTTGGGCATGGCGAATGAGTATTTGGCTTGGTTTACCGAAAAAGGAGTGCCTGTTCATGAGATTGCCAGAAAAATCCAATTTACACTCTCTGTAGGACCGAATTATTTTATGGAGATTGCTAAGTTGCGTTCTATCAGAATGTTATGGTCAACCATGATAGCGCAATATAAACCTGAATGTGACTGTGCTTATCGTTTGCAAATCAACTCGGTAGCTTCTTCATGGAACAAGACGTTATTTGACCCTTATGTGAACATTTTGAGATCGACTACTGAGGGTATGGCGGCAGCTTTGGGCGGTGCGGACACCATTGCATTGAACCCATTTGACGCGATTTATAAGGAAGATAACGAGTTTTCGTCCAGAATTAACAGAAATATTCAAGTGATCCTGAAAGAGGAGTCCTATTTTGACAAAGTAGTGGATCCTGCGGCAGGTTCATACTATATTGAGAATTTAACCGTATCGATTGCAGAGCATGCCTGGAAACTGTTCCAGGAAGTGGAGAGTCAAGGTGGATTGTTGAAACTGATTGAGAGTCAAGAACTTCAAGCTGCTATTGAAGAAAGTGCAGCCAAGAAATTAAAAGATATCGCTACAAGAAAAACCGTTTTGTTGGGAACCAATCAATATCCGAACACCAATGAGGCGATGTTGGACAAAATTGAGGTTACTCCCGAGCAACCTGAAAATCCAACCCTACGTGCAGCGCAAGAGTTTGAGAAATTACGTCTTCAAACAGAACAATTTGCTCAAAAAAGTGCTCGTCCCACTGTTTATTTGCTCAAATTAGGAAATTTGGCTATGAGACAAGCGCGTGCCGGTTTCATCACCAACTTCTTTGGTTGTGCAGGCTATGAGATTGTTGAGAGTCCCGGTTTTGCAACGGTAGAAGAGGGCGTTAAAGCGGCTTTGGATAGCAAACCATCGATGATTGTGATTTGCAGCTCTGATGAAGAGTACGCTACATTAGGCGTGGAAGCGGTTCAACAAGTGAAAAAAGCGGCACCTGCCATACCCTTTATTGTTGCCGGAAATCCTACGGAATCCATAGAACAACTCAAAGTAGCCGGTGTGGATGATTTTATCCATATTCGTCTGAATGTTCTTGAAACCTTGCAAAAATATAATAATTTACTGCTTAAGTAGTTGATCTATGCTATCGAGATTCCTTTCAAAAGCCTTATTCGTTGGGTTGTTCCTGCTATTGTGTTTGGGCTGTTCAGCTCCCAAACAGAAAGTGGACACTGTTTTTATCACCATAACAGACTCTTATGATAGAGAAGTGGTTTTGGAAAAAGAACCCCGCTCTATTATATCGCTTTCTCCCGCCATTACGGAAGTGATTTTTGAATTGGGGGAAGAAGAGCGTTTGGTTGGAATTAGCGATTTTTGCACTTTCCCGAAGGGAACCGAAAAGATTCCCAAGGTGGGAGGCTTAACCCAGGTGAATATTGAGCGGATTATTTCATTGAATCCGGATTTGGTCCTAATCGGATCGATTATCTCCAAGAAAGATCTCGAAAAGATGGAACAATCGGGATTGAAAGTGATTGCTTTGCGGGAAGAGAGTGGGGTAGAGGGCGTGCTGAACCTCTTTATTCAAATCGGGAAACTCGTCAATGCCGAATCATTGGCACAAAAGAAAAGCGATAACTATCGTAAGATGTTGGAGCAAATCAAGAACCTGCACTTTTCTTCTCTTAAAAAGGTCTATTATGTTGTCGGTTTTGGAGCAGCGGGTGATTTTACTGCACCTCAAAACTCTCATATTCACGAGATTATCACTTTGGCAGGCGGACGTAATATTGGAGATCAGCTTAAGACCTGGAGCGTGAGTAAGGAGTACCTTTTCCAGGAGGATCCCGACCTGATTTTTATCCGTAAGGAGGATTTTGATGCTTTTATATCAACTCATCCTTACACGGAGTTAAGAGCAGTGAAGAATAAAAAAGTATATCCGATTGAATCGGGATGGATCGATATTGTTTCACCAAGAAATATCCTGGCGATTCAAGAGATTAATTCAAAAATGAGTGATTAAAATTTGATATAAGATGATATAAGATGATAAAAGGAAAGATTGATAAGAATTTGTTAAAACAGCACGTTAGAGAGAACTGGAAATCCGGATTAACGGTTGCTTTTATTAATATCCCTCTTTCATTGGCACTGGCCATTGCTTCCGGAGCAACGCCGGTACAAGGGATTATCACCGCATTTTGGGCCGGTTTGATTGGAGCTATTCTAGGAGGAGGCCATTTTAACATCATTGGTCCAACGGGTGCATTATCCGGGATTTTAATCTCTTTTGCGATTATTAATGGACCTGCGTCACTACCGATTATTGCTATTGCATCGGGATTGATCATACTGGCTTTCTACATTTTTAAACTGGACAAGTACATTATCTTTATTCCGCGAAGTGTTGTTCAAGGGTTTACCCTGGGGGTCGCCTTTATGATTGCTTTTGGTCAGATAGATGCCATGTTGGGTATAAATGATTTACAAAAGGGAGAAAATGTAGCCCAAAATATTATACTGGCATTTTCCGATTTTTCCAAAATTCGATGGGGCATTTTCTTGATTTTCCTTGGGGCTGTTGCTTTTATTTTGCTGTGGGACAAGAAATTTAAGAATATACCCGGTTCCATTATCATCGCTTTTATCGGTATTATAGCAGTTTATATTATTGAGTGGACTTCTATTCCTTTCGATATGACTATTTTGTCGGATCGTTATCCCAAGATTACTCCAAGATTGTTTAACAATTTTTATAAAGACCTGACCTGGGCTCCATTTTTGTCGAAAAAGATCTGGTCTGTTGCTTTTGCTGTGGCTGTAATCGGAGTTTTGGAAACTTTACTCTCCGGACAGATTGCCAAACAGATGACCAAGGTTCCGTTTGATCGTTCCAAGGAAGTATTTAGTTTGTCGATTGCCAATATCGCTTCAGGTATCATGGGGGGAATCCCTGCTACAGCTGCTTTGGCTCGTACAGCTCTCAATGTTAAAAGTGGAGGTAAACACAGAACATCCGGGATTTTGAGTGCCATTTTCCTGGCTATTATTGTGATGTTCCTTCTTACCTTTTTCAAAAAGCTGCCGATGGTGATTGTTGCAGCCATTCTTTTTGTGGTTGCGATTAGGATGTCTTCGGTTAAGCACTTTATCAAGCTGATTTACAACGAGAAAACAGCTTTTGCCATTACTGCGACTGTAGCGGTGATTACTGTTGTTCAGGATCCGATTGCGGCGCTTTTGGTAGGAAGCTTTATCTCTTTGTTGATCTTTGTGAATCAAGTTTCTTATGGAAATACAGAGGTTACTCTCTGGGCGAATGCCAAGTTACAGGAAACCCTGTTGAGTCCCGAAATTGCTGAAAGAGAAACACTTGAGTCCGATTTGATTGTCTATAAAATTACGGGAACACTGACCTATATCAACATGCCGGCACACTTAGAAACAGTCGGCAAGATCAAGAATTGCAAGCATGTCGTCGTCTCCTTGCGGAACGCATTCTACGCCGACAGTGATGGTGTCGAGTATTTGGGTGAGCTGTTAGAGATATTGAAAGCCAACAATGGAACGGTTTATCTCGCAGGAGTTAATGATATGCTCCTCAAAGCGATCGAAAACGAGCCGTTTTACATTCACAAATCCGCTGAAGACAGAATCTACGGGCGTACTTCCGAGGCTTTAAGAGAAATCTACAACGTATAAATTTAGAAATTAGAGTTTAGAATTTAGAATTATTTTAACTTTCGCCTTTCGCCTTTCGCCTTCCGACTTCCGCCTTTACTTCTTACTTCTTATTTCTTATTTGGAAATTAAAATAAATGGGGGGCAGGAAAGGTGGTACTCTTTTGATATTTCATTTCCCCACTCTGGAATGTTGTTCCTTAATTCTTTCTCGAAGCGTAATAATCATTTATTGTCTTACCAGGATTATCTTTTTTCCAGTTTTCATAAGAGATTTCATTATTGTCAAAATTTGAAGAATTTTGTTTTTGTCCGATACTGTCAAATCTACTTGTATCTTCATTATCTTTTTCTTTTCTCGTATTAAACTCAATTTTAACAAATAATTTAATCAACTCGGCAAAAGCAAAAAATGGGATAGAGAATAACAATCCGCTTACAAGTGCGGAAATTATAAGATAAACTCCCATTTGTCTTTCAGTTCCATATTTTCCAAGCAACAATAATCCATATATTAATGCAATTACTGCAAAAAGTATAATTATAGTACCAATTACATTAAAAATAATAGAAATGGTTGAAAGTCCCGGATATTCATTTTTAAATCTGTCAGTGTCCATTTTTGTATTCATTTTAGTTTTTTAAAATCAATAAATCCTAATATTAATTCAATCAATCTTAAGTGTCCCCTTTTATTAG
>DIRT01000032.1 GCA_002427605.1 Bacteroidales bacterium UBA5429 | reverse complement strand
AACTTTGCCTGTTGAATCTATAATCCTATCAACAACTTGTGAACGTATAAAAAAAATCAAAAATATTTTTATTTTGACATTTTTATATTAAAAATAATTGTACTTTTGCAGTTCCAATTTTCCAAGCGGATGTGGCGTAATTGGTAGCCGCGCTAGACTTAGGATCTAGTGCCGAGAGGCGTGGGGGTTCGAGTCCCTTCATCCGCACAAAAAAAGAACTCTATGATGGGTTCTTTTTATTATTTAGAAATAAAAAAAAACAGGGGGCAGGAAAGGCTTTCCTTTGTGCAAATTTATTTCCCCACTCTGGAATATTATGTCTTTTGGAGAATGTGTGATCAATTATGAAATCATGTTGTCATAGAGACGCAAAGCATTGCGTCTCTACAGCCACAATTAATTTAAATTTCTCTTTTCATAATTACTTGAATATCAAATATTTGTTATAATTTTAATACTATTGCATAATAACATCATGGAGACAGGGCATGCCCTGTCTCTACAACCATTTTCAATCAAAATTTATAACCCCGTAATTCGTAATTCGTAATTCGTAATTTTTTTCGACTTTCGACTTTCGACTTTTATTCTTCCTTCTACCTTCTACCTTCTACCTTCAACAAAAGCGTGTCTATATCCTTGCAGATCATTCCAATGTCCGCGTGTAAAGTCGGGAATTTCGACCGGTGCACTGTTATTTTCCAACGAAATGGCAGTCAATGGACCCAAACAGCACCATTCTGCCAAATCGTACACATCCATATCCAGAGGTAAACCGTTACGCAGACAGTAAATCAGTCTGTAATCCATCAGGTAATCCATGCCCCCGTGGGCTATTTTACCCAACTGACGTGCGGTTTCTTCCAACTCACTCTGAATAGGATGTTTATACTGCTCCATCAACGCTTTGCGGGCTTCATCAGACATGAATTTGTGTGCGCTTAAGTCTCCCAATTCAGGAGCACCGCTTTTGTTCAACACTTCACCCTTAAGCGCATAACCGGGAGTCGGATATTTACTCGCAAATCCGTTCACACCCGCGACATTGTACATCCGTGAGTAAGGACGAGGCGTAGCCACATCATGCTGAATATGAATTGTTTTCCCTTTTTCGGTTTTGATCATCGTCATGGTATGCTGACCGTTCTGAAATCCTGTAGCATCTTCTCCCCTCGCCTCCATGTACGCGGGAATGCTCACCGGTTTGCTGTCCATCGCTACCAAATAGTTCATCTTGTCACCCCGGTGAATATCCAAAATTTGACAAGCCGGACCCATGCCATGTGTAGCATACAGATCTCCCCGATGTTTTTTGTTGTAGTCTAACCGCCAATTTCCTTCATAATAGGGCCAAAACTCCTCCAACTGATGAATATAAGCACCTTCAGCATAGAGTATTTCACCAAACACACCTTGTTGTGCCATATTGAGCGTAGTCAGTTCAAAGAAGTCGTACACACAATTTTCAAGCTGGATACAATGTTTTCGCGTTCTTTCGGAAGTATTGATCAAATCCCAGATCTCTTCCATTGTCATCGCGCCGGGTACTTCTATGGCAACGTGCTTACCTTGTTCCATGGCATAAACGCCCATTTCGGCGTGTGTTTTCCAATCTGTAGCAATATATACAAGGTCGATATCGTCACGCTCAACCAGTTTTCTCCACGCATCGGCGCTACCGCTGTATGCTGCTGCACGAGGCAATCCGTTCTTTTCCAAGATATTCTGTTGTACTTTCTCCACTCTGTCTACGTGCAAATCACACAATGCCACCACTTTCACACCGGGAATATGGATCATTCGCTCTACTGCATCCGGACCACGCATTCCCAACCCAATAAACCCGATCCGTACCGTATCAATCTTCGGCGCCACCAATCCCAGCACATGCTGTTGTCCCGCCGGACGAACGGGAACTTTTGTTTGAATAACATTTTTTGGTAGGGAGGAAACGCCAACTTGCTTCATTGTTGTGGTGCATGCCGAGAAAACAACGAACAAAACAAATAATAAAACAATATTTTTTTTCATTTTAAAAATGGTTTTATTTATTTTAGAGACAGGGCATGCCCTGTCTCTACGACCATATTCATTGTTGATCCAATATATCCCTATCGTAATTCGTGATTTTATTCCGCCCTCCGCCTTCCGCCTTTTTGGGATCCGAAATCTTATCAACTTAGGTTTAAATTATAAAACAGACTATTCGTTTTCTATTTTTTAATTCTGAAATAGAAGTCAAAACATGTTTCCGGTTGAATCTCAAAAGGTTCTTGTTCGTGACGCATAATACGCATCGGTCTGCTTCCTTTCAAGGTGATGGTACCATCTTCAACCCAAAGTGCAGTTCCTTCGCGGAGTCCGGCAACGGTAATCTCAGGATTAACAGATAAAAACTCATTAATCCTATCTTGACGGGTTTCTCCTCCGTGGCGGATAGCATCATTCACTTCTTCTGGATAGGGATCCAGGTAGTGTGGATTGATTTGGAAAGGTACAAAGTCAAAACATTCGAAACTTTCCGGCATGATGATCGGCATATCGTTGGTTGTTCTCAAGGATGGACAAGCCACATTAGATCCTGCGCTCCATCCTAAAAATGGGGTTCCTTCCATTACTTTACGGCGAACCGGCTCAATCAGTTCATTATAATGAATCTCAGCCACCAGATTAAAAGTATTTCCCCCTCCAACCATAATCGCCTCTGCCCGATTAACTGCTTCGTAAGGATCAGCAAAATTATGGATTGAATCTACAGCAAAACCATATTTTTCGAAAATTGTTGACACTCTTTCAGCGTAAGCATCATAGCTATCGGGGTAGTTTTTCCCGGAAATCTTCACTCCGGCATAAGGAATAAAAAGAATTCTCTTCACCTCTTTAGTTAAGAACTGTTCGATCATGTCGATACACCATCCCAAATAAGGTTCTTTGTAATTTGTTGAGTTACTGATTAATAATAATTTCATAGTCGATATTTTTTGATATTAGGTGCAAAGATACAAAAAAGGATGGAGAAAGTCGTATTTTAATTCCTTACCACTTTTTCAGTTCTAATCCCTTTCGATGATTTGATTTTAGCCAGGTAGACACCCGGAGGAAATGAGGATAAATCGATAGAAATGGTCCTGTTATTGCAATCCTGTACAGAATTCAGCAATTTTCCGGAAATGTCAAAAAGTTCGACAGACTGAATATCCATCTCATTATTCTCAATATTGAAAACCGATTGAGTAGGATTGGGGTACACCTTGTAGGACCATTCCGGAATTTCAACATCTAGAGTCCATTCCTCATTACCATTGGCATCCACTTTGATATAGTATCCTTGAATAAATTGATTTTCAACACTATGCGAATATTTAGTTCCCACCATTAAGCACCCTCCATCTGAAGTAGCTAAAATGCTATTGAGTGAATAATAGGCATCGCCTCCATACCATTTTTCCCATATTATTCCCAGATCTTGATTGAGTTTAATTAGGTGAAACCAAGAATCATTAGGACTAAAAGCGGGGGCTGAGTAGTCAAAATTACTAGTTGAACCAATGTAATAATAATTATCACTATTTTTACTTATTCCTTGACGAAATGCGGGAAACTCCTTCATTCCTGTAGCTTTATAAAAGGTATCAGAGTGTAATATTGAACCATCATATTTTATACTATTCAAAAAGAGTTTATAATCATCAAGAAGATTGATACTTGAAACAATAAATGTGGAATCACTCATTTTTAACGAAGATGAGACATGTCGGGTATATGTTTCAATTAAATGAAATGAAATAGTATCAAACGTTTTACTCATCTCTAAAATTCCTCCAGTCTGAAAATGCGGAAGATACCCATCTAAAAAAACAAAGTATTTACTTTTATCATTTGATTCGTGAATTTGGTACGCAGCTTGATAAGAAGTATTGAAAAATTTTGAACAAAGCGAATCACAATTCTGATCAATTTTATAAAAAAACATACTATAATTATCACCTGCATATCCGCTATAAACAAAATTACTATCGGATCAAATATTGAATAGAACTGTTGAATGTGTTTATTTTCAGGCAAACGATACTTTTTGGTTTGAATTAATTCGAAATACTCATTCAGTTGGATGGTTAGAAGATAATTATGACTATCATTTGATATTGATCCAAAAACAAAATAGCTATTGTTGATAAAATGAATATTAAAAAAATAGACATCCCCTTCCTCTTCTTCATATATAAAGTCATTAATTAAATTCCCATGGGAGTCAACTTTTATGAGCTTTCCTATTGTTTTTTCAGAATCAAAAACAATTGTACTGACTAACAAGCAATTACGATTAGAGTCACTAATGACATGAAAGTAAAGTTCATGAAAATTTGCGTCGTTACTATTCTGAGAAAAAGCAATTGAAATCAAACAAAAGAATGCAATAAAAAGGAAATACCTACTCTTCATGGTGTTAATTATTGAGGACGTAAACATCTCCTAAAATCAATCTTATCAATGAATTGCAAATGTATAAAAAGTTTTTCAACTGTTTTCTATTATTTTTTTTATTTTTTTTGTGTTTCATATTGAAAAAAGTTGTATTTTTGCACCCTTATTACGAACGTTCTTTGAAGGATGCCTTGGTGGTGGAATAGGTAGACACGCAGGACTTAAAATCCTGTGGCCATTGCGGCCGTGCGGGTTCAATTCCCGCCCAAGGTACGGAAATATAAGCGGAAATAGCTCAGTTGGTAGAGCATAACCTTGCCAAGGTTAGGGTCGCGAGTTCGAGTCTCGTTTTCCGCTCAACAAAAAAAGCAGGTTTTTCAACCTGCTTTTTTTGTTTCATCCAAAACCGAAATCTTAGTAGTTTTCTTCTTTGATTTGCATGTATGCTAAGCCGTGTAAGCAAGCAGGACAAAGATCCAATGCTTTTTTAGACTCATAAACATAGCCGCAATTGGCACATTTCCAAACTACTTTCTCGTCACGTTCAAATACTTTACCTTCGTTCAAATTTTTGAGTAATTTCAAATATCTCTCTTCATGAAATGCTTCTGATTTACAAATCATTTCGAAAGCAAGAGCTACTTCTTTGAAACCCTCTTCACGAGCAACTTCTGCAAAGTGAGGATAGAGTTCTGTCCACTCTTCATTTTCTCCTTCAGCAGCAGCTTTTAAGTTTTCAGCTGTTGTTCCGATCACTCCTGCAGGATAAGGAGCAGTGATTTCAACCATGCCACCTTCTAAAAATTTGAAAAATCTTTTAGCATGCTCTTTTTCTTGCAATGCAGTTTCAGTAAAAATGGCAGCAATTTGCTCATAACCCTCTTTCTTTGCCTCTTTTGCAAAAAATTCATATCTATTACGTGCTTGAGATTCTCCGGCAAAAGCTTTCAATAAGTTCTTTTCTGTTTGTGTTCCTTTTAATGATTTTCCCATAAAATTGCAATTTTAAAATGTTGATAAATAGATTTGCAAAAATACAAAAAAATAGGGAGATTTTATCCGGCTTTAACTAAATCTATTTTTTCTTTTAATTCAGCTAATAGCGACTCATTTGTAACTCCCTTATCCGAAGAAAAATTTTGATCAAAAGAGGGTAATGTATAGGTTGCCAATACTTTACCTCCATAATATGGAAATAGTTGTGAAGCCATTCCCATCACTGTAGCGCCACCACGTGGACCGGGCGAGGTACTAAGCAAAAATATATTTTTATTTGCCAATACTATATTTTTGGGAATCCTCGAGATCCAATCGAAGAGATTTTTAAAAATCACCGGAAAACCTCCATTATGCTCTGCTAAACCCATAATAATCAGATCCGCTTTGTTGATTCTCTCCTGAAACTCCACAGCCAAAGGAGGAATCCCATCCTGCACCTCCTTGTCATAATTGTAAAGGGTGATCTCATAATCGTTTATATTAACTATATCGATCTGATCCTCAGCAAAATAAGTTAATACATAGTCCAGCAATTGTTTATTGATGGAAACTGAACTTCCACTGGTTGAAAATGCTATTATATTCATATCTGTTTTGTTTTATGGTTAGTATATCACACTACAGACATTAAAACAGAGCTGAGGTTTAATAAAAGCTAAAAAATTTCGGATTTCGGATTTCGGAATCACATTTTATCTTAGAGGCGCAAAGCATTGCATCTTTAGGGAAATTTATTACTTCTTACTTCTTACTTCTTATTTGGTATTTTAAATAAAAGGGGGGCAGCATAGATTTTCCTCTTCAGTTATATCATTTCCCCACTCTGGAATGTTATACCTTTTGGATAAATTGTGTATTGAAACCCTTGATTATCAAAGAAATAAAAAACGATGCACGTGGTCATAGAGACGCAATGCATTGCGTCTCTACAGCCGTATTCAATTTACATTTTTAATCCCGTAATTCGTAATTCGTAATTGAATTCGCCTTCCGCCTTTAAAATTGCAGTTCGATTCCTCCCTTAAACCACCTTCCGGGGGCTTCGATGTGTGGGTAATCGAAATATTTTTGATTCAAAAGATTTGCAATTTCGACAAAGAGTTGCACTTTTGAGAATTGATAATATCCTTTTAGATGAATCAAAAAATAGGGGGGATAAGATTGGAGTTGCAATGATTCCGGATCTAAAAATTCACCATTTCTTCGGTTATAGGTCATGAGCCATTGGGCAGAAAAGTTATAAATCACCCGATGGTGCAGTTTAAACACCAACTGATGTTTCAGATAATCAGTAAGATAGAGCGATTGCAGTGACACATCATGATAAGTGGGATCAATGTAAGTATAGTGCAACGAGAGAGATTGCAGGAACTTGCCCTCAGGACGGTACTGAAACGCCACGGTCGCCCCTTTGATCAACACATTTCGGATATTTTGATTCCGCCACACCTCCTCATCATACCGTTTCACCCAATCGATCAATTGAAAACCGTAGCGGGAAAAGAGCACTACCTCTCCACTGAAAGGATCTTTGCGGATTTTATACGCCAATTCCCCATTAATCGCCTGTTCCGGTTTTAGGTCCGGATTACCCTGCTGGGTTGGTCCGTGATAGTAAAGGTCTGTAAAAGTGGGCAATCGGTATGCGTGATGCAACGATAAACGAATCGCTCCCCACTTCCCTACCCCATGGCGCTCCCACTGGATTCCCCCGGATGTTTTTAATCCATAATCAAAATTACCACTCTCTACAATGCTCACAACAAAACGACTCTTACGATAACTCCATTGGTGTGACAACGCCAGTGAAAAGTGGTCGCGAACCTTCCCTTTGGTATAAAGAATCTCATCGAAAAAAAGATTTTCTACCGGATTTTGCAATGGAATTCCCAGTGTATTGCTTAAAATCGACTCCCGTTTCACATTGGCACTCACGGTTGTAACCCCAATTTTGGAGGGAATCAGCATCTGATAATGCAGATTTAAACTATTGGTTTGGTGATGATTATCCTGAAGATACCATGCCGGCGGATCGCTTCTGAACAACTTAAACAGGTCAGTGTGATAACGATGAGAAATGGAGAGTCGATTTTTCCACCATTTGCTGTTTTTCTCATATCGAATAGTGGTAATCAACGCTCTCGTTTCCTCATACTGATCTTTAAATTTCGGAGAATAGAAGCTGTTGGCTCCAAAGTCTTTCCCATTAAAACCGACAAAAGCGTGAATATTTCCAAACCTTTGCGATTGATATCCTCCCATTAGAAAGAGATTTCCAATCGAGAAATCGGTATTGTGGATATAACCCGAGCTACGGGAATAGGTTGTTCCGCCGCTCAGATAAAAATTTTCCCGACGATACCTCGTGGAGAGAGATCCTTCGAAATAGCCAAAATCTCCCCCTGCCAACTTTATTTTGGTTTGGGCAGGCGCAGAGAAATCACGATAAACGATGTTGATGGCTCCCACAAAGGCGACTTGTCCGGCACTCCAGGTATCTGCCCCACTCAATAGCTCAATCCGGTCAATTTCCGACATCACGATCGGGATATTGAGGTGATGGTGTCCTGTTTGCGGATCACTAATTAAAACTCCATTTAGAAAGATCAGCATTTGATCGGGGGTGCTACCTCTGTAGTTGATATCTGCTTGTACTCCTTCACTCCCTCTTACCTTGATATCAACTCCTTGTACGTACTGCAACAGATCTTGCAGATTGCGTATCCCCGCTCGCTCTATCTCGGTTGAAGTGAAGAGCACTACCGGCTCTAAGAGTGGATTGACCAGTCCCACTGCCTTTTCCTGGATTTCCAGCTCGGCAATGTGTCTGACAGAATCGGTATCCAACAACATAGGTGATCCCTGTTGTCCAAACCCATCCTGGGTGCCAATACCCATCATTCCGGTAGCTAATACAGCAATAACCACTACTCTACCTAAAGTAGAAAAAACAGCATACCCCTTACGTGACCATCTTCTAAAGTGTAAAACTTGATTCTTCTTCTCTTTTTGTAAGTGTAATTTAAACATAGCAACTATTTTTTTAATGATTATTCTTCAAATTGCTTGTGTTTTGAGTAATCTCGCCACTTATTCAACACCGCTTCCAAATCGGAAGGCATTTCCGAGTCAAAAAACAGATATTCCCCCGTATTGGGATGGATAAATCCCAACTGTTTGGCATGCAGCGCCTGACGTGGAATAAGCTCAAAACAATTCCTAATATATTGTTTATATTTTGTAAAAGTAGTTCCTTTTAAGATTTGATCGCCACCATATTTTGCATCATTAAAGAGCGGATGACCGATCGATTTCATGTGGATTCTAATCTGGTGAGTTCTTCCGGTTTCCAATCTGCACTCCACGAGAGTAACATAACCGAACCGTTCCACCACTTTCCAATGGGTAATCGCATGTCTGCCATCTTCCCCATCCGGGAAGGTGGTCATTACGAGTCTGTCCTTGGGATTTCTCCCGATATGCGCATTGACGGTTCCTTCCTCTTCCGGCAGATCTCCCCAAACCAATGCGTAATATTTTCTATCCACAGTATGATTAAAAAACTGTTTTGCCAGATGGATTTGTGCCCACTCATTTTTGGCAACCAGCAACAATCCTGAAGTATCTTTATCGATACGATGCACCAAATAGGGTTTCATATCCTCTCCGGTTGGATCTTTTTGACCTAAAAAGCGGAATGTCAGTGCATTAACCAGCGTTCCGGTGTAATTTCCATAACCCGGATGCACAACCAAACCGGGAGGTTTATTGATAATAATCAGATCCTGATCCTCATATACCACATCAACGGGTATATCTTCCGGGATAATTTCAATTTCGCGTGGTGGCGTTGCCATCAGTACGGAGATCACATCCAGTGGTTTAACGCGATAGCTTGGCTTTTGAGGTTTTTGATTCACCAGAATCGCATCTGCTTTAGCCGCATTCTGGATCTTATTTCGGGATGTATTGGGGATCAAGCCCATCAAATACTTATCGATGCGCATCAAACTTTGTCCTTTATCCACGACAAAATTGAAATGCTCATACAATTCTTCTCTTTCTTCGATGTCCGTTCTCTCGTCCGATAGCTCTTCCTTCATGGTATGAATATCCTTCCCCCCCTTTTTTTCTTTTTTTAATAAATACCCTCTTTAATAATATTATGCAAATGAATAACCCCAATGTATTGATTTTGCTGATCCACAACGAACAAGCTGGTGATATTATTCTGTTTCATCAATTCCAGTGCCTCCGCGGCAAGAATATTTTCGTGAATTGTTTTGGGATTGGGCGACATCACCTGCTCGGCAGTCAGCGTACCGTAATCCGGATAACGCTCCAGCATGCGTCTCAAATCCCCATCCGTAATACAGCCTATCAACTTCCCTTCTTTCAGAACTGCCGTAATGCCCAACATCTTACTGGAGATCTCGAAAATCACCTCTTTCATTAACGCATTGTACTGAACAGCAGGCACTTGATTAAACTGGTAGAGTTCTTTCACGGTAGTATAAAGTCGCTTACCCAAGATGCCTCCGGGATGATATTTGGCAAAATCTTCAGCCGTAAAGCCTCTCATTTCGATCAAACAGGCTGCCAGCGCATCTCCGATAGCCAATTGAGCCGTAGAGCTGCTGGTAGGCGCCAAATTGTTGGGACACGCCTCTTTTTCCACTGCGCAGTTGATAAAATAATCCGCCTCACGAGCCAAAAAGGAGTTGGGATTACCAACGATAGCGATAATTTTGTTTCCGCTTCTCTTTAGGAAGGGCATCAACACTGAAATTTCGGGAGTATTTCCACTTTTAGAGAGACAAATCACCACATCATCCGGCTGAATAATGCCTAAATCGCCATGAATTGCCTCTGCAGCGTGCATAAAAATCGCAGGGGTGCCGGTAGAATTAAAAGTAGCAACCATCTTTTGGGCAATAATGGCGCTTTTCCCGATTCCGGTTACTACAATTCGACCTTTGGCATGAAAAATCAGTTCCAAACTTTGAGTAAACTGCTCATCAATCAACTCTTTGAGTCTCAAAATAGCATCTGCCTCATTCTGAAGAACCTGTTTTGCTTTTTCTATCATCAGTTTTTTCCATTTTATATTTGATCATCGATACCATCTGATCATATTTGTTATGAAAAGGAGTATCTTTAAAATAGAGGTTGAATTCGGTTTCTGTCATCGTTTCCAACTCTCTATTTCCAAGTTGCAAAAATAGGGAAGAATTTTGAACTGACAATTCATTAATCTTAATTTTCTTATTATGCGGGCATACATCCTGACAAACATCGCAGCCAAAAAGCCACTCATGTTCACTAATTAATGCATAATCCGGTGTTTTATTGGACAAGGTTTGGTATGACAAACAGCGCTCAGCATCAACATGATAGGGAGCTACAATGGCTTTTGTCGGACAATGATCAATGCAACGCGTACAGGTTTCGCATTGATTTTGTTCTACGGGTGTATCGTACTGATCTACCTTTTGATTTATTAGTATTATTCCTATGTTAAAAAAAGAACCAAGGGGGGTGACCAGGAGTCCGTTTTTACCCAAGAAACCGCATCCAGCCGCTACTGCCCAGCTCTTTTCCGAAATCGGGAACCGATCTACAACACAGCGATACTGCAATGCAGAATTGGATTCTAACAACCGTTGCATTCCTTGTTCCATCTGCTCTTCGAGCAGCCGATGATAATCCCGGACAAAGCCATACTTGGAGATTTTGTAGTCACTCTTTTGTTCCAATCCGGTGTAATAATTGAACAGCACTACAATCACGGATTGGCAATTTTCCAACAGTGTGGCGGGATCAAACCGCTTCTCGATATTTCTTGCCAGATACCCCATTTGGGCATGATATCCTGCTGCTATTGAGACTTCAAAGCGGTGTTGCTGCTGTGATAAAACCTGATAGGGAGCAATACCACAATATTCGAATCCTACATCTAAAAAGGCTTGCTTGACATCACGCGCTGCAATCAATTCCATAGCTTAAGGTTTGGGTTGAAAAATCAGCGGTGTAAAAGAGGAAGGGATCTTATTAGAGGTGGGACCCGGGATGTTAAACCTCACATTCTTTAACTTAAGATCCAATTCCAGCTCTTCTGTTTGAAAAGTTAGATTATCAAAAAAGGAGAAACCGGAAGGATCAGTTGTATAGGTATTGTACTGTAGAGCAATTTTTCTATTATCGGCATTGAATAGTATATCATTGGCGATTAAATTCAAAGCCTGATCGAGTATCATCTTTTGCGCTATCGGTCTCCCGCGATCCAGTGACCTTCTATTTTGATTCTCTAAAACCATGATACTATCCTGTGCAGAGATTGCAAAAAGTGTATCGTATCCCGGTATATCTTTTCCATTAAAAACAGCTTGTATTGTGTAAAAATCCAGGGGGAGTTTCAACAGCTTCTCGATCAAGAAAAAGCCCCCTTGATAGTATGTTTTATTCAATTTATTCACATAAACCAGTTCCTGCGGAGTAATCGTCACTCTCACTATTTCAATCCCTGATAAATTCAGATTAACATAGATGATACTATCAATCCGATTGACAAAAAAGATACTGATTGTTCCTTCATTGCCTTCAAAAGTGTATTCAGCTTTTCCTCTGTAACTGATCCAATCATAAGGATAAGTAAAGAGATTAGTCAAATCAGAGTATTTAATGTGATTTTCAACAGTTTGAGCATCTTTCAAAGAATCCGATTTAACTCGAATAGTATCCGTTGACATATAGGAAGAATCTGTCGTTCGTTTCAATGGTGAACAGCCCCAAAAAGCAATCATCACTAACCAGGTAGTGATGATTAAAGTTATACTATTTCTCTTAAGAGGTGATGTGAGTATCGTCATAGTTACCTGATCAGATTCACTGTACCCTCATATTTTTTAGGATTACCTTCCATATCGTGGGTAATAATTATATAGACATAAACACCGCCCGGTGCCAGTGAACCGTCAGCATTGCGTCCATCCCAGTAATCAAATGGTGTCACTGATCTAAAAACAAGATTTCCGAAACGATTATAGATCATCATTTCAAAGTTATCAGGATCCAATCCCTCCCCGCTGGTATAGAAATAATCATTAACGCCGTCTCCATTAGGCGTAAATGTGTTAGGAGCATAGAAGAAATAGGGCACTTCCACTATCACATTTTTTTGAATCGAATCGGTACATCCTTCCTCTGTCGATGTAGTGAGTGATACCTGATAGGTTCCGGAACGAGTATAGATATGAGTAGGTTCAAATTCCGTAGAGACATTCTCTGTTGGGATACAATAAGGATCTCCAAAACGCCACAGATAATCCGTAGCACCCTGTGAAAGGTTAACGAAGTCAACTATACCTTCTCCATCCTCAACAAATACGTGGGCGGGGGAAGGAAGGAATTGCGCTTCAGGCGATGGTGAAACATGGACAGTTATTGTATCCTTGGTGATACATCCAATATCTGTTGATACACCAACGATATACTGCGTTGTCTGATTTGGTGAAACTGTAATGGCAGGAGATGTTGCTCCGGTACTCCAGGTACAAGCACCTTCTGCTTGTGTCATAGTCAGTGTAACCCGTTCTCCCTCACAAATCACTGTATCTCCAACAATAACCGGCATGACCAGGTCGGGAACTTCAACAGTCACTGACGCATCATTTCCACAATTATTAGCGTAGACTATACGGACTTCATAAGAAGTTGTTTCAACAGGATTTACCGATATCGTTTGTACAGAGTCGATCAAAACATTATCTCTATACCATTTAAAAGAAGCTAACAGGTTATTATATGTAGCATCAACAGTACGCACAGTTAATTCAACAGGATCTCCGGGGCAAACTTCAGGAGCAGATGAAACAGCTTCAATTGCAGGTTTATCCACAAAAATACGAATGGTATCATACAATTGATATGTAATACCTGCTGCTGTTTCAAACTCTAACTCTGCAATATAGTCAGTTGTATCAGTAGGAGAAACCGTAATAATGCGCTTATCTAAGTTATGATTTGGAATCTCATTAGCCGGAGTCACTTCATTTTTATACCAGGTTATAGTATAATCTGTCGGTGTAATGGGAATAAAACGCCATGCCTCCTGGTTAGCAGTCCAAGGACCTGTATTTCTCCCCGGAGGAACCACTGCCTGATTCCCCGTTGAGTTCAATATTCCAATCAAACCGGATCCGCTATTAAAGGTTGAACAAACACCTCTGTCTTGAACATATACATCAATGATATTACTTCCCTCATACAACACCATTTGATAAGTTGACATATTATTCGAAGTACAGGAAAACAGAGGCAATCGGTAGAAGGAAAAGACAAATGTTCTGCAAGGGTATTCTCCTTGATTCCCATAATAGATACCACTATTAGCCGGAGGCGAGCCTGCTCCGGGATAAGTATCTTGAAAGACACCAAAAAGAGCGTTTTTGTGGTTATTAGAGCCTATAAAATTAAAGTTAGGATCAGCCACATTAGGAATTGTTTGAGTATACGAATAGCCTGAAGGACCAAAAGATATTGGGTTAAAAGAGATGGCTCCATTGGTTCCCGGAACACAATAGTTGTAACTATTGCCATAAAAGGTAAAATTAAAATCCACAGGCGCATTATTAGGATTGGGGGTTAACGGTTTTTGCCCCAACCAACGGTCATCATCTGAAGTAGGCACCTGAGTCATACCGGCTCCAAACCATGGAAAAGGTGGAGCAAAAGTATTAAGTAACTGAACCGTATAGTCGTTGGTCAACTTTCCGGGAGCATTCCCTTTAGCCTGGAGCATAATCATTGGATTATCGCAGTCAAAGGTCATGGTATCCCGACCTTCAAAAGGTTGACCTGCTACATAAAGCCCTATTTCCACACCCGGGCAGGCAGACTCTCCCGGTCCCTGGGTATAGATCTCCGGGACACAGGTGATATTAAACTCAAAACCAGGACCGGTGGCTCCTGAAGAGGTAAACTTAAATGACATTGATTGTCCGCTCGACACCAAAATTGTCGGTGGCGCAAAACCCTGTTTAAAGTAGCCTATACGTCTTGCATTACCGGGGTCAAACAGTAAATCCCCATCGTATATCTCTAATACATTATTTCCGGAGCCTAAATTAAAAGTGACCTTTTCGGCTTTGATATGACTCCCCAGATTGGAGGTAAACGTAATAGTATAATTCTCATTGGCGGCAAAATTTCCTGTCGGACCACCTGAATCATATAGTTTAGCATTGCAACCCTCTTCGAAGGTCTGGTTTGTAGCCGCCTCCATTCTAAACACTTTAGGTTGTGCAAAATAGGCTGCATAGCGAGCATGCCACCCCATATTTAAGCCGTTCAAATCCGGAATCCCATCAGAATAGAATACAAATGTGATTTTGGTTCCTGTTGATGTTACTATTCCCGGACTATTTACTGAGTTATAAGCCCCTATCAAAGGAGCATTGGCATCATCACCATCATAAATAAAGAGGGTATCTCCTATACCCAATGCAAACTCCATAAACTGAAACTGCAACTGACTAGTCACCCAACCTGCTCCAAAATTATAGGTTGTACCAGACTCAAAAGTTAGGGTTATTGCTCCTTCTACATTCGCCGGATAATCGGCATTGGGACCACCCTCATCATAAAAATTCCCTGTTTCACTTTGTAGAGATTCTACTCCGTGGTACATATTTATATTCTGAGTATACAGGTTTCCCGTAGAGAAAACTAGCAAAATAAAAAATAGTTTTAATAAAATGGCTCGGTTATTCATATCAATTTGTATTTTCCTCATTTAATATAGATTTATTTATCTATATAACAAGATGCAAATATATAGAAAAAGTTGCCTCTAAACAAAATTTATTCTTACTTTTGCGAAAAAAATATAAAAAATGGCGAAAAAAGTATTGATAGCAACCGGTGGAGGTGACTGTCCCGGCCTGAATGCAGTGATCAGAGCGATCGTAAAAACTGCAGAACATCATGGCGGATGGGAGGTATACGGTTCCATTGAATCTTTTAACGGCTTGCTCCGGGATGAAATAGAAATTGTTCGTCTCACTGATAAAGAGATTGCAGGAATTCATGTTAATGGAGGTACTATTTTAGGAACAACAAATAAAGGGGGGCCATTTCATTTTCCGGTACTTACTTCTGATGGGTACTGGATTACCGAGGATCGCTCTCAGCTCATGAAAAAAAGACTGGAGGAGTTAGGGATAGAGGCTATCATTAACATTGGCGGTGATGGTTCTCAACGAATCTCATTGCAGTTGGCTGATATGGGAATCAACGTTGTAGGGGTACCAAAAACAATTGATAATGACCTTTCTTGTACCGATTTTACATTTGGGTTTCAAACTGCAGTTCAGATAGCCACCGAAGCAGTTGACAAGTTAGTTACCACTGCTGCCAGTCACAGCCGTGTTTTTATTTTGGAAGTGATGGGACGGGATGCGGGTTGGATAGCTTTACACAGCGCTATTGCCGGTGGTGCAGAGATTTGCATTATTCCTGAAATTCCTTATGACGTAGCAGAAATTGCAAAAAAGATTGAATCCCGCTATACCCATGGAAGAGGCTTTTGCAATATTGTGATTGCTGAAGGAGCCAAAGGGATAGATGGAAAAGTAACGGGAATTGATCCTACGGAGGTTGGAAATCCTCATTTTAAGTTAGGAGGTGTGGGTGAAAAATTGAAACAAGAGTTGATTGCATATGGTGTGGAGCATGATATTCGGGTCACCGTATTGGGACACCTTCAAAGAGGAGGAACACCGACCGCTTACGATCGTGTTTTAGCTACTGCTTTTGGGGCTAAAGCCTTTGAATTGGTAAATAATGGAATCTACAGAAGTATGGTGGTATACAATCATCCCAACATTGAGCATATTGCACTGGATGAAGTAGTAAACCACCCCCATTTGGTAGATCCCGATCATTCGGATTTAGTTAGAACAGCAAGGGAGATTGGAATCAGCTTTGGAAGGCGATAAGATTTCGGATTTCGGATTTAAATTTAGGGTTCTGTTGATGGGCATTTAAATATCCCAAAAATATTTTATTCTATTTGGTTATTTTTATTTCTCAAAGTTCTTCCTGTTGATGTAAAAATTGCAACAAGTTCATCACATTCTTTGATTAGTTCATTAATTACACCATCTTGCAATAAATTCCCTTCCTTTAATAATTCCAGCCAATAAAGAGTTTCATCGGCTTCTTCTTCAACAATTAATATTTTATTTAAGAAATCTTTGTTAGATTTTGCTCTACATGCTGCCCTATAGTTGGCTCCAACCGAGGTTGCTGAGCGAATTATTTGATTTGCAATAGTATGTCCAACTTTTGTGTTAGGCATTAATTCCATTAGTTTTATTATTTCTAAAGAAAACCTTTTTGTTCTTTGTTTTAAATCTTTTTTATCGATAAGTAATTGAGTTTGAATAGTGAGTTAAGTATTAAGAGTTATAAATTGTAATTTCAGCATTTCCGAAATCCGAAATCCGAAATCAATAATGTGATCTTGAGTAAAATTCCAGGCGCCATAAATTGCCATCTGAGTCATAATACTCATAGCGCAGTTCTGATATGGTCAACTTTTTGATAACCGCTTTATAATAATAGGTCTCTCCGGGAAGTTGAAAACTGATTTCCAGTTCTTTATTGCTATTTTGAAACCTCCAGAAACCCTGATTTGAAGTTCTTACATGACCGTTAACCAGCGCTGAAACCGTCATTTGACCTTCATAATAAAAGTAGTAATAAGAGCCTGGATTATTTGCAGAAAGTTCTCCGTCTGCATAAGGTTCTCCATTTTTAAAGGTTCTCCCCAACTTCCAGGAGCCTACCATTCTGGTTTCTGCTTCCCGAAAAGAGATAAATGGTCCCTCTTCATACTTACAGCCGGTAAAAACCAATATCATTAAAATTAAAAAAGGATATAGTCTGTTCATCATTTTTTTTTGCAAAAATACAACTTTTTCGATTTCGGAAGGATTAATAGGATTAAAGGATTATAAGATTAAATTTAGAATTGATTGAAACGTAATTCGTAATTCGTAATTAACACTGCCTATCTAAAAAGGTATGATTTAGAGAGTGGGGAAACGGTATATCAAAAAAGGTGAGATTTTCCTGCCCCCCTTTTATTTTTATTTCAAAAAGAAGAAAAAAATTAAAATTTGATGAAGGCGTTGACGCTGAGTAGCTGATCTTGAATTACGGAATGGGAATAGCTCACCAGCTTAAGATGTTTAGCGACTTCTGAAGTTACATAATCCTGCATTAAATAGGAGCCAATCGATCTATCCGGCGAAGTTGCCAGATAATACTCAAAGCAATTTTCAGAAGGCAGATTTGCTTTTGTAAATCTAAAATAGGGATTACTCTCAATATTATTGTGAGCAATCACTTTTAAGTAATGAGAGAGGGCTTCGATACTATTTGCAAAGAGGTAAAAATTATCATATTGAATAAAGTAGCTCAACTCAATAGGTCTGAATCGTTTATTAAAATGAGGTACAATAGTAGAAAGTTTAGAGTGGTAAATCGGAATATTTTTAAAAACAGTTTTGGAATTGGTTAACGAATCCTCATCCAATAAAGAGGCTATGGAAGTATGGGCTGTATCACACTGGAAAGCGATATAATGATACACCGTCGTATCCTGCATGAGAAAAAAGTCAGTTGCTGAGGTGGGTTGTAATAGCTTGTAGTTTTCAATACTCTCTTTGTAAGAGTTCTGATTTTCGAAAATCTTAAGAAAATCCGGTAAATTGAGAATATTGAAGTGGGTGTAATAATGAGTGTTAAATGGAAGAATATGGGGATAATCCTGGGAAAACCTCTCCTGAGTTTTTAAGGCATCTGTAAAAGCCTGATCAACTGTCACATAACCACTTAAGTGAATCTCATCACTCTCAAAACGGACCTGATAAGCGGCCCATGAGGGAGTAGGATTACTACTATTTACAATACGTTGATATTCCGGTTTTAACCCTTTTTGAAGTGTTGCAAAAAATGTTTTATTGTTAATAATCAACCAGTTTTGCTTTGTATTTTTTAACACAATCTCATAAATCTGATTAAAATATCGATTTCCCAACAGATTCTTCATACTCTTTAATTGCAGAATCGAATTTTTGAGCAGATCCTGATCCTCTGAAATAGAGAAGATTCCATTCTGAAAAACAAAATAGAAGCGTTTATAGTGCGTCCCGTACGTATAAATTTTATCACTGGCAAACGATTTAAAATTTCTCGGGTCAATATTTAACTTCTTTAACAACTGATCAAAAGAACGTTCCGGAACTTTAAAAGAGTATAGAAGGGATTGTTTGTCTCCATTCCGATGCCCTGAGATAATAAATGGATTGTTATATCCATGTAATTGATCCAGAAAAAACTCAAATCCGGCAAAGGAGGACATATTAAAAATTTCCACGAGATATGGAAGAAGCGGAGTGGCATCTTTCACATAAGAGCGATTATCATTCACTTGAAAAATATAGTTTGCATCTGTAGGAACAGTTTCTATCAAGTCTGCATGAGCCTGACGAAAGGTATTATTATACAAATAGAGTCCTATCATCGCACTGATAATCACAACGATGGTGCTGATGACTACCCAATTTTTCCAAATAGATGAGCTAGAATTTGCCATGAATATTCATTTTAACCTATTATTCAAGTTAGAGCCCTTCCCTACTCGCTCGCCTGTTCTTCACCTTCTGTCGGCTCTTCCTTTTCTTCAAGATCAATCAAGTTATGCTTAATCAATAAATTGTACCAGCTAAATACTTTTTTAATATTGGAAACATACACTCTTTCTTTATCATAATCGGGTAAAACAGTTTCAAAAAGCTGTTTCATCTTCTCCGAATCTCCAATGACTCCTTCGATAGGTGCTCCATCGAGATGTTTAAAGATAGACTGGAATACTTTTTCTAAAGGCATATCCTCAGTATCAGTAAAAATAGCAATATTGTCAAGAGTTGAGATCCCATCATGTGAAAAAGCAGGCATTCTTTTGCCATCCTCCAATGATTCAACAATAAAGTTAGTTTTTCCTTGATTGATTAATTTATATAAACCGTTTTTTCCGCTAATTGATAAAATTTTACTTAGATCCATAGTTGTTTTTATATGTTTTTAATAATAGCTAATTTCTCTTTTTCTAAAATAAACTGTATCTACTTCAGATGCTGATATTTCAAGTAACCAGTTTCCTTTTTGGTCATGTTCAGGGTAGGTTTTTATCTCCTTAATCATATGAACATAGTTTTCAAAAATCTCCTTTAGTTGTTTTCCATAGGGATCATATTGGGTATAGGTATACTCTATCATTTTACCATCTTTCCGATACACTTTTCGATTCACCTCATCACCATAATTATCATACTCAACGACAATATATTTAAAAAGGTTCCCTCTCGGATCAAACTCATTCATCCTGCTTGTTAATCCATGCTCATTGTACTCTATCAACCATCGTGTTGAATATTCAGGATAATGACGAATCATTTCGATAACACCTCCTATAGCATCAGTTTTGTAATCAATTTCATACCATAAAGAGTCTTGGGAAGTAAAACGCTCTTTCGACAGATATCCGTTCATATCATATACCATATCACAACGGTGTACCTGTTTTTTTTCCAGATTGGTTTCAATCCAATAGAGTTGCTTCCCTTCCGGATTATAATGGATATCGCGAATGCTTACAGTATCACTTAACTGATTGAGTGTTACCACTTTAGTTAACAAACCATCATAACTATACTCTTGAATCACGGTTTTCGCAAGAAAATCCTGATCCAATGAATCGACATGAGAGCTATTGTAAGTTTCTGTTTGGATTGTTTTAACATTTCCCTTCAGTCTGGATTTTTGCAGATGATTTTTCTGAGCATCCGGAATGATCACAATCTCTTCTCCTTTTTTCTTGCAACCCAAAGAAACCACCATCATAACGGTTAGCAAGAAAATGATCCATTGTTGAAGAGTAGACCTGTTCATCTTCTGTCGCTGTTTTATACCATTTTATCGATCAACTGATCATCTGCCAAATTGGGGAGCGTAACCACGAGGTTAGGATTTTGCTCCATTGCTCTTTTAATCGCGAAGATAGCTCCTTCATTACGCGCCCATGATCTTCTGCTGATTCCGTTGTTTACGTCCCAGTAGAGCATATTTTTGAGTCTGCAATCCGCTTCATCTGTACCATCGAGTAGCATTCCGAAACCACCGTTAATCACTTCACCCCAGCCAACACCACCACCATTATGGATTGATACCCAGGTTGCTCCACGGAATGAGTCTCCAATCACATTATGGATTGCCATATCGGCAGTGAAAGCAGATCCATCGTAAATATTTGAGGTTTCTCTGAAAGGAGAGTCTGTTCCCGATACGTCGTGATGGTCTCTACCCAACACAACCGGTCCCATTTTACCCTCTTTAATCGCTTTATTAAAAGCTTCGGCTATTTTAATTCTTCCTTCAGCATCAGCATAGAGGATACGGGCTTGAGAACCTACAACCAATTTATTGGCTTGTGCGCCTTTAATCCACGTGATGTTATCTTTCATCTGTTGACTGATTTGAGCAGGAGAATTCTCACTCATTTCGGACAACACATCCAAAGCAATCTGATCGCTTAGTTGTAAGTCTTCCGGTTTTCCGGATGTACACACCCAACGGAATGGACCAAATCCGTAGTCAAAGCAGATGGGTCCCATAATATCTTGAACGTAGGAAGGATATCTGAATTTACCGTCTTCTTTCAAAATATCTGCGCCTGCACGACTAGACTCTAACAAGAAAGCATTTCCGTAATCAAAGAAATAAGTTCCTCGTTCGGTCAATTGGTTGATCGCTGCCACTTGTCTTCTTAAGCTTTCCTGAACCGCTTCTTTGAATTTCGCAGGATTGTCCGCCATCATTTGATTAGACTCCTCAAAACTGTAGCCAACAGGATAGTATCCTCCTGCCCATGGATTATGCAAAGAGGTTTGATCTGACCCCAGATCCACTTTGATTTGATTTTTTGCACAATATTCCCAAAGGTCTACCACATTACCTTGATATGCGAAGGAGCGGGCTATTTTATCTTGTTGTGCTTGTTTTACTTTTTCAAACAGTTCAGGTAGTGAACTGTACACCTCATCCACCCAACCTTGGGCATGACGTTTATTGGTAGCGGCGGGGTTGATTTCAGCTGTTATCGACACCACACCCGCAATATTACCCGCTTTGGGTTGTGCTCCGGACATACCACCTAAGCCGGAGGTGATAAACAATTTCCCTGCGATATCTCCACCCAACATTCTGGCAGCATTCAAAACTGTGATTGTTGTTCCATGAACAATCCCCTGAGGTCCGATATACATGTAAGAGCCGGCTGTCATTTGTCCGTACTGTGATACACCCAGTGCATTCATTCTTTCCCAATCATCAGGTTTGGAGTAGTTAGGAATCACCATTCCATTGGTTACCACCACTCTGGGAGCATTTTTATGCGATGGGAAGAGCCCCATGGGATGTCCGGAATAGAGAACGAGGGTTTGCTCATCAGTCATCTTTGCCAGATATTGCATAGCGAGCAGATATTGCGCCCAGTTTTGGAAAACCGCACCATTTCCACCATAAGTAATCAACTCATGAGGATGTTGTGCAATCGCATAATCCAGGTTATTCTGGATCATCAACATAATGGCTGCTGCTTGTTTGCTTTTGGCAGGATACTCATCAATGGGACGAGCATACATTCTGTATGTAGGACGAAAACGGTACATATAGATGCGACCATATTTACGAAGTTCCTCCATAAATTCGGGAGCCAAAACAGCGTGCCATTCCGGTTTAAAATAACGTAAAGCGTTGCGTAATGCTAATTTTTTCTCTTCTTTTGTGAGGATATCTTTTCTTCTGGGAGCGTGGCTCACAGTAGGATCATATTTTTGTGCTTCAGGAAGTTGTGCGGGAATTCCTTCCAAAATAGATTGTTGAAATTCTTGAATATTCATTATCGTCTTCTTTGTTAATTTTAAAATAGTACAATCTGCAAATATACAACTATTTTTTAAATCTATTTTTCCATTTTTTCTGATATTGACTTAAACCCTTCCCCAATAATTTCATGCGCATTTTGAATGGTGATAAAGGCTTTGGGATCAATAGCGAAGATGTAGGCTACCAGATCGTTCATCTCTCTCCGATTGACAACAGTGTAAAGTACTTCCTTTTCGTTGCGACGGTACATCCCCTGACCTTTGAATATGGTTCCCCCCCTTTTTAAATCATTAATAATAGCCAAGCGAATCTCTTCACTCTTTTCGGAGATAATGAGTACCGTTTTATCATCGGAAAATCCATGGACTACTGCATCTATCACTCTGCCCATCAAAAAGATAGCCAACCAGGAGTAAAGGGGAATTTTCCAATCCTGAAACACCAAAAACCCGACAATAACAATAACTGAATCCACGATCATCAATTGAGTGCCCAGAGGAATTCGGGTATATTTTGAAAGAATGGAAGCGATGACATCACTACCCCCACTGGATGCTCTGGATCTGAAGATTAATCCCACTCCAACGCCCATAACAACACCTCCAAAGATACTTGCCAACAGCACTTCATCGTGTAAATTCAAAGGATCCGGTCCCCAGATTAAAACCACTCCATCGGTAAAAAGTGCTGTCAGAATAAAGGAAACGAAAGTCTTAACCCCAAATTTGGGTCCCAGAATTTTTAACCCGAGCAGCGTTAAGGGTATATTAAAACAAAGTGCTCCCATCCCAACGGGAAATCCAAATTTATGGTGTAAAACGATTGAAATCCCGTAAATCCCCCCGGGAACAATTCGATAAGGAGTCATAAAAAAAGCGTAACCAAGAGCCAAAATAAAGGTTCCTATCACCAAAGTTCCATAGGAAAGAAACCATTTTTTTGTGAATGCTTTTTCTTTAAATGATCCAAGTAGTTGATTCATAAAATATCAAAATTAATATTTTTTGCTAAAAGGATATTTCAGTGCAATAACAAAGTGTGCTAAAAGAGTTTGGAACAATCCAAAATGTTCTCTCATAATCGCAAAGCGTTCTTTAAGTCCCATCCATCTTTTTTGAGAGGAGACCCCTGCTATCATAAAACGTGATAAATATTGATCAATATAGCCCTGACAATGGGATTCGGAAACAGCCCTGATTACCCAGTCATAATCAGCTGTAATCCGGTAAGAAAGATCAAATCTGGGTGCTATCTTTTTATGTACCAGAATCGATTGATGTCCCACAACCAATCCTTTCAACAAGCTTCTGCGAGTTAATTTTTGAGGTGCAATTTTGTGCCGCTCTCCCACTTCCCTATCCTCTTCATCAATCATAATCGTTTGTCCATATATCAGATCACATTCTGGTTCAATGTTATAGAGGTCAACAATTTTCTGCACAGTATCACGATCATAGATTTTATCACCCGCATTCATAAACCACACAAAATCTCCGGTTGCCATGTTGATTCCTTTATTCATCGCATCATAAAGCCCCCTGTCCGGTTCACTGATCCATCTGAACTGCTCCGGTCCAATTCCGGGATACTCCTGATTTTTAATCTGTTGCTCAAATTTTTGAATCAGAGACACAGTACCATCTTTCGACTCTCCATCAACCAGGATGCACTCAAACTGTTGATTAGACTGCTGCAAAATACTTAAAAGGGTCTTTTCGAGTACCTGTTCAGCGTTGTAAGTAACTGTAATAATCGATATTTTCACTATTCAAATATTTATGCTGTTTTAGATTCTTTTCTTCTTTTCCAAAATGGGTACACCAAAGCGGAAAGGAGCATTAAAATCACCAATGTCGAGGCTATTCCGGCTACCATTTTAGCTTGATTGCGCGCATAAGGAGTGTATTTAAACTCAATCTGATGCTCTCCGGCTGGTACAAACATTGCGCGGAGAATATAATTCGCTCTGAAATGAGGTACCTCTTTGCCATCAATATAAGCAGTCCACCCTCCGTTTATATAGAATACTTCAGAGAAAACAACCAACTGCTCCTCTTTAAACGAAGTTTCATACACCAGATGATTTGAAACGCATTGGGTGTTCTTAATCGTACCGGTACTATCAAATTGAACCTGTTTGTTGGCAAAGTGTTCCTTATTAATTACCTCAACAACAGCACTATCTTTGAGGTTAGTTTTACCCAAAGCCAAAATCTCCTCATCAGGATTATCCACAAACTTCACTCCTTTCACACTCCAGGCATTGCCGTAAGCATGTCGATTCAAGAATGGATACAGTTTTCCTTCTCCCACCGGTAGAATGAAATATTTTGTGTTCAACATATTGATGACATTTAATTCTTGAGGGGGAGCAGTAGTTTCACCTGTTTGCTCCATCATCAACTGAGTGGTGAGCGGTTTGTAAATTTGCTCCTGGTTCAGGTAAAAATCGATGATATCCTGGTATCTTCTCAATTTGGCAGGGCTATACCCTCCGATAGACTTGTGATGGTACGATGTAGTCGCATCATTAAAAGTGTTCACCGACAAATTCAAAACACGGTAGTTGATATCGGGATCCTGAAGAATTAATTGATCCGCTTCAGTTGCTTTATGGTGATTTTTCGCCTTCCGTTCTGTTTGGAAGTTTTTCTCATTGAGGTAGCGTCTGTCAACAGCCCACAAGTCTACCAATATCAAAATGCCCAACAAGCCAATGATATAGTATTGCTGTTTTACTTTTCCCTTGAGGTACAGATAAAGTCCCCCCAATGATAATAATACAAAAATCAAAGAACGAAAAGCATCACTAAAGAGCATTGATTTTCTGTAGTCCTTAATAATATCTTGAATGGACTCCACCTGATCCGGTTGGAAACCCGCAGAGCTCAACTGATTTTGGAACGATGCATCGCCGCTGCCTGTGTACGAGGCGCTCAATCCGAAAAGCATCACAATGCCGATTAAACCACCCACAATAGCAGCACTGATCCAGGTCTTTTTCCAAACTTTATCTCTATCAATCTCATGTTGGAAAATCTGCTTCAACGCCATCATTCCCAGCATAGGCATAACACTACCCGCAATAATCAGTGCCATAGAAGGGGTTCGGAACTTGTTGTAGAACGGTAAATTATAGAACAGAAAGTTATTGACAACTTCAAAATTCTTACCCCAGGCGAGAATCAAAGAGATAACCACAGCCGCCAATGCAAACCATTTTTCCGGTCCTTTAATTATAAACAATCCGAGGACAAAAAGGAAAACAATAATAGTACCCACATAAACGGGACCACTGGTAAAAGGTTGTTCTCCCCAGTAAGTAGGCAAATAAGGAGAACCATATCCCTCTTTCTTCAATTCCCGTAATGTCTCATCACCAGGCTCCAGCATTACATGTCCGCCTCCATACATTTCGGGAACCAACATGGTGAAGGATTCCATTTTACCGTAACTCCATGCAAAAGCATAGTCCACTTCCAATCCCGCAGCATGGGGTACATTCTCTTGCTCACTTTTAAGTTCAGGATGAATCGTCAAAACAGAACCACCCCGCATGGTATCTTTGCTGTACTCATAAGTAGGATAAATATTGGTCATACTGGGCAAAACAGCAAAAACAGCAGCAATCACCAATACGCCAATCGCTTTAAAGAAGGAGCGTAACTCTTTTTGACAAAACAGATAATAGCAAAAATAAGCGATTCCCAAAATCAAGACCATAATCAAGGCATAATAGGTAATCTGCAAGTGATTAGCTGCGATATGCAAGCCGGCAAAAAGGAGTGTAATACTCCCACCAAGCAGATATTTTTTCCTAAAAGTAAGGATAATCCCTCCAATCATAGGAATTAAATAAGCCATTGCATACGCTTTGGTTACGTGTCCCGCTTCTATAATAATGATATTATAAGAAGCAAAACTGAAACCGATGGCACCCACCATAGAGAGCCAGGGCGAGGCACCCATTGAGATCATAAAAATGTAAAAACAGATTAAATAAGCAAACAGAATACCGGCATTATAAGAATGAAGTCCCCCTCTAAAAATAACACTAATTTCTCGAAAAATATTAAATCCGGGATCTCCATGTAAGGTTTCCGTTGGCATCCCACTAAACATCGAGTTAGTCCAACCAGGATAAACTCCGGTCTCTTTTTGAAAATCTTTCACCTCCTTGGTCATCCCCTCAACGCTCACCATATCACCCTGGGGCAACACCTTTCCATCAAAAAAGTAGGGACTAAAATAAGCTATCGTCAAGATATAGAATAAAATAACAGCTATAATATGGGGTAAAAAACGCTTTAAGAGGGTCAAAAACCTATGATCTGTTTTCATATTTTTTATGTTTTAAATGAATCGGCAAAGATACAGAAAAAACAGTTTTCGGTGCATCTCTTTTCAGATCTCAATTTGCACCTATTTAAAGTTAAAAAAATCCGAAATCCGAAATTTCATTGTACCTTTGCATCCAAAAATTACAAAAACATAACATCAACAAATAACATAAAATTATGGAACCAACAATCCCTTTGTGGAGTTTAATCCCCTTCATTTTAATGCTGCTTATGATTGCCGCAGCCCCTCTCGCCTTTCCTCATTGGTGGGACAGAAACAGAAATAAACTGATTGTATCACTCGTTTTAGGTATTCCTACAGCGATCTATCTTATCGCAGTGGGACTAACACATAATTTGATACACCAAATCGTGTTTGATTACCTCCCATTTATTATTCTTTTGGGGTCTCTTTTCGCAATTACAGGTGGAATACATATCGGCGGTGATATTGAAGCAAAGCCCGGTATCAATACTCTTTTCTTAGGTATTGGTGCTGTTTTGGCATCCTTTATGGGAACTACCGGAGCTGCCATGTTGCTGATTCGCCCCGTGATTAGAACCAATGCACAACGGAAATACAGAGTACATACGATTCTCTTCTTCATTGCCATCGTTGCCAATGCGGGTGGTTTGCTAACACCCCTTGGAGATCCACCCCTGTTCTTGTTATACTTACGTGGTGCTGCCTTCGATTGGTTTTTCCATTTAACACCCGAATGGGCGTTCGTTAACGGTATCTTGTTATTTTTATTCTTCATCGTGGATTCATACTACTACAGAAAAGAACCTGAAACCAATATTGTTTTAGATAAAACTAAACAAGAACCTATCACTATTAAAGGAAAAATCAACTTCATTTTTTTAATCGGTGTTGTTTTATCCGTAGCTTTTTTGAACGAACAATATATCGACATAATGAAATCCTCTCCCGATGTAAAATATAATTTTGCAAGTTTTATCCGTGAATTAGGTATGCTTTCCATGGCAGTACTTTCGTTGATTTTCACTAAAAAATCGATCCGTCAGGCAAACAGCTTCACCTGGGCTCCGATCACAGAGGTTGCCTATCTGTTCTTAGGAATCTTTATCACCATGGTTCCTGCTTTGCTTTATTTAACTCAAAATGCGGATTCCATCGGAATTGAAACTCCTGCTCAGTTCTACTACGCCACCGGATCATTGAGTGCATTCCTGGACAATGCCCCAACTGCCCTTTCATTCTATAATCTGGCTCTCGGGTTAGACTTAGAAAGCTTGTACGGTGGTGCTACTTTAGTAGCCGGTATTCCTGAAATATTGCTCACTGCCATCTCATTAGGAGCCGTATTCTTTGGCGCCATGACCTACATCGGTAATGGTCCAAACTTTATGGTAAAAGCAATCGCCGAAGAAAACAAAATCAAAATGCCCAGCTTCTTTGGTTATATGTTCCGCTTTTCACTCATCATATTGCTTCCGATTTACATTTTAACGCAATTAATTTTCTTGTAAAAATAAAAAAAGGGGGCAGCGAAAGCTTCCCCTTTTTTGTTGTTTCTTCACCCCACTCGCAATGATTTCGGATTTTGGATCTTTTTGAAGGCGGAAGGCGGAGGGCGGAAGGCGGAATGAAATTTCGGAATTAATTATCACGTTTTATTTTAGAGACACAAAGCATTGCGTCTCTACGGCATAATCCCTTCGAAACATATGACTTGTATTTTTTGACTTTTTACTTTCGACTTTCGAATTTTATTCATATTTTCGCGGTTTAAACAAATATTCACTTTAAACCAACATTGAATTATGGAATTAATGATCCCTTGGTGGAGTTTAATCCCCTTCATTTTAATGCTGGCAATGATTGCCGCTGCACCTCTTGCCTTTCCTCATTGGTGGGAAAGAAATAGAAACAAACTGATTGTGTCACTCATTTTGGGTATTCCCACAGCGATTTACCTTATCGCTGTAGGACTAACAGACAGCTTGATACACCAAATGGTATTTGATTACCTCCCATTTATTATTCTTTTGGGGTCTCTTTTTGCCATCACAGGCGGAATACATGTTGGCGGTGACATTGAAGCCAAGCCCGGAATCAACACTCTTTTCCTCGGAATTGGTGCTGTTTTGGCATCCTTTATGGGAACTACCGGCGCTGCTATGTTACTGATTCGTCCTGTCATTAAGACTAACTCCCAACGGAAATACAGAGTTCACACCATTCTCTTCTTTATTGCGATTGTAGCGAATGCGGGTGGTTTGTTAACCCCTCTCGGAGATCCACCCTTGTTTTTACTTTACTTGCGCGGTGCTCCTTTCGATTGGTTCTTCCACTTAACCCCTGAATGGGCTTTCGTTAACGGTATCTTGTTGCTTCTATTCTTTATTGTGGATTCATACTATTACCGCAAAGAACCCGAAACCAATATTGTTCTAGATAAAACAAAACAAGAACCGATTACTATCAAAGGAAATATCAACTTCCTTTTCTTACTTGGTGTAATTCTATCTGTTGCTTTTTTGAACGAACAATATATCGAGGTAATGAAATCCTCTCCCTATATGGGCTTTATCCGTGAGTTGGGCATGCTTTCCATGGTAGCACTCTCACTCATCTTTACAAAAAAATCGATTCGTCAGGCAAACAGTTTCACCTGGGGACCGATTGTTGAGGTTGCCTATCTGTTTTTAGGAATCTTTATCACCATGGTTCCTGCTTTGATTTTCTTGACTCAAAATGCGGATTCAATCGGCATTGAAACTCCGGCTCAGTTCTACTACGCTACCGGATCGTTGAGTGCATTTCTGGACAACGCCCCTACTGCTCTTTCATTCTACAATCTGGCACTCGGTCTGGATTTAGGTAGTGTTTACGATGGAGCTTTAGTAGCCGGCATCCCTGAAATCATTCTCACCGCAATCTCATTGAGTTCCGTATTCTTTGGCGCCATGACCTACATTGGCAATGGACCAAACTTTATGGTAAAAGCGATCGCCGAAGAAAACAACATCAAGATGCCCAGCTTCTTTGGGTACATGTTCCGCTTTTCACTCATCGTATTGCTTCCCGTTTACATTTTAACGCAAATTATTTTCTTGTAAAAATAAAAAAAGGGGGCAGCGAAAGCTTCCCCTTTTTTGTTGTTTCTTCACCCCACTCGCAATGATTTCGGATTTTGGATCTTTTTGAAGGCGGAAGGCGGAAGGCGGAGGGCGGAATGAAATTCCGTAATTAATTATCACGTTTTATTTTAGAGACGCAAAGCATTGCGTCTCTACGGCATAATTCCTTCAAAACATATGACTTGTATTTTTCAACTTTTATTCACTTTCGACTTTCGACTTTTTAAAAAATCCTAAAAATCCTCTAATCCTATTAATCCTAATCCTTTTTTTTGTATTTTTGCTTTCGTAAATTTGTCCCCAAAATACAACAAATTGGGGACAATAAGAATAAAATAATAAGATGAAAACAGTAATAAGTCAAATAGAAAACAAGATTAAACGCCATAAGCGTGGAAAAATATTTTTCCTTGATGATTTTGCAGGTTTAGGGACACCCGATGCAATAAAAAAATCATTACAACGCTTGACAAATTCTGGTTTACTCATGCGGCTTGCTAATGGTATCTATTGGTTTCCCAAAAAGGAAAAAGAGTTGTATGGAGTACAAATTTCGGGTAAGCCTACGCTTGACGAAATTGCCAGAGCCATTGCCAAACGCGACAAAGCTCGTATCGTTCCCACAGGTTTGCACGCACTTAATTTGCTAAATTTATCAACGCAAGTCCCTGCAAATGTCGTTTACTTAACTGACGGAACGGCTCGAAAAATAAAAATTGGCGAAGGGAAAGGTATTGTGTTTAAGCATACTTCCGAAGTTAAACGATTAGCCTATAAATCTGAATATCTAATGCTTATTGTTTCCGCATTGCGCGAAATCGGCGAAAATAACATAACTGACGAACAACTTGCCATTATTAAAAATCATTTTTCAAATATAACAACAGAGGAATTTGAAAAGGATATAAAATTGATTCCTGTTTGGATTCGCAAAATACTTTTAGCAATATGACATTTTTACAACTTCCCGAAAGCGAAAAGATTGAGTTAATCAATCAAATGCACGAAGACACTAAATTACCACAAATCATTATTGAAAAGGATTTGTGGGTTACAGCCACTTTACGCGCGTTGTTCACTTTGCCATACGCAGAAAATTTGTCATTCAAGGGTGGTACTTCTTTGAGCAAGTGTTGGAATTTGATTGAACGATTTTCGGAAGATGTTGATATTGCAATAAATAGAGAATATTTTGGGTTTCACGGCGATTCTTTTACCACTAAGCAAATCAGCAAAACTCTGAGGAAATTGACTTGTAAATTCATTCGTGATACCTTGCAGTTTGATTTAAAAAAACAATTAATTGCAAACGGAATACCGGAAAATTTATTTTCTATTTCAATGAATATCACCCCTATTACAACTACTGACCCCGAAAAAGTTTTTGTGGAATATAAATCGGTTGTCAACGCAAGTCCATACATTAAAAACACAGTTGTTTTGGAAATTGGGGGTCGCTCAATGAAAGAGCCGATACAAAAAATAGAAATACAATCGTTTATTGACAAACATTTTTCTCAGGCTACTTTTGTCGATAAACCTTTTGAAATCAATGTCGTTGTACCTGAACGCACATTTTGGGAAAAAGTGTGTTTGCTACATGAAGAGTTTTCCAAATCAAGCGAACAAATACGAGTCGAAAGAATGAGCCGACACACGTATGACTTGGCGAGAATGGTAGATACACCCATTGCTCAAAAAGCATTGGCAGACAAAGATTTATTTCAGTCAATTGTAGCACACCGTCGTATGTTTACTGTGATGAAAGATTTTGACTATGACACACTTTCGCCAAAAACAATAAAAATCATTCCACCCGAAAGTATAATTGCTAAATGGGAAGACGATTACAAGAAAATGCAAGCAATGATTTACGGAAAATCAATGTTATTCAGTGATATAATAAAAAAAATAACGAATTTAAATGAAGATATAAAAAGGTTAAAATGGTAAAAAACACCAGCGAGTAGAAAGTTGACAATTTTCAATTAATGACAAAAACTTTCGACTTTCGACTTCAAAATAACCCCGAAGGGGTGGCATTATAAAGGCGGAAGGCGGAATAATACATTGAAATACAATTAGATATAATTCCACACTTGTAGAGACGTTGCATGCAACGCCTCTACGACCAAATTCAATTTTATTGTGTATATTTTTGATAATCAGGATTATAAATCCAAAATACGCCCTCCGAAATCCGAAATAAAAATGGCTTTAGCCCAAAAATTATAATAATGCCACCCCTACGGGGTTTAATTGGCTCAACGTGATTCCTTTTATGCTACAATCATGTCACCCCTTCGGGGTTTAAAATTTAAAGGTATTATTTTAAAATTATGCAATTGTAAATCATAATACCCTGTAAATCAAATACATCAATGAGATACATTAAAAAAATAGCGTAATATTAAAAACCGTAATTCGTAATTTTATTTCGACTTTTAATTACTTTCGACTTTCGACTTTTTATCACTTTCGCCTTCCGACTTTCGACTTTCGACTTTCGACTTCAAAATAACCCCGAAGGGGTGGCATTATTATAGCAAAATGTTGATCCCAAGAGCCTAGTAAACCCCGAAGGGGTGGCATTATAAAGTCGGAAGGATGAAGGCGGAAGGCGGAATACAATTACGAATTACGTTGTTAACATTATAACACATTGATATACAAATAAATAGAACGTATATTCGTAGAGACATTGCATGCAACGTCTCTACAATGGTGTTTTTTCGTTTTGACCAAAATAAATCCGAAATCTTTTGTATTTTTGTTGCGTGAATTTGATGTATACAGTAGTATTAAATAGATAAGTAATGACATATTTTTACTTTGACTTAATTGGTGACAAACAACTTCACTTCCGTTTATACGGATATGGTAAATTTCAACTTGACAGGAAAGAAATAATTATTGACCCTTCAATATTTCATTTTCTTCTGTTTCACAAAATTAAAAAGACGGATATTGTGTTTTACGTTCCTGACAATTTCCTGCGACTAATAAAGAAAGCCCAAGAGAATGATGAAGACAGACAATTCTTAGACAGGTTTTTGAATTATTGGGGTTACCCTAATTACAGAAGGATAAAGAAAATTAGTTGGAGCTTGTTTTACGAAAACATAAGCAACATGGACATCAAACCTATAACTACAGAACTTATAGGAACAGACAACAAAAATTATTTGGAAGAGTATTTAACTGAATTTAAAAACCACTCCTTTTACATTTCGCTTAGCCCTTTGACAAATATGCTCGGGGATTGCATTGGCAAAATGATTGAGTTTAGTAAGCGAACAGGGATGTTCATTTTTTCAAAGACCAGAAAGTTGGCACTATTGATAAGAGAAAAAATATTATCACTTGAAATTCCAAAAAGAGCGGATAAAATCATTCAAGAAAAACAAAATTACACGCAGCGACTATTCAACTTTCAAGGTGGACGAGCAACAAAATTTTTTATCGGGACAGCGATTGCAATTGGTGGAGTTGCAAATCCTGTTGTTAGTTTATCAGGAGTTTTATTCGCATTTATTGACCCATGACAAGACGAAGAAAATACCGCTAACACGGGCTTACGTCAGGTGGGGCTATACGCAAATTTGAAGTTTTGTATCCCACATCTGCGTTCACCTTGTGCTGACAGGACTTCGTCCCACCAACCCGCCCGAAAACAAATCCCAAAATCGTTGGCAGAAATTATAAAAAAAATCCCGGAAATATGAACATTTATTTCGATGAAGCAGGAAATTCAGGTCAAAACTTGTTAGATAAAGTACAGCCAGTTTATGTATTAGTTTCTCACAATTTCTCTAAAAATGAAGCAGAAGATATTTTACAACCAATAATTACAGAATCCAAAGAAATTCACTTCAACAAAATTAAAAAGTATCCAAAATATCAAAAGCCTATAGAAACTATTTTAAATAATCCCAAAATAAATTATGAAAGAGTAAAAATTGCTTACTATAATAAAAAATTTGCTCTTTGTGCACATCTTGTTGATCAATTAGTTGAGACTACATTTTTTCATAAAAATATACCTTATTATGAAAATGGTCTGAATATTATGTTTGCTCAATCTCTGTATTTACAGACAGAAATTTTTGATTCTAAAAAAGAATACACAGAATTATTAGTTTTATTTCAAAAAATGATTCGAACTAAAGATTCATTATCAATTAAAAATTTCTATGCAAAGGCAAATGATATTTACAATAATATTGCAAAAAGTAGCGATGAAAATTTTTTCTTGCCAATTTTGATAAGCAAAAAATACATAAATCAAATTCTTGATTCAATAAATAAATTCTCAATAGATTTAGCATTACCATCACTAACTTTATTAAGTGATATTTGGTCGAAAAATGAAAATGTAAAGATTAATATTATACACGATAATTCGAAACAAGTTGCATTTTGGAAAGAATTTATTGACTTTCTTTCAAAAGATATTGTAAATAAAAAAATAGAAATTGGTTTCGATGACAGAAAAATGGTTTTCCCTTTGCAAATAGAATCTATTGAAATGGTAGATTCAAAAGATAGTATCCAAATCCAGCTTAGCGATTTAATTGGTAGCTCTTTCGCTCATTATGCTAAAAATATTTTACTCGAAATAAATCCAAATGACAAGATGGCGAAAATAATAGCTGAAACAAAATTGGCAAATATGGAAGTGCATCCGCTACAACCTGATTTATCTTTTTTCACAAAAGAATTTAAGGGCAATAAAACTGACATAAACCCTTTGGATTTTTTAGCTTTGAAATCAATGGAAAATAGAGATAAATATAATGATTCATATCCGAAATAACTTCTGCCAACAGGCGTTTGCCTCAATGGCGGGTGATGTAGTTAATAGAACATTATACATCGTATCAACTTTTGTGGTTAAATGAAAGTTTTATGCTTCGAAATCCGAAATCTTTTGTATTTTTGTTGCGTGAATGGGATATTGGCGACAAGGTTAAAAACGACAATCAAGAAATAAAATGACATTAAAAAACTTAATAAAAAGGGGTTATTTCCCAAAGGAATTACCACCCCCTTTTGACACTTCTGATTTATCGGCAGACATTACAGCGACACTTGCAAGTTGGACAACTGTATTTGAAAATAACACAAAAATAAATTCAGCGACTTTTGTATTAACACAAAATCCAGACGAAACACCCCAACAATTTAAAGATAGGAAAAAAGCACACAGAGCGGACTTTATTTCAAAGTACAATGCTTCAAGAGCAACTGTTTATTCAATTTCAAAAGGTAAATTATCAAGACGTTTTCTTCAGATACCGAACCCGAAACACTTTTCAATTTTATCAGAAAAAATAGTTTCACGTTGGGCTGATTATCAAGTAGTATATAACCTATCAGAGTATTCTCAAAGTTATCCAATACCAGAAACATCAACAGAAAAAAGGTCAGTTTCAACATTTAGCAAAAGTGTTGCTGAATTTAGAAACTCACTTTTAAAAACATCTATTGATAAATTGATTGAAGTTAGAGTTGATATTTCTAAATTTTATCCAACAATTTATACCCACTCAATTGCTTGGGCATTACTTGGTAAGGAAAAAGCAAAACACTACTTTAAAGAGAAAGATAATCTTGATGCACTAATTGCAAGCGGAAATACAGATGCTCAATTATACAAGTATGCTGAAAGTGTTGATATGGCTTTAAGGGCTTGCCAAGAAAGACAATCAATTGGGATACCAATTGGACCAGACACTTCACATATAATTGCTGAATTAGTTGCTTGTCGCATTGATAGTATTTTAAAAACACGCCTAAATTCTATTGAGCTAAAGGCTTGTAGATATTATGACGATTACTATCTGTATGTTTCTACTAAAGATGAAGCTGATAAAGTTTTAAAAAGTTTACAATTAATACTATCAGAATTTCATTTAGAAATAAATGAAGCTAAAGTCAAGATACGTGAGTTTCCATTTGCGTTTGAAGATGAATTTACCACAAGCTTGCACACCTTCGACTTCAAAAAAACAAATCAAACAAATAGTATCAAACATTATTTCAGTTTAATATGGGCTTTTGCAGAACGAAATCCTAAAAAGACCGATTGGATTTTTAAATACTCTTTAAGAATATTTGAATTTTCGACTGTTGTTATTCAGAAAACAAGTTGGAAAGTTTTTGAAGACTTGTTGATTAAAACCGCTCTTATTGAGCCTGCTATTCTTGACATACTTACACGTATATTCATAACATACAGCTCATTTCTTGATGCTGACTCTAAAGAGAAATTGAAAAGGCTTATAAATATTACTATTAAAGAACATTGCCCTGTTAGACATAATTTTGAAATGGCTTGGGCTTTATGGATTGCAAAAACATTTGAAATAGAAATTGATGAACAATCAGCAAACAACATCATTGATACAAGAGACAGCATTTCAAACTTAATTCTTTTGGACTTAATTAATAATTCTACTTTGGTTAATGGACATCCAAGAGTAAGCGATATTGAAGCAGAATTAAAAGATGATATCCTGATGTCTGAAAATTGGCTTTTAGCTTATGAAGGAGTAAAAAAAGGTTGGTTGACACCAATAGAAGCAAATCTTCTAGACAATAATTTATTCTTCAAAATATTGAAGGAAAAAAATGTAGAGTTTTACAAACAAACTAAACAACTCAAGACATATAAACCGCAAGAAGATAAACCGATTGAAACGTATTCAGGCGGACATGCATCAGAACCCGAACAACAAACATCACAGGAAAATCAACAAATAGTAACAACTAAAAATGCACAGACAAGTGAACCATTTGACATCTTTATTTCCGGATTTGAACTATGAAAAGCCAGCCTATAACAGCCCTTTGGTTCAATGGCGAGTGACATGATTAATTGAATATTCTATATCGTATCAAATTTTGTGGTTAAATGAAAGTTTTGTGCTCCTAAATCCGAAATCTTTTGTACTTTTGTTGCGTGAATTGGATATTAGAGTACATAAAACAGACAGCAGATGTTCAATAAATTAACCAAAAATAAAAAAGGACAGAGAGAGGAGGAATTACCTCAAGACCATGATGGTTTACCTGATTCACGTAATCCATATGGACTTTGTCCACGATGTAATAAACAATCTAGTTTTGACATTTTAGGCTCACTTCCTGCAACTTTTGATTCTGGATATATTGTGAATAACAGCGGTCAAAATAGAAGAACTTTAATTGACCAAGTGACATCTATGGAATGTCGAAATTGCCATCAACCGGTTATCGTTATAGAGCAAGAGTATGTGGGAGATTCTCCTTCAAACAAGAGACATTCGGGAGGACACATAAATTATCGAGGTTTTTTTTGGTGGCCATTTCAAGGAATGAATCTTTCAACTGATATTCCAGATAATATTCAAAAAATACTCCAAGAAGCAAAAATTACATTTTCATCACAATGTTACAGAGCATCCGCTGTAATGTCAAGAAGAACATTAGAGGCTATAACAGTGGATAAGGGTGAAGCTGAAGGAGTTCTAGCGAAAAGAATAGAAAACTTGATTAGTAAAGGAATTCTTGACAAAAATCTTGGTGAATGGGCAACGGAAATCAGATTGATTGGAAATTCTGGAGCTCACTTTGACCCAATTAATAGCGTTGAGAAAGAAGATGCTAATCAGATAATTTTATTTATTGAAGAATTGATTAAATATGTTTATGTAATGCCCGCAGAAATTGCAAGACGGAGAAAAAAATAATCATATAAAAAAATATTCGTTATTTATTACATTTGTTTTATTTACATTTCTTGTATTTGGACAGACAAAAGTTGAATCAACTGATTCATCATTTAAACTTTTAGACTCTTTAATCGGAGGTTTTATTGGTGGTATTCTTGGTGTAATCGGAACCATTTTATCATCTTATTACGGTCCGAGAAAACTTGAAATGTGGAGAATGAAACAAAAGGAGAAGAAACATGACCAACCAAGAAAGAAATTATTAAAACAAATGTTAAATGATAATAGATTTCCAAATGGCAGGCGTTTGTCAACACTATCAAGAGTCTCGGGCACTAGCCTTGATGAATGCAGAAGCTTGCTAATTGAGCTTGATGCAAGAGGAATTACTTTAAAAGATGATTTAGGTAATGAAATTGAAGGATGGGTATTGATTGAGAATCGACCTTTAAATGAAGAATAACGACGCCACAACACTTAGTATAAGTAATAGTAGGCGATGTGTAAATATCAAGCTTTATAACCCACTTTAATTTTCGTGTAACCTGATAAAAAATCGCACGCACTCTCTTAATAGTAACACCCCCCACCCATCCACTCCTTTCCCCACAAGAGACCGCCTACCAGAGTGTGAAAATGAAATAACAAAAGCCACCCCAAATCCCGCCCCAATTTTTTGAAGGTAGAAGGTAGAATTAAAGGCGGAAGGATGAGGGCGGAGAGCGGAATAAATCCATTACGAATTACGCTTTTAAAATTATAACACATTGATATACAAACAAAACGATAATATAAATTACGCAATATCCTAAATTCGAAATCTTTTGTATCTTTGTTGCGTGGATTGGATGTAAGACAACATAAAGATAACAAACCCATCAATGAGACCAAAAATAATTAAAATAAAAAAAGTCTTTTACGCAATTGGACAAGGATGCTTTTACTCTGAAAGATTATTCTTTGAAAATGAGATAAGAACTATTGTATATGATTGCGGTTCAATGCAAATAGAAAAGTTAAAAAAAGAAATATCTAATTCTGGACTGAAGGAGATTGACTATTTAATAATTAGTCATTTTCACAAAGACCATATTAATGGAATAGAGTTCTTAAAGCAAAATTGCACGATTAAAAATGTGATAATACCAAAGTTAGAACCTTTAGATGTTGCTTTTTATTTAGGAAGTGGTAATACAATTGAAGATATTTTAATAAACCCGAAGAATTATTTTGGCAATTCTAATATTATTATGGTGAATTCAGAAGGGGAAAGTAATGAATTAGATACTGATACTAATTTACCTTCCGAAATAACACATATGACACCGATTCCTTTATATAGAATTGATTCAAAAATTGTATGGGTAATTAAATTATATATTGACAAATTAGAGATTGATCTTAATTCATTGAATGATAAACAAAAAGAGACATATGATAGCTTAACTACTATCGATAATTACGAAAAAAAGAAACAAGATTTAATTGATGCATATAAAAAGCTAAGTAGAAAAAACATAAATCTAACTTCTATGTCAATGGTATCAGGACCAAAACCTCATCTTTGGCCATACCATCATAAAATGGCAATAAGCGTATTGAATGGAGATATCTTACTTAATAAAGAAGAAAAAATAAAAGCTTTTATTGATCATTATACCGAATTTGGGAGTCATTATTTTGACTTTCATATTCCACATCATGGTAGTCATAAGAATTTAAAACGCCCATTAAATGAATGGATCATTCAGAGAGGAATCGTTATGTCTGGGTACGAAAATGATCATGGACATCCCTCTGGTGTTGTGTTAAGAAAATTCTCGGATTCGAGAATTCCAGTAAAAAAATTAACAGAATTTGATAAAAATTATTCAAAACTGATAAAATTCTATGTGTAAACAAATTACGTTGGCTAATATTTTATATAAATAATGGCAGGCTAAGTGTTAAATATCAAAGTTGTAGCCCGCTCAAACTACACATCGGTTGAACCGGAAATTATTAAGCAATCTGCCACTACCCATACAATTTACCATCCTACTATGCCCCACAAAAACACCATCCCCGAGTGTGAAAATGAAATAACAAAAGAGATACCCCAAATCCTGCTCCCCATTATTTGAAAGTAGAAGGAAGAAGGTAGAAGGGAGAATTAATTTTGTATTTATTTAATTATTAGAGTATTACATTATACAATACACAGAATTCCAAATTCCAACTTGCTAATCTTAATTTATTCATTCCGCCTTCCGACTTTTTTATGTATTTTTGCTAGTTGGAATTAAAGGTACTTCCAATATAATATTACTTTATGTATAAAACATGAAACAAACTTGCATAGATACGGAAAGCGGTCCTTATTACTTTCAACCAAAAGTGATGGTACGTGGAGTAAAGAAGATTAACAAAGAACAAAGCAAACAGAATCTATTTGATTTTAAAAAGGTAATGGATCAACATAACCTAAAATTTGGTTTGATATATGGCACCCTTTTAGGAGCAGTCCGTGAAAAAGATTTTATCACTCATGACGAAGATATAGATCTTTTTATGTTAGAAGAAGATCGAAACTCTTTCTTAAATGCATTGGCAGATTTAAAAGCCGTTGGTTTAGATGTTGTTCGTTACGATGGAAAAATGATCTCTTTGATGAAGGAAGAGGATTATATTGATGTTTACTTTTTTAAAAAAGGGTTCTTATGCTATAGAACCTGTGGAAAAATGATTCTCAATAAAAAATTTTTATCTTTTGTTGATCAAATTGATTTTTTAGGTAAACAATTTTGGACCGTAAAAGACCCTATGCATTTTTTAAAAAATATGTATGGGAAAAACTGGCATATCCCCATTCAAAATAAACATGCTAAACCTTATGTGGGTGGAAGTAGACTACGCCACTGGATTAGAAAATATATTTAACTTGTCAAAAAGATTATAATAACTTAAAAAATAATATATTCAAATGAAAACTGTATATGTGGGCATGAGCGCCGATCTTATTCATCCGGGACATCTGAATATAATCCGAGAAGCAACTCAATTAGGTGAAGTAACAATCGGCTTGTTAACTGATAAAGCGATTGCAAGTTACAAAAGGTTGCCCTTTATGACTTATGAACAAAGAAAAATCGTAGTTGAAAACATCAAAGGAGTAAAGCAAGTAGTCCCCCAAACAACACTGAGTTATGTTGATAACTTAGTGAAACTCAAACCGGATTATGTAGTGCATGGAGATGACTGGAAAGAGGGAGTTCAGCAAAAAACACGGCAGGAAGTAATTGATACTTTGCAGCAATGGAATGGGAAATTGGTAGAAGTACCTTACACAAAAGGGATCTCTTCAACAATGCTGAATGAAGGATTAAAAGAGATTGGAACTACTCCCGATGTACGCAGACAAAGATTAAAACGATTATTGGCAGTTAAACCAATAGTCCGTTTTTTGGAAGCTCATAATGGATTGGTAGGACTCATTTGTGAAAATATTAGTGTTTCAGTAAATGGTAAATCAGAAGAGTTTGATGGAATGTGGTCATCCAGCTTAACAGATTCAACCTCCAAAGGAAAACCTGACATCGAAGCTGTCGATCTGACTACCCGACTACACCAGATCAATGACATTTTGGAATGTACTACAAAACCGATGATTTATGATGGGGATACAGGTGGAAAACCAGAACATTTTGTGTATACCGTGCGCACATTGGAAAGACTGGGTATCTCAGCCGTAATTATTGAAGATAAGATAGGACTAAAAAAGAACTCCCTCTTTGGAACAGATGTAAAGCAAGAACAGGATACCATAGAAGATTTCTGTTTTAAAATTCAAACTGGTAAAAAAGCACAAATCACAAAAGATTTTATGATTATTGCCCGAATAGAGAGTTTGATTTGTGGCAAAAATGTGGAAGATGCACTAACCAGAGCATCAGCCTACATTCAGGCAGGTGCTGATGGAATTATGATTCACAGTAAAAATAAATCCGGAGAGGATATTAAAGAATTTTGCCAACGTTTCCGAAAAAACGATACTACTACACCCATCGTAGTAGTTCCTTCATCATATAACACAATCAAAGAGCAAGAGTTAGCCGAATGGGGTGCTAATATTGTTATCTATGCTAATCACATGCTCAGAGCAGCATATCCCGCTATGGTTAATGTTGCAAAATCGATTTTGACACACCAACGCTCATACGAAGCAAACGATCAATGTATGTCTATCAAAGAAATTCTGGAACTGATTCCGGGAACAAAATAGATATCATATTTAGCCATCTCACTTAATCCAATAAAACCATGATTAATCCTGAACTTTTTTATAACGATCTTAAACAAAACGGAATTACCTTTTTTGCCGGGGTTCCCGACTCCCTGCTAAAAGATATTTGTGCTTATATTACTGCTCATGCCTCTCCACAAAATCATGTCATCACTGCTAATGAAGGTGCTGCTGTAGGATTGGCAACAGGCTATCATCTAGCTACCGGGAATTTACCTATGGTTTACATGCAAAATTCCGGATTGGGCAATAGTGTTAATCCGCTCATCTCCCTTGCAGATCCAGATGTATACGCCATTCCTATGCTCTTGATGATTGGTTGGAGGGGTGAACCCAATACTAAAGATGAACCCCAACATAAAAAACAGGGAAGAATAACCTTGGCGATGTTGGAAAGTATGGAAATTCCATATCAGATTCTGGACGAGCAGAGTGATTATAAAAAAGTGATTACAGAAGCGGTTAAGCAAGCTAAACAACGCTCCTGTCCCGTAGCTATAGTGGTAAAAAGTAAAACTTTTAACACTTACAAACTGGAAAAGCAAGTACATCCTTACTCATTAAACAGAGAGGATGCTTTGCAAGAAATTCTTTCACACCTTCCTGAAAATGCGGTAATCGTTTCCACAACAGGTAAATTGTCACGAGAACTTTTTGAGTTAAGAGAAAAAAATAAACAATCACATCAAACTGACTTTCTTACAGTAGGCTCTATGGGACACACCTCACAAATTGCTACAGGAATAGCTATGGCAAAACCGGATTGTCCGGTCTTCTGTTTTGATGGTGATGGTTCAGCCATTATGCACCTAGGTAGTTATGCTATTACGGGAGCTATTGCGCCTCCGAATCTAAAGATGTTTATTTTTAATAATGCCTCTCACGACTCTGTTGGTGGTCAACCTACTATTGCGAATCAGATTGATTTTTACTCTTTTGCGCAATCGGTGAACCTTTTCCCCTATTCTCCAGTTTCTTCATTAAAGGAGCTCCAAGAAGTGATGCCGCAACTGATAAATAACAATCAAACTACTTTTTTGGAAATAAAAATAAAGGGGGGAGCCAGAGCAGACCTTGGCAGACCAACCACTACTCCACTCGAAAATAAAAAAGCTCTTCAACAGTTTCTGGATGCATAAAAAACAACATATATCGATATTTCCTCAAGCCAGCCTAAAATTGAAAGGTTTGCTCTGGGAATGGGGACTAAAGAAACCTTTTTTAGTAACAGGAAAAAACTCTTATTATAGCTCAGGAGCAGATCGATCTTTGAGAGATACCTGGAATAAACTCCGTGTCACACATTTTAATGACTTCCATGTTAATCCGGATAGTCAGGATGTTGAGAAGGGTATAGATATTTTTCTCAAATCCGATTGTGACTGTATAGTTTCTGTTGGAGGTGGCAGTGTAATAGATATGGCAAAACTGATCAACTATTACAGTACAAGTACTCCACTCCAGATAGATATCAACTCATTGAATAACCCTCAACCTCAATTGGTAAAACATATAGCAATTCCTACTACAGCTGGAAGCGGTGCTGAATCTACGCACTTTGCTGTGCTCTATATTGGTAAGGATAAATTCTCGGTTGCTCACCCTAACTTGCTTCCTGATGCAGTACTGATTGATCCCCTCTTACATTATGCCCAATCTACTTATCAAAAAGCAGTTTCCGGGATTGATGCTTTGGCTCAGGCTATAGAATCTTTGTGGAGTGTCAATAGAACTGAAGAATCTACTTTGTATGCTCAAAATGCATTACGACTCCTCTGGAATTCACTACCTAAAGCAGTACAAAAAGGTGATCCAAATGCGCATTTAGAAACTGCTGAGGGTGCAAACTGGGCAGGACGAGCCATCAACATCACTAAAACAACAGCTCCTCATGCCCTATCTTACGGTTTTACCACTTTGGCTAACTTGCCTCACGGACATGCAGTAGCACTTTCCTTGCCCTATTTCCTGGAACTCCATACGAATCCTAAAGAAGATGCAATAGTAGTTCATCCGGGTGGTACTCCTGCTGTAAAAGAAAGTATGAAGGAAATCTTCGAAACAATACCTTCTCTAAAAAAAATAGAAAATTTATTTGCATTTTACTCTCATCTTGGCATTATAACTGATCCTCACGAATTAAACCTGACACCCGCCATTTTTGAAAATGTGATAGCACAAGTCAATATAGAAAGGCTCTCCAATAATCCAGTACAATTCAATCCGAAAAAACTACTCAAATACTATCTGAATGATCTAGTATGTTATTCACGATAAAGTTTTTACCAAACTCCTTAATCCAAAGTTATCATTCCATTTCTATGCCATTAAATTTCCTCTTTCGCTTGAGGTAATATTGCACTACTGCGGAATGGGGATAGGTTTTAAAATATCCATTATCAGGTAGGATATCGCGCTTGGCTTTTGTCTTTTTGTAATCTTTAAGGGCATGATAGATCCCTTTCCAAACAGCCTTAAACTCTCCCCATTTGCCGGTTAGCAAGAAAGAGAATGCCGCCACTTGATCCATAAAGAAACGGATCCAAAGGGTGCTTCTCAGTTTATTAATTGGTAAGTTTTTAATCAAAAGAAACCAATTATTTCTAAAATTTAAATAGGTTTTAAAAGGATTACTTTTGGGTAGACTTCCTCCACCCACATGATAGACCACGGAAGCCGGTTCTACCCAAATCTCATATCCATGATTATGGATTCTCCAGCAAAAGTCTATCTCTTCCATGTGAGCAAAAAAATCATCATCGAATCCCTTTAGTTCATGATAGACTGAGCTGCGCACAAACAATGCTGCGCCTGTAGCCCAAAAGATGGGCATAGGAGTATCATACTGGTTCCTATCTTCCTCAACGACACTGAATAGTCTCCCCCTACAAAATGGATATCCTAAAAAATCCAAAAAGCCACCGGAAGCACCGGCATATTCAAAGTGCGTACGGTTGTCATAAGATAAAATTTTAGGTTGTACCGCTGCAATATGAGGATTTTCATCCAGCATCTTCAAAATGGGGTCAACCCAACCGGGAGTGACCTCAATATCGGAATTCAAAATACAATAATACTCTGCATCAATCTGTTCCAGTGCCTTGTTATAACCGCCGGCAAATCCATAATTGATATCAAATTGGATCAAACGAAGGTCTGGATAATGAGTTTTTAGAAAGGAGATTGAGTCGTCCTTTGATCCATTGTCTGCCACTACAATCTCATACTCTGAGGGTGTATTTTGGAACAAATAGGGCAGAAATTTCTCCAAAAAGGATGCTCCATTCCAGTTTAGAATTACAATAGCAAGTTTCATTACAGTTTCAATCTCATGAGTAATAAACGAAATGACAAAGATATATATATTTTATCTGGGTTGGTAAGAATAAAATGAGCCCTACAACGATTCTATTAAATACTTAATGTGTAATAAAGGATATTTCCACAAGGGTTTATAAATAATTTTATTATGATATTTTAAATCTAGCACTTTATCCTGAACTATTTCATCATTGAACTTTAGTGGCAATAAAGGCTCAGTTTCAAACTTCATAGATCTTTTAATCGTATGAGTAGCATTATCTCCAAATCCAATATTTTTAATCAAATTTCTTTTAGGAATTATAGAGAGCCCATCTTTCATCCACATAGAAAATTTAGCTTGATAATCCCATGCACTAATCCTTCTTTTTGCAGCCACTTTGTGATTTCTAATAATTAAAAATCTATTTTTCCAGTAGCATCTTTCTCTTAAAGAGTCAAAATATTGATCTACTTTTCTATAAACTTCTTTTTTATCAAAATCATTCAGATCAAAATGATATTCTCTCCAAACCCGTTTCCAAGATGCCCATCCCCATACATGATTATAAGCAGAAAAATAATAAGATGTATCTGACTCTCCATCGGGAACATGAAAATTACTTCCGGTAATCCACTTTACCTTATCTACATCTTTGTATTTTAATAAAAGTTCTTTACAATAGGGAAAAAAATCCGGATGGGGTAAACAATCATCTTCTAAAACAATTCCCATTTCCACTTGATCGAAGAACCAGGTGATTGCTTCATAAACAGCAGGACCACAACCTACGTTATTATCCCGAAATAACAGTTTTAATTCACAATCCCAATCAACCTGTTTTATTATAGCTCTGGTCTCCTCACATTTAACTACATCGTCAGGTCTATTTAATCTTGGCCCGTCAGCAGCAACGTACAGATACTTAGGTTGTTGCTTTCGGATTTCTTGGAATACTTTTTCGGTTGTATCCGGTCTATTGAAAATAACAAAAAGTATGGGTATATCAAATTTTACCATTATTGATATTTTTTATTTATTGCTAAAATATTTTGAAACCCAAATAACTCATGATAAGTGGGATTATACTTATTTATCGGAATTAATCCATCTTGAATAAGCCTGTACAAGGAATATTTATCAGATAAAAGATCAAAAAAATCTTTAAAGAAAACTTTACTATAAACATGCATTGTGTTAAATTCAAACTGAATGATCTTAATTTTGTTGTTATCAATAGCTTCTTTTGCTCCATTCAAACATTCCATTTCATAACCTTCTGTATCTACTTTTAAAAAATCAATAAAATGAATATCATTTTGTTTCATAAAATCATCAATTGTAATCATATCAACCAGATATTCAACTACTTGATTCGATTCATGCTGTTCTACAATTACATCCTTAAACAAAGAAGCATGTCTAGAACCATTTTCTTGAGCATAATCATATAAGGATAATTTTCCATTTATACTTCCTATTCCGAAATTGTACGGTGTAACATCATCATATTTACTTAATCGTGATGATAAAACTGAAAAAGTTTTTGGGGATGGTTCAAAAGCAAATATTTTAACAGTTGGATTTTTTTCTAAAACTTCCAAACTCCAATTTCCTTCATTGGCTCCCACATCAAAAACTACACAGTTTTTTTTAGCTATAAAACGTTTTAAAACGTAAGTTTCTCCAGATAATTTTGAATTATAATAATTATCTACACCTAGCCCTTTTAATGATAAATGAAAAAGATAACGATGTAGTTTGTAAAAAAATTTACGTGCAAATATGTTTGCATATAGACGTGAAAAATTCATAAATTTAGATTTTTTATTTTTAAAATTATTCAATCAACACTTCTAGTATGAGCTTAAAAAAGGATATTTATCTTTTAAGCAAAACAATAAATAGTCCTCTTTAGCGTATTTTAGAAACTAAAACCACAATCTGCAAAAGTACATATTTTTTTTTAGTAACTCTGCTTCCGGACAGTTAATTTCTCCTACCATACAAATAGGTTATTAAATTTTAGAATATAATCCCTTTATATCCAAAAAAATTATAATTTCGTAGCGTTAAATTGAGAATAACTTTTAAAGCCCAACGTAAGCAAATGAAACTGATTACAAACCTCCTAACTATTCTTTTTTCTCTCTTTTTCCTCTTTTTTGGAAATAGTTATGGTTGTACAACTGCGGTGATATCAGGCAAAGCGACTCAAGATGGTCGTCCGTTGTTGTGGAAGTTAAGAGATACCGATTATTTGGAAAACTACGTCAAACAGTTCCCTGCTGTAGATGGAAAGTATGCATTTATAGGACTTATTAACTCCATCGATACCCTGGCAAATGAAGTGTGGGGAGGAAATAATGAGGTGGGATTTGCCATTATGAATAGTGCTTCCTTTAACGTGAACCTTGAAGATAGCGTAAAAACTAAAAGTCAACCGGGATTTTTTATGAAAAAAGCGTTGGAAATCTGCAAAACGTTGGAAGATTTTGAAAAATTACTCGATAATAGTGCAAAACCAATGGGCTTGGCTGCTCATTTTGGAGTAATCGACGCAAATGGAGGTGCCGCTTTTTATGAAGTAAACAACTACACCTGGACAAAATATGACGCTAACGATCCCAAGGTCGCTCCCGAAGGATATATACTGAGAACCAACTTTTCTGAAACCGGAAAACCAAATATCGGGTACGGTTTTGTAAGACTACAAACCGCACAAGAGCTTTTTACCAATACAATGAAGGAAAAACCTCTTGATTATCGCACTATAATCCAGGAATACTCCAGATGTTTATACAATCCTATCACCCAAAACGATTACAGAGCCATCTACGAAAATGAACCTGCAAGCGACCGGTTTATTCACTCCGACAATTTAATTACCAGCTACGGTTCAGCGTCATGCATTGTAATTCAAGGGGTTAAAGAAAATGAACTTCCACAATTCACCACTATGTGGACCATGGTAGGGTTTCCCAATACAACTATCACTGTGCCACTCTGGGTAAGTGAAGTAGAACTGCCTCATATTGTCGTTTACAATGATTCGCTTAAAAACTCTATACTCAATCAATACAACACGACGCTCACTAAAGAGTGCTACCCTATCGACAATCCGGACGGTTACCACTATTTAAGAATCTCAAAACTGGTTAATAAAGAAAAAACCGGATATATACAAATTATTGAACCGATTGAGCGTGAAATATTTGACGAAACGGACAAAAAGCTAAGTCAATGGAGAAACAAAATACCCCCGAAGCAGGAGATAGCAGAGTTTTACACGCAAATCAATGATATCGTGGAGAATGTATATATAGAAACACTGTTGTCCGATAAAAAAT
>DIRT01000020.1:90852-91090 GCA_002427605.1 Bacteroidales bacterium UBA5429 | reverse complement strand
GTTTATAAAAATCCTCCATATAAGAACAGTTTCTTAAATTGTAAGGAGTATCGCCCTTATCTTGTCGTCTTTTAAGCTGTGGAAAGTATTTATCTAAATGCTCTTTTACAGCTGGGTAATTATCTATGTTAATGGGTTTTATACCTTTTTCTTTAATCCCATTATGGGTATTAATCAACCATAAATCAGCAAAGTTATAACTATATCTTTTAATGTCTCTGCCGCGTAAAATCGGTCG
>DIRT01000020.1:371-90673 GCA_002427605.1 Bacteroidales bacterium UBA5429 | reverse complement strand
TAAAATCGGTCGAATTAACTCGATTGTTTTTAAACGCTCTTCTTCGGTTTTGCAGTTATTTAAAATTTCTTCTTTTTTCTCACCATTGATAATAAAAGCATCATTGTAACCAGTTAAAACTCCTCTGTAAATATTTATGTCCCAATCCTTTAAGGGAACGCCTACTTTTTCTATTTTTTCTTTTATGCTTTTTTCTATTTCAGAAAGAATCACCCAACTATCTGATCCATAGGATTTAAAGTCTGTTTTTACGCTGTTTTGCATAATATAATCGCTCAAATTATCTGTACACTTTTCTTTGACCACACAAGCTTCAGTTTCACCCCTATTTTTTTGTTTAGAAAAAAGGAGGATGTTGACATCGACGGTTGCAACATCAAATATTTTTTGTCCTGCAAAATCGACCAATTGTAAAGGGTTGCTATTTTCTGCCAAAAACTTACGAGTATTCTCTCCATATCCGGCACGCATCCATTTGTTACTTGTAATAAAAATTAATAAACCGTTAGGACGTAGTAAATGAAACCCTTTTTCGTAAAATAAACAATAAATATCGCCGGTACGAGCAAAAGTTTTATAATTCTGGTTTTCATATAGTTGAGCGAGTTCACCACCATTGGCTTGCAGTTGAACATAGGGCGGATTGCCTATAATCACATCAAATCCTTCAAAATCACCCTTTTCGTTTAAAACTTCAGGAAATTCAAATCGCCACTCAAAAGCATTTTTATATATGGCATTATCTTGAATTTGAGCAATAATTTCTTCCTGTTTTTGAATCTCCTGAGTTAACTTTTCAACCTTTTTATCCCATGCTTCCTGTTCTGTTTTAGATTTATCAAATAAAGAGATTTGATTGGTCATAGTGAACAATTCTCCTTTTAATTTTGACAATTTTATTCTCAGTGGATCATTGAACCTTATTTCTGTCTGAAACTCATCTTTAATACTGGAAATAAGCTGTTCCATTTCCCGTTTTTCCTCCCTGTTTGCTGCATTTCTATATCTGTCGATAGCAAGACGATAACTGGTAATATTCCATTTACTTTTTTGTAAAGCTTGACCCAAATCAGCATCCAAGGCAAAACGGCTCAATAGCGAATCTCCATGCTTTATATTGATATCGATATTGGGAAGAGTTTCCAGTTCCAGGAAATCAGGTGCTTTATAATATGAACTTTTTAACAACTCTATCCAAAGTCTTAAGCGACAGATTTTTACGGAATTAGAGTTGATATCTACTCCGAATAAACATTTTTCAATAATCGTTTTTCGTTCGTTAAAAATCGTTTCCTGAACACGTTGGCTCTCTTTGTTTTGGTAGTTATACCGGAAAAGATCCCCATTTTCATCGAGAATAATCAACTCATCATTTTCAACACTCAGTTCGTACTCTTTCTTACGTATTCGTCTGCCATTCTTGTCAACCAAAATCCCTAAATTGGATTTGATAACGATCAATTCATTCAATGCCGAAACCAAAAAGTGTCCTGAACCAACGGCAGGATCACAGATTTTCAAGGAGTTAACTATGGCATTGGCCGTTGTGAGATCAATTTTATCAATCTGATTATACAAATCATCAAAAGAATTTACTGTCGGAAGATCATTTTGTACAAAATAATCGTTAAACTTTTGTACTACGGCGCGGCGCAAAGATTCCCGACTCATATACATCGTAATGAATCCGGGTGTAAAAATAGAACCATCTTTATAGCCGTTTATTTTCTCAAAAACCTTCCCTAAAACAGAAGCATTGATAATCGTTTTGTTATTTTCTGCAATCTCATCACCTCCTTCACTTGCAAAATCATAAGCATCCAAAAAAGAGAGGAAATATTCCAGTGAATTTATTTTCTCCCCTTTGTTGTAGCGCCCTAAAAGAATAGAATTGGGCATTAAAGGGATATCGCAAGAATCGTCTAGAGAATTAATTTTTATTGTCGCTATTTCCAGTTCCGAAAATTCAAATAATGAGCTGTTAAGATAGGGTACACGGTGATATTTAGCTTTAACAAAATCACTCCTTTCATTGGTATCACGCGCTAAGACCTGATGAAATAATTTGTATAATTCATCAAAATCATGAATTGTTTCATAGTTGAGAAATAGATAATCTTGATTGCCATGATGATATGTAATGAGTTGACCTTCTAGTAGTTTTAAAAACAATATCCGATTAATCCAAGTTAAACATAAGCTGAGAGCTACACCAAAATATTGTTCTTCCCTATTATTTCCATAACTCATTTTATTAGGTAATCGATACAGAGCATCTTCCGTTTCCAGGATACGCAAACAGTTTTCAATCAAAGAGCCATGTTGTCGGTCATCCTTTTTTCTTCTGATAATCAACAAGTTATTTTCTTTTACCTCTTCTAATCCCATAAGGTATAGTAGCTCTTTATAAAACTTATCATTTAAAGAGTTACTATCGTTAACAAAAGGCGTTTTTAATAAAAAGTGTGGTGATAATATTTTAAAGAGCGGGATTAATTTTTTATCATCTTCCAAACTACTGTTTTTTACAATAGTTTCAAACTCTCTGATATCAAAGAAAGTACAGTTAATACTTTCATCCGAGTTGTCAATAAAATTCTTTGCAATTTCATTGTAGAAAAAATAGGTGTCGGATGCCGATTTTTGCTTATTCTTCCACTCTTCATAATCTTTTAAGAAAGATTTGTTCCGGTAAAAAATCTTTTCAAAATCAGAGGCATCGAAAATATACCACTCATAAACATTAGTGATAATCAAATGTTTGATATCAATGTTTTTTTCTTCAACTCTTTCTTGCAAATAGTACAATACCAATTCATGAAACGATTTCACGTTCATATTGGCTTCTGAAATCATTTCAGATTTATTACCGGGTCTTTTGGCTTCAATAATCACTCCAACAGAATCCTTATTTGTTTTACCGTTGTGAATAGCCAAATCTATGGGGCCTTTTGTATTGACTTCATTGCTGTTTTGGTAATAAGTTTCACGTAAAAAATCCCGAACATGGTTTTTTTGATTTTCTTCACGTTCAATTTCGTCTACCTTATCGAACAAACGAATTAAATTCTTTTTAAATAACTCAATTTCATCTCTCAAAGGTCTTAATTTAATAAACTGTTTACCAAGAGATTGTTTCGGATTATTTAATAGGATCTTCATGTTTGTTGTGGTTAGGTAAATAAACCACAAAGATAAGAAAAATAGACAAAAACTGTATAAAATAAATGGTATTAATCTATTTGAGGATTCTAAATCCTAGTTTCAATTGTCTTAAATTATTATAATGTCACCCCTTCGGGGTTAACTTGAAGGCGGAAGGCGGAATGAAAAAAAGGCGAAAGGCGAAAGGCAAATACGAATCACGAATTGCGGGGAAATAAAATGAAAATGAAAACTGAGACGATCAAAAAATATTTGGTGAATTGTTTGCTTTTGATGGTTCCTATTATCTTATGGAATGTCTTTTTGATCGATAAATTACCTCATCACTACCAACCTGACCTGTTTTGGAAAGATATTCCGGTCTGGTTAAAACATGCGGAAAATATTTCAAGGGTGCTGGTTTTTATGCTTACTATGCTGATGCCTCTCAATATTTCCACAGTAACACAAAAACGGGGATTGATTCTGTATGGGGTTGGAGTAATAGTATACTTTGCCTCCTGGTTGGTTCTAATTTATTGTCCTGACAGTGGATGGAGCAGCACTATTTCGGGATTTATGGCACCGGCATACACCCCCTTGCTGTGGCTAACAGGCATCGGACTAATTGGCAACTCATTTTATTTCAATTTACCTTACAGACGCTGGGTTTTCATCCTGATATCCGTCATATTTCTAGTGTTTCATAACTGGCACACGTTAATTGTGTTTTTGAGAATTATTTAAATTTATAAACGCAAAATCAATATCTTTGCAGAATGAAATTTGATCACTATATTACCTATTAAAAACTAATGAAAACTTACAACAAACCTCACACATCTTACAAGGAACAAGTACATATTTTAAAAAAACGTGGTTTAATAATAGACGACGAAGAGCGGGTAATAAAGCATTTGAATAATATAAGTTATTATAGATTAAGTGCTTATATGCTACCATATAAACAATCGAAAGATGGTATAATTCAAGATAATTTTGTAGATGGTACAACTTGGGATAATATTTACGATTTGTACGTATTTGACAGAAAGTTAAGGCTATTAGTGTTCGATATGATCGAACGATTAGAAATTTCCATTCGTACTCAAATTATTTATCAGTTATCTGAAAAATATGGTTCACATTGGCAAGACCATAAAGAGATATTTAAAGATCCTAAAAATATACTTCTTGACAACAAGAAGTATGTGAAAAAGGATGTTTTTTCAGAAATTCAAAAACATATAGAACAACAATTAAGGAGTAATAAAGCCGAAGTGTTTATCAAGCACTATAGAAATAAATACAATAATCCTAAAAATCCACCATCATGGATGTGTCTGGAAGTTATGTATTTCAACCATTTATCTAAAATTTGTTCCGGCTTAAAAAACAGATCAGATATAAATGGAATTTCAAAACATTTCGGATTACCACCTGATATATTTTGCTCATGGCTACATACCATCAATTATGTGAGAAATTTATGTGCCCATCATTCCCGTCTTTGGAATAGAGATCTTAATATTATTCCAAAGAAATTAAATTTTTCTAAAAACAGAATATGGCTGAATAACCCTGATACTGTTCGAAGAAGCAAAATCTACTATTTCTTATCAATGCTCAACTATTTACTTCAAACATCTAGTCCTAATTCATCTTTTAAGTCCCGTTTACACACATTGCTAGAAAACTACAAAAACGTAGTAAATCTCAATTCAATGGGGTTTTCACAAGATTGGAATAAAGAAAAAATGTGGAATTTTAATTAATTATTTGCTCAATTCAAATAATTGTTGTATTTTTGCAGCGTGAATCTAGAATTCAATAAAAAATATGCCTCCCGGGCGCGTCTTTGACAGCATACTTGGGGGGCGTTCTTCATTTTTAGGGGAAATTTCCCTCTAATTACCTCTAATTTCCTCTAATTTCCTCTAATTTGGTGGATTTTATCCTCAAAATGGTCGGATTTAATATAGCCTAGTTGTCGTTGATTGATCTTTATTTCTTTCATAAACCCTAATGCAACAAGCTCTTGCAGATCATTCCGGGTAGTTTTAACAGTGACATTGAAGAGGGAGGTCAACTCTTTTGCTGTAAAGATTGATTTCGGCTTTTCAGTCAAGATTTTTAAAATCTGTGCTTGCCGTTCGTTGATTTCCGGTATCTCTTTAAAGTAAAGTAACTCACTTTGTTCCTGGAGTTTTCGTTGTATATAGAGTTTCAGTTCTTTAAAAGCTTTGTACATGACTTCTAAATTATACTGAATAAAATAGGAAAGATCATTTTCATCATTTTCCGTATAAAGATATGCTATTTCGTACTTTTTCTTACTCCGGTAAATAATTCTCGAAATGGAAAGGTATTCTGTTAACCAATACCCTTTTTTTAACATGTACCAATAAAATAAAGAGCGGGCTGTTCTGCCATTCCCATCCGTAAAAGGATGGATATAAGCAATCATAAAGTGGATGATAATCCCTTTGATAATGGGATGAATAAAAAACTTCTCATCATCATTGTTGATAAAATCAGCTAACTGGGCTATCCACTTTTCTATATCCTCACAAGATGGCGGTGTGTGCGCGATTTCTCCGGTTATGCTGTCCATTACCATGATATCGTCTGAAGTACGAAAACTCCCCTCATACTCTCTGTTGGTGAGCGTTTTGTGCGTAATCAACCGTTGAATCTCTTTGAGTAGTTCTAGTGAAAATTCTTGCTCCTGATTTTCAACCAAATAGCGGATCGTAGCATAGTTGTTATAGATCATTTGCTGTCCCCTATTTTGGGGTTTCAACTGTTTCCGCAGCATCTCCTTGGCCACTTTTCGTGTTGTGGAAGCACCTTCCATCTGACTTGAAGCAATCGCCTCTTCCATGATGGAGTTGATCAAATAGAATTTTTTGTCTCTTTCAGGAATAATTCCCTGAGTTCCCAATGTCCCACCGAGATTCAAATCCAGCAAATGCAACAACTCCAGCATTTTATTGGTTATTGAAAATTTAAAGGTTCTATTTCCCAACGTAAACCTTTTGGCTACAATATTCCGTTTCACTTTGACAGCATACCAAAATGTAATGGGATCCACTCCTGCCGGAGTTTTATACTTCACTTTATCCCAATACAGATATTTATTGTTGATCCGATGAAACAAGGCATCTTTCTCCGGATCAGTAACAACCTTCCATAAAACATGGAAATTGACTTTATCTAAAGCAGGTGGTTTTTCAATCATCTTTACATTAAATTAAAGTGCAAAGATAATCTATTTTTTCAAATTAGGGGAAATTTCCCTCTAATTTCCTCTAATTTCCTCTAATTTGGGGGATTTTTGTTCACGGAATAAACAATTACGAATTAGACCTCCCCCTACCCCCTCCAAAGGAGGGGATTTGGACAATTGAAAAATAATGACCAAATATCGTCGTAGAGACGTTGCATGCAACGTCTCTACAAATGAAAAATAATGGTCAAATATCATTATGAATGCCGTTAGGGAGACTCAATGCATTGCGTCTCTACAGCCAATTTCAATCTCGTAATTCGTAATTCGTAATTAACACTGCATATCTAAAGAGGTTCATGTTACCGAGTGGGGGAATATATTTGAAAAAAGGAAAACCTATCCTGCCCCCTAATTATTTTTATTTCCAAATAATAAAAAAGAAATATAAAAAAATAAAGAATTAATAATCAATATAATATATCCTAAAAAGAAAATCCTTAAATCCAAAAATCCTAGTCAAAATCCGAAATTAATTCCTGGCTCTAACCCGTAATTTTTGTCCGGGGTAAATTTTGTCCGATTTGAGATTGTTCCATTTCATGATCGATTCCACGCTGACACCGTATCGTTTGCCGATGGCGTAGAGAGAATCTCCGGACTTAACATAGTGAAATTCAGACTTTTTCTTGGTTGGAGGAGGTGGTGGTGGAACATCTTCTTGAATGGTTACCACCTCTTCAGTAGAAGCTATGGTTTGATTGGTTTGGGGTTCAGAAATGGGATCTCTCTTAGCCACAGGAATATAATCACAGGGAACAATTCTTCTTGCGCCAACAAAAGAAGAGGAATAGGCAGCCAGGGTGGAGTGATCTAACCGAACAGCTGAACTGCCTGAAGAGGAATGAATAAAAATGAAATTCTTGTTTGAATCCACTTCCACAACCATACCCACATGTCCGATATGGCCTTTTCTCCCCCGGTAAAAGAAGACCAAATCGCCCCTTTGGATATCATCGGGGTGTACTTCAACTCCTTCCAAATACTGGTCCCTCGAACTTCTACCCAGCTCTATGTCGAAATTTTGAAAGGTGTAATAGATCAGTCCGGAACAGTCAAATCTGTTGGGACCAATGGAACCATACTTATATCTTTTTCCAATCTGATTCATGGCAAATTGGATGATGGAATCCAACTTAGGACAATCTGAATTATCGGAATAAAAAGATCCATCATCGAGATTATCCTTATTCATCACAATCGACTCGCTCAAATCGATTTTCGAATAAGCAATAGGAATACCCATAAAGAATATTCCTAAAAATAAAATCAATAAAAAGATATTTTTTTTCATTATTTCCTATTTCATGCGTAAACTTTCAAAGTGTGCAAAACCTTAAAAATATTACATCTTTCTCATTCTCAACGATTTAAGTTTTATTTTTCAAAAAAAGAGAGAATAAGGTTGCAAAATTAAAAAAAAAGTTGTACTTTTGCAATCCAATTCAATAGTGCGGGGTAGAGCAGTGGTAGCTCGTCGGGCTCATAACCCGGAGGTCGTAGGTTCGAGTCCTACCCCCGCTACCAAAAAGGAGACTTCTCATCAGGAGTCTCCTTCTTTTTTTCCTTTGATAGCTATAAAATAAAAAGGGGGTCTCAATCGTTTTCTAAGTGATCTATTAAATTTTATAACAAAACATAAAAAAAAGGAGACAATATGAGACGAAGATCATTCAAAACTGTTTTTATTTTATTATTTCTATTTATATCATTCCCGGCATGGTCGCAACCCGGCACAGTAGATTTCGTTCAGGCTGCTGAAAGTACAGTCCATGGGGTTGTACACATCCAATGCGAATATGAGCAGGAAACCCAGTTTTACAGCGATTTTTTCTGGTTTTTACCACCCAGGAGCAGCAGCAGAACCATTCAAACATCCGGTTCCGGCGTGATTATCTCTGAGGATGGCTATATTATCACCAATAACCACGTGGTTCAAGATGCGCAAAAAATCAGCGTTACCTTGAACGACAGAAGAAATTTTCAGGCAGAGTTGATTGGAAATGACCCTGAAGCGGACTTAGCAGTGATTAAAATTAATCAAAAGGGACTCCCCTTCCTGACTTATGGTAATAGTGATGACACTAAAATCGGGCAATGGGTGCTGGCGGTAGGCAATCCGTTTAATTTAACTTCTACCGTTACAGCAGGAATTATCAGTGCAAAAGCGAGGAATTTGAATATTTTAGGTCGCAATATGAGTGAAACTCCCTTAGAGTTTTATATTCAGACTGATGCGGCTGTAAATCGCGGTAACAGTGGTGGCGCTTTGGTGAACACCGAAGGCAAGCTCATAGGAATCAATACTGCTATAGCCTCCAATACCGGTTCCTATGCGGGTTATTCCTTTGCAATTCCGTCCAACATTGTGAAAAAAGTGACCAATGATCTAATCCAGTATGGAAGAACTCAGAAGGCGTACTTGGGGGTCAACATTGCTGAAGTGGATGCCAAAGTTGCGGATTATATCGGAGTGAATCAAACCAAAGGGATCTATGTTGCGTCTGTCAGCAAAGATGGGGCTGCTTATCATGGCGGGATAGTTCAAGGGGATATCCTATTGCGTGTCAACGATAAAGAGATCAATACGCTTCCGGAGTTGAACGAAATCATGGCACAGCATTCGCCCGGAGAAAAGATTACGATCACTTATGAAAGAGAACAAAAAATCAAAGAGACGCAGGTTACGTTGTTGAACAAGAATGGCAATACCGAGGTCATTCTGCCTGAAAAGTCCAATTTTATTACGGTTATTAATGCCCAATTCAGAGAGTTAACGGATAAGGAGCTTCGCGGTTATGGGGTTAATTCCGGTTATGAAATCAAGAAGTTGAATGGTTCTCCTTTGGCCAAAGCGAGAATCAAACCGGGCTTTATTATCACCAGTATCGGAGGTGAGCGTGACATTGACCTGGGACAGCTTTTAAATCTGGACAAAATGAAAGGAAGAGTGGTGATTGAAGGGTTTTATCCGACCGATACGCGACTGTCATATTATGTGATCTTTTTGTAGGGAAAAAGGAATTTGACCTCCCCCTGCCCCCTCCAAAGGAGGGGATTTGGAAAACTTTTGCTCTTGATTAATTTTGCCTATACCATTTTTATTTTTTTCTTTTTTTGAAATAAAAATAAAAGGGGGGCAGGATTTGAGGTGTCTCTTTTATTATTTTATCACCCCACTCGGCAAAGGGCAGGGACAAGCCCTGCCCCTACAATCGCGGTTTATTTAAATTGTTAAATTCGTAATTCTATGAATATCAAATGTTTGACACAAAAATCAATCTGTTGTACAACAACATCATGGAGACAGGGCATGCCCTGTCTCTACGACCATGACGCTATTTTTATTCATTATTCCAGGACAGGTCGCGACCTGTCCCTACAATAATCATGTTCAATTATATTTTCGGTTCGTAATTCGTAATTGGATTCCATCCGAAATCCGAAATTTCATTGTATCTTTGCGGGTTGTTTTTAAATGTATTCAATTTACTAATTCATGAAAAAGAATAGACTTTATATTATTATCGCTGCGGTTTTGGTTGTGGCTTCGACTTTGGTTATTTTAGATAAAAAAGGTGTTTTTCTGTCTCCGGAGGAGCGGAGTTTGGTGGGTTCTATTTTTGCCATCAAAGACACCAATACTGTTACTCAAATTTTTATGGCTGACATGCATGGCAACAAAGTGTTGCTTTCCCGGAAGAGCGGTATCTGGATGGTGGATGACTCTATTCCGGCACTGAAAGCCAATGTGGATGACTTGCTCTCTACACTTAAAAATCTGTTTATTAAGCAAACGGTTGCCAAAACTGCTCAGAGTGCCATCAATAAGATGCTGAGTACCAAAGCAATCAAAGTGGATGTGTATCAAATTGCACCCAAATTTAAAATTTTTGGAATTCCTTTTTCTACTAAAGAGCGAATCACCAAAACCTACTACATGGGGGAAGCGATTATGGACAATATGGGTAACTACGCCTTAATTGAAGGAATGAAGGAGCCTTTTGTGGTTACTATTCCCGGATTCAGAGGATTTGTAACCCCTCAATTTTCACCATTTCCAAAAGATTGGTACTCTCATACACTTTTTCAAACTAAACTTACCCGAATTGCCAAATTGGAATCTGTTGACGTGGAAAACCCCAATGAATCGTTTGTGATTACCAAAGAGGGACCCCGTTTTTTCTCTCTCTTTGACGGAAATGGTAACCAGCTCACCGCTTACGATACAACCCGCGTTATTGATATGCTTTCCGAGTTCAGAGAGCGCAACTATCTCTCTATCGCTGAAGTTACCCCCGGAGAAAGAGATACCATTATCCAAAATGATCTTTTTAAAATTTTGACTTTAACGGACACTGAAGGGAAAAAATTTGAACTTCGTTTTTATCGTTTGATGCATTTGGTACAAGAAGAGCAAGATGACATTCCTATTGGTGATCCCAAGATGGTAGCTCATCGGGATGTATGTTACGGTACCTTTAATGGTGATTTAACCACTCTATATCGTTTACAATATCATTATTTCGACAGACAGATCCAACCTTTATCTTACTTTGCAAAGCAGTAACATGATGATGGAGGATCGCATATGGATGGAGCGGGTATTGCAGTTGGCTGCGCTGGGATTAGGAAAAGTACAACCCAATCCCATGGTGGGCTGTGTAATTGTTCATGACAACCGCATCATCGGAGAAGGGTGGCACACCCAATATGGTGCTCCTCACGCGGAAGTGATGGCAATCCGGAGTGTGAAAGATCAGAGTTTACTCAAAAAAGCAACGCTATACGTTAATCTAGAGCCCTGTTCACACCATGGTCAGACACCTCCTTGTGCAGATTTGATCATCCAGCACCATATTCCCCGGGTGGTGATTGCCAATCAGGATCCCAATCCCCGGGTGAATGGCAGAGGTATAGCGCGAATGCGAGATGCAGGCATTGTAGTTACTACCGGATTGTTAGAAGAGGAGGGATTGGAGTTAAACAAGCGCTTTTTCACTTTTCATCTGCTACATCGTCCCTATTTTATCCTAAAATGGGCTGAAACGAAAAACGGTATGATGGATATTGTTCGGAGTGGAAAACCTGAAGAGTATTGGATTACCAACAAGGTACTTCGTGTTTTATCTCACAAACTTCGTCAGGAGGAGCAGGCGATTGCTATTGGGTACAACACCTTGATCAATGATGAGCCACAGCTTACCAATCGTTTGTACGGCACTTTACAACCCTATCGTTTTGTGTTTACTCGTGATTTGGCACGTACCGCTCCCAACCCATTTACCATTATACCCGATAAAAAGGAACAATTTATCTACGAATTTAATCTACGCAAGATTCAATCCGTCATTATTGAAGGGGGCAAAAAAACGTTAGAATATTTCATTGCAGAACAACTGTGGGATGAGATACTTGTGTTTATAGGGGATCAAGAATGGGAAGAAGGGGTTGCCGCACCTAACCGCGATACATTGCCTCCCCCCCTTGATTTTAAATTCATAATAAATAACAAAATCATTCATTATCAACGGAATAATGAACTAAAAAGCCGATATTTCGAATATGTCAAAACAACTTCAAAGCAGCTATAAAACGATCGCAGCGGTTGCGGAAGGAGTTTACCGGGAGAAGGGAAGTAAGTTTATTGCGTTCGCCATACCGGTTCTGGATGAGGAAGAGATCAAGGAGAAATTGCTCGAAATCAAGAAAAAATATTACGACGCAAGGCACCATTGCTATGCTTATATACTTGATTATGACCAATCTACCTATCGCATCAATGATGATGGAGAGCCTTCCGGGACTGCCGGGCGTCCGATTCATGGACAACTTTTATCGAAGGAGTTAACTTTTGTGCTTTTAGTGGTAGTACGTTATTTTGGGGGAATCAAATTGGGGGTCAGCGGACTGATTCGAGCATATAAGGAAGCCTCCCGGGATGCTCTGGAGAATGCCACCATCATTGAAAAATATATCAAAAAGAAGTTTCAGGTTACAACGCGATATGAATCGATCAATAGTGTGATGAATATTTTAAAAAGTGACAGTGTGACCATCCGAGATCAACAGTTCGAAATGGATATCCGGATTCAATTTTTGGTTCATCAAGTTGAGGCAGAGGCTATTGTTGGGCAACTGGAAAAAGTGGCTAATACAGAAGTGATTGCAATGGATTAACATATTCTGTTGATTTTAAGTATTATTAATTAAAAAAATTTGTATATCTGCGGTTAATTATAATAGAAAATTAACAAATAAAACAGAGCGTCATGAAAAGAAAATTATTACCAATTATCAGCCTTTTCTTAATTTTGGCAGTAACGATGATATCATGTCAGGAAGAACTTCTAAGCATAGATATTCCTGTTAAAAATCAAACAATAGTATTTGATGTTGAACCTGCATCCAAATCAGCAGAAAACTCTCCTAAAGTCAAAGAAGTACTTTATAATGGTATCATTTATCTTAACATTGCACAAGCTATGGAGGCTCAAAATGTTTCTTTTGAGCAGCTCAAATCATTTTTACTCACACAAGGGACTCTTGAAGAGGAGATTCCTGCCGGCTATGACATGAGTAAATTTATAGGAGCAGAGCTCTATTTTGACAATATGGACAGTTTATCTAATTTGGTAGCCAGAGCAGATATAGTCGAAGGCTCAAAGCTACGTTTTACTATTGTGAATGGTGAGTTATTAGACCAACTCCAAAACGACCAATTACATGTCATTTTTGTTGGCATAAGACCATCTGTACCACTACGTTTAAAGCTTGAGATGGACTTTATGGCCAATTTCCGTTTAATCAGGTAGAAAGAATATATTTTTTATTCTAATTACAGATCAATAACATGAAAGCAAAGTTATATCTCTCATTAGTTCTCCTATTTGCATTGAGTTTTTCTTTACAAGCTCAAAGATTTGCCGATGACATCCTATTGCATGAATGCGATTCGGAATATAGGATAGAACCCCAAATTTCGGTTGCTGACAACGGCTGGATCTATGTTATGATGAATAAATATAGTGAAAGTAGTGCAGAAACAAGGATTTATCGCTCCACAGATGGAGGCGTTACTTTCCAGCAAATTATGTATCAGGTTATTCCCGCGGGCAATACACAAGGCGGCGCGATTTCGTTGTTACAGGTAATAGTGAATCAAACATTAAGATTTGGTATGTATATGCGGATAATAACACAGCGACAGGAAATGCCAATGTGTATTTGATGAAAATGGACGCTGATGGAAGTAATGGAACTATCGCATACAGTTATAGTGTTGATCAGACTGTAAATCACGATGTGGCCATATCCACCAATGCGCGCAGTCCCCATGATACATGGCTGCCATTCAATGGTTGTGCAACAACACCCTAAATGAGCCATACAACTTTATGATTATTTACTCTAGTTTTTATAATGATTATTGTGAAGAAGATTGGGATGTCTTAAGAGTTTATCCAAGACCCAGTTATAATCTTAGTGCTCACACGTTGGATAATTTAAACTGGAGTTTTGCTGCCGCTTTTTCTTTTGCCAATGATGAGTGTGCCGACATAACATACGACAAAGTCAATAACAACTACCTACTCGTATTCACTCAAAATAGTGAGAATGAAAGTAAGATAGATTATCGAACAGTATCCTATATTGATGCCGTAGGAGATCAGGCATTTCCTCACACTGCCTTTGTTTCTTTAAACACCACGGGAGATTATCGTTATTATTCCCCTGTAATTGATATTGACCCTACCCGAACAGAAGTCTGCTTTGCACATGAACTATTTGGCAATGGTACTACTCAATTACTTTTCGATTCAGAATGGAGCACTGTGGGGGTTGAGGAAGGTGTAGCAGATGGAGCGTTGATCATTTCTCCTAATCCTGCTACTGACCACATTATGTTACGCATGTCGGAAGAAAATGTATACTCAGTAAGTTTATTTAATATGATTGGTAAAGAGGTAGCAGTCTTTGCGTTTACCGGTACGGAGTTCAGTTACGACATCACTACACTTCCTGCAGGTCTATACCTGGTCAAACTTACCACTAAGGCAGGAGAAGATTTTAGTGCTAAATTTATTGTAAAATAAAAAAAAGTTAGCTATATTTGCAGCATGTTTTACACATGTCCTATCCGAGCGTTAAAACTTAGGGGGAGAAGGTTGCAACCTTTCCGCTTGGCAGCAGCAGTAATTTTACTTCTGCTCATGTTTCCTTTCATTACAATTGCTCAAACCCTTACATTACCGCTCAAACCACGCACTGAGGAATATGTTTTCAACGAAATCAGGCTACCCGGAGATGAACCTATCCGTGATATTTTAGCCATAGTGCAAGATGCTCGTGGCTTTGTATGGTTGGCGGGCAAGCATGGACTCATGCGTTACGACGGACACGATTTTAAAATCTTCCGTAATATTCCCGGAGACACCAATTCTATTGTCGACACCGATTTGCTCTCGCTTTATCTGCTGGGTGACACCATTTTGTGTATCGGTGGCAAATGTGGAATTTCAATGATGGATATTCGCACCGAAAAAATAACCAATCTGACAAAAGACCAGGATGGAAAATCGGTTGAATGGATCAATCAGTTTTACCGTGATAAAGATGGAACTATTTGGATTGCAGCATTAAACGGACTTTATAGTTTTAAATCCGATTTATCGGGCATCATCAATCATCATCTAAAAACGCCACCTATTCCGAAGGGAAATCCTGCTTTTGCAAAAAGGGTATACTCTATCATTCAACACAGTAAAAATGAAAATTGGTTAATGTTAGGTACCGAATGTGGGTTAATCAGTTTCGACAAAAAGCGAAATGGAATCCACAAATTCTATCCCAACATGGAAGCTTCCTTTTGGCGTTCCCAGCCTCCCGTATACAAATTCAGACAAGAGGATGATTATTTGTGGTGTTTGTGCTGGATTTCCGGAATACCCCGTTTTGATATGGCAACGGAGACCTGGAAAAACTTCAGCTACCCCGATTTTGACGAACGAATAGATACAACGAAAAAAATTCGGGCAATCAATGATTTTATGCTCAAAAACGAAGATGAAATATGGATATGTGACTGGGATAGAGGGTTTTATATTTTTAATAAAAACAGTGAAAAGTTATCACCTCCTGATCAAAAACAAACTTACGATGTACTTAACAGAGCCAATCTGAGTATTTTTCGACTAAAAGATGGAGCACTTTGGTTAAGCAATAAAGATGGACTCTGGAGACAAAACCTAAGAGCAAAGCAATTTCAAATTCTTGATATTCCTTTCTCTCATAACTGGGTATCGACAACTTTACACGATGAAGAAACGGATGAATACTATTTTGGATTATATTGGGAAAGTTACGGTGTACCTTGTTGGAATAGTACTACTCAAGAATGGACTTATTACCAACCTGAGAATGACAAAGAAGAGATGTTTAACACCAACGATATTTTCAAGGATAGTCACGGAGTTATCTGGGTAGCCACCTCGAATCGCGGTCTTTGGTACATTGACAAACAAAGTCAGAGTTTAAAACCATATTATCTCACCTACAGAAAGCCCAATACTGTTTGGAATGGCACTTTTTTTAAAATATTCGAAGACAGCAGACAAAACTTATGGTTAGGAACAAGTAGTTCGGGAATTATACGTCTCAATCCTCAACGAACAAAAGCAGATTATTTTACACATAATCCCAAAGAGTTTAATTCATTATACGGTACTACTTATTTCAGAGCTATTGAAGAGGATCAATATGGACGAATTTGGATTGGAAGCCGTACCTGTTTTTGCACATTTGATCCTATAACAGAAACTTTTTCACGTAAAATTCCTTTAAGACTACAAACAATTGGAGTCAGAGACGGTTACACCTATTCTATAGTAAAAGATACAAACCATGGCATATGGCTCACAGTAGAAGGGCAAGGATTGATTAAGATTGAAGAAAAAGTTAAAAACAGATTCAATTTCGAGATATATCAAACAGACAACGGGCTCAAAGATCTTAGCGTACTTCATATGACTTCCGACAAGCATGGCGGGTTGTGGATGGTCAATAACGGTTTACTATACCTCAATCCCTACGACAATTCTTTTATGTTGACAGACGAGCGGAACGGTTTGTTGGCAAATATCAGCGGAGATAATAAAATCATGGTTGACCGATACGGAAATGTTTTTTGTGCCGGACAAGTGGGTGTCAACTGGCTCAATGAAATAGAAAAATATTCACAATCCAGTGTATCGAACTTAATTATTGAAAGAGTCAGCATTAACGGTCAACCGGTTCTCGATTGGAATCCTTATTATAAAAGAGAAACTCCGCGTGCCGTTAAGTACAATCGAAATAATATTACTTTTGGTTACACGGCAATCTGTTTTGAGGATTACAGCCAGGTTCGTTATCGGTACAAACTAGAGGGTTTGGAAAATGACTGGAATTCGCCAACTACTATACTGGAAGCCCGTTACACCAACTTAAAACCGGGGAAATATCGTTTTATAGTAGATGTTTCATACAAAGGTGTTTGGTTAGGATACAACAAATCGGTTGAATTCAGAGTAAAGCAAGCTTTTTGGAGAACATGGTGGTTTATATCGCTGGCATCTATCGCAATCATAGCTATTGGTTATCTTCTACATCTAAACCGAAAGAGGCACAAGGAAAAGCAACTGCAAATTCGTACAAAAATCGCATCTGATTTGCATGACGACATTGGCTCTACACTCAGTAGCATCTCTATTATGAGCGATTTATTGCAATCCCGACTGGATGACAGTCCCAATGCAGAAGAGATGCTTAGCAAAATAGGAAAAAATGCAAAAAACATGCTCGAATCGATGGATGATATTATTTGGTCTGTCAATCCTCAAAACGATAGTTTTTACAACATTATAGTGCGTATAAGGGAATATGCCATACCGCTTTTGGAGCCGTTAGATGTGAAGTTATCCATTATTGTTCCCGATAATGTAACATCTTTAAAAATTTCAATGGATATGCGTCGAAATCTGTTTTTAATTGCAAAAGAGGCAGTAAACAACATGGCAAAATATTCCGAATGTTCAGAGGCAAAAATTGAATTTTCTTTCTCTCATTCTGTTTTAAAAATGAAGATAAAAGATAACGGAAAAGGATTTGACACATCCCGGGAGAATACACGAAATGGACTACGCAACATGAAATATCGTGGTGAAAAAGTAGGTGGAAAAGTAATTGTTCAATCTCATATTGGTCAGGGAACAGTTATAACTTTTATTGCTAATGTAGAGTAATTTATGTCAATTATTAATTTAACAAAACCATATATTCCTATTATTGAGAAAAAAGAGCATAAGTATTATTATTGCAATCGATTGACAAAGATATCTGCGCTCTCATATATTGTAAATCCGGAAAGAAATGAAATCAGAAATTAAGGTTACCATTTACGAAGACAATGATGCGTTGCGCGAAACTCTTTCCTTCCTGGTGAAAGGTTCGGAACAACTACGTTTTGCCGGGGCATATCCCGATTGTCGCAATATTCTTGAAAATTGCGAATCGGAAATGCCCGATGTGATCCTGATGGATATTGAGATGCCTTACCTTTCCGGTATTGATGCCACCCGTTTGGTCAAAGACAAATATCCTGACATCAACGTAATGATGCTCACCGTCGTTGAGGACCGCGACAAGATTTTCGATGCACTTCGTGCCGGCGCCACCGGTTATTTGCTCAAAAAGGCATCTGCTGTTCAAATTATTGAATCGATTATTGAGTTGGTAAATGGCGGCTCACCGATGTCAAGTGAAATAGCACGTAAAGTACTCCAATTTTTCACTTCTCCTAACAATAAAATTCAAAACGAGTACACCCTTTCCAATCGTGAATTGGATGTACTGAAACGCCTTGTTGCCGGAGATAGCTACAAAATGATTGCTGACCATTGCAATATTTCCATTGGTACTGTGTGTGGTCACATCAACAGCATTTATCGTAAACTGGCAGTAAATTCCAAATCTGAAGCTGTTATTAAAGCGATTAAGGAACGATTAGTATAACCCCTCCTCGCTCCCCCCTATTTTTTTAATCATAAAAAAACCATATGTTCATATGGTTGATATATCCATCAATTCCGTCTAAATTTGTGGCGAAATAACACCTAAAGTGAACCTAAAGTTAAAATTGGTTTGATTGCTGTAGGAGAATCAATGACTATTCATCAAGGAAACAGCAATGAGGGAAAAACGTTAAACTAATCAAAGTTTGCAAGTTAAGTGTTATAGTAAAACAAAAAAGAGATGAGTGAAAATAGAATACAAAATAATAAAGGGAAATTCAGAATGCCTAAACTAGGATGGCTTCCTGATATCCCGGACGATAGAGACTATGTTTATGAAGCACCTCTCAAACTAATTAAATGCTTACCGATAAAAGTAGATCTCCGAAGAAAATGCCCTCCGATTTACAACCAGGGAAATTTGGGTAGCTGTACTGCCAATGCACTAATTGCAGCGATAGAATATAGTAAAAAGTTCAACAAAAAGAAAACCCTCAGACTGTCAAGGCTTTTCCTGTATTACAATGAACGGGTCATGTTGGGTACAATATATTCTGATAGTGGAGCTTATCTGAGAGATGGAGTCAAGTCGTTGAACAAACAAGGTGTTTGTCCTGAAAAGGAATGGCCTTACAGAGCAAACAGTAAACCCGGATCCAAATTTACTCAGAAGCCTCCCCAAAAATGCTACGATCTGGCTCTGGATCATCAAATATTATCATATTGGCGTATTCCGATAGTATTGGACGAAATGCGTGCATGTCTTGCTGAAGGATACCCGTTTGTATTTGGTTTTTCAGTGTATTCCAGTTTTATGAGTGAAGAGGTTCGCAATACCGGCATCATGCCCATCCCGGAAAAAGGAGAACAAATGCTGGGTGGTCATGCAGTGATGGCCGTTGGTTACGATGATGAAAAGAAAATGCTGCTTGTTCGAAACTCATGGGGAAAAGAATGGGGAGATAACGGGCATTTCTGGATGCCTTATGCGTATCTGAAGAGTAAGAATTGTGCTGATTTCTGGACTATCAGAGATGTCGAATAAAATTGATTATCACACAGCAATGCAAATGTAAATTTAACTAAATGAATATATAACCCCACCCTTTGTTTTCTTTTTTTAGAGCTACGTCGGACAAATATGAAAATTTAAATATATTTCGTCCGGCGTTTGCTTATGAAAACTAAAAGAACAGTGAAAGCAATGAGCTAAAACCTATAACAAAGATTGCGGAGGTAGAATCATCCAAGTCAATTATCGACTATTAACAAAACCATATATTCATATCATTGAAAAAGATCATTGTAAGTAGTAAATTTGCAACCGGATAACAGAGAAGAGCAAATGAAGCATCTCACCCCCCCTCCTGACCTGTCCCCCCTTTTTATTTTTTTTATAAAAAAACCATATGTTTATATGATTGATGCGCTCGAATATTCCGTATAAATTTGTACCAAAATAAATATTTAATAATTTAAACAACGAATCATGAAAAAAAATTTATACTTTTTATTGATTGCCCTTTTTGCGTTCACTTTTTCCGCCGGAGCTCAAAAGTTTGGTGATGATATACTATTACATGAATGCAGTTCTAACTATTGGATCAAACCTAAAATTTCAGTAGCCGATAATGGTTGGATCTACGTGCTGATGAACAAATATGGGTCTGGTCAAGATGAAACAAGAATCTATCGTTCAACAAATGGGGGCGCAACTTTCAGTCAAATCATGCATGGTATTACCCCTTCGGGTAGTGAACAAGGAGGACGCGATATCGTAGTTACCGGTGACAATCCGTCAAACATGAATCTTTGGTATGTGTTTGCGGATAATAACACAACAACAGGAACCGCACAAGTGAGTTTAATGAAAATGGACGCCGATGGAAGTAATGGAGTTATTGTACACAGCTATAGTTATGGTAATACCGTAAACCACGATGTTGCCATATCTACCAATGCCCGCTCGCCGGAATATGTTTGGTCACCATTTGTGATCGGTTTTGCTGCCAGTTCTAATTGGTATAATGAAGGGTATATAGATTATGTTTATTCTACAGACGGTGGTACTACTTTTAGCTCTGAAATATTGTACTCTAAAGAAAATTCAGAATTTGGTCTGATTGACGTCTCTATCGGGCAAGCAAATGAGCATTATTATTATCCTAAAGTAGGCATTGTATTCGAAATGGATAAAGATAGTGAAAAAAATATCGGCTTTGTAGCAGCTAAAGCTGATGGAACAAGTCTTACAAATGTACTGCAAGTGAATAAAAAATATTCATCCACCAGTGAAGCCATAGATCCAAAAATTCAATGGTTGTGCAACAACACCCTGGATGAGCAATACAATTTCATGATTGTTTACTCAAATTTATATGGTGGAAATGACTGGGATATTGTAAAAATTTATCCTGAAAGTGGTTACAGTCTTAGTGATCACACTCTGGATAATATAGATTACTGGTATGGGGCAAGCAGTTCTAATTATGACGAAACACAAGCCGACTTAGCATACGATAAGACCTATAACCACTACCTACTCGTTTACAAAAAATGGAATGATGATGGTGTAACTATCATTTATAAGGTACAACATTATACCGATGCGCTGGGAGACAATGAATGGGATTATGTAGCTGATGTTTCTTCTTTATCTTCAACATATCATAGCTATTATAGCCCTGTTGTAGATATTAACCCTGTCCGGACACAAGCTTGCTTTGCAATGGAACTATATGGAGGTGGTAGTACCCGATTGGTTTTCGATGCTGAATGGAGTACTGTAGGTGTGGAGGAGACAGTTGTGGATGGTGAGTTAAAAGTTTTCCCTAATCCTGCCACTGATAACATCACTTTACGCATGAATGAAGAGGGAACTTACTTAGTTCGTATGTACAATATGCTGGGTGCGGAAGTGACTGCATTCGAGTTTACCGGTACAGAGATCAATCACGATATTTCTACTTTGCCCGCAGGCATGTACCTCATCAAGCTAAATACAGATAAAGGAACAGAATTTAATGCTAAAATTATTGTGAAATAATACAACTCAGCAGTTGTAAAAAACGCAACTTGCTTTAATATAATACCTTAAAAAAAGTATAATAAGCAAACAATTTAAAATGAGGATTATGAAAACAACAATTAAAATATTACTTGCCCTCACGATGATTATTGCCGTGAGTTGCAATAAAGATGAAGAAAATAATGATGTATCAAAAAAGTATTCAATGACAATTTTGACCGGAATGACCGCCGGACATGATATCTATCTGTACATAGATGCTTTGATTCCTGACAGAGAGGGCATATGGATTGACCTGAACAACAACGGAAAAAAAGACAACGGTGAAAACAATGTTAAATTTGGTGAAGGAAAACGCTATGAAATTGGTTCTTCAACCATTACTATCTACGGTAAAGTCACAATACTTGACTGTTCGGGAAACTTTGTCGTTAAATCGTTAGACGTTAGTAAAAATCCATATTTAAGGAATTTGTATTGTTATGAAAACGATATTAACGGAGAAGCTATGACAAGCCTGATGATGTCACTACCCCAACATAAGACGGAAGATAATGTCAAAATATGGGTGATAGCAACAAACTCCCAATACAATGAAAGTAACGTGTGTACTGAAGAGCAAGTAAATATTGCAACCGATAAAAATTGGACAGTATTTGACTATTACAATGATGACGGAGAGAATGATGTGCCCTATGCTGGCAGTTAAAGAGAAAAAATTTACAAACAGAAACCATTAACTCTTCCAATATATAAGTTCATAGTTACTTTTTTATGTGAACAAAAATCCTCTGCGATCACTGATTGTCAGGGGATTTTTTTTGATTTCGGATTTCGGATTTCGGAAATCAATTACGAATTACGAATTACGCTTTTACAAGGTAGAAGGAAGAAGGTAGAAGGTAGAATTTATTTATTTGATTTTTTATATTATTCTGATTGTCAATAAATTGTATTTTATATACACAAAAACCCAGATTTCGACTTTCGCCTTTTTACTTTCGACTTTATTTCTTACTTCTTATTTCTTATTTGGTATTTTAAATAATTGGGGGGCAGAACATCCGCCCCTTTTTTGTCATTCTATTTCCCCACTCGGTAACTTGAACCTCTTGTGCCCTGTCTCTACAACCAATCTAACTATAAAACGTTGGGCTAGGTTGAAATTGTCCTTATTTCCATCTGACAAAGGCTTCGATGGCTTCGTACTCGGCCATACCTACCAGATTATACAATTTTGCCGTAGCTCTGTTTCTATCTTCTGACCTTTGCCAAAACTCTCTTTCATCCGATCCAGGGAACAATGCCTTATCTTTTTGAGATTGATGTTTGAAGATTGCTTTTCGTTTTACAACTAGCTCATCGGGACTGATTGGTACGGCCATATCGATATCTCCCACATCCCACTCTTGCCATGCGCCTCTGTAAAACCATATGCGACAATCAAGCATCCAGGATTCATTCTGCAACTGATCCAATGCTTTTAAAACGGCTTCCAGACACACGCGGTGTGTACCATGCGGATCGGAAAGGTCACCGGCAGCATAAATCTGATGCGGTTGAACTTTTGTTAAAATATCGATAATCAGCTTGATATCCTGATCAGAAAGCGGTTTTTTGGCAGCTCTTCCCGTATCATAGAAAGGCATCTCTAAAAAGTGAGCATTCTTTCGGGGAATATTCAAAAATCGACAAGCTGCTTCTGCTTCACCCTGTCTGATCAACAATTTCACGTTCCTGATCGCTTCTGTATCCGCATCACCCGGTTTTTTCCTGGCAATATCCGATTTTATTTGTTTGAATAAGTGACTTGAATCCTCATGTACAAATTGATTTCTCTCATTAAAGTGGGCAGCAAAATCAATATATCTGATTACATCATCATCATGTACAGCAATGGCACCTGAGGTTTGATATACCACATGTACCTCATGCCCTTGTTCTACCAATCTGGACAGAGTTCCCCCCATCGAGATCACATCATCATCGGGATGCGGGCTGAACACCACTACCCTTTTGGGATAAGGAAGTGCTCTTTCCGGTCTGGAAGAATCATCCGCATTGGGTTTACCTCCCGGCCAGCCGGTAATTGTTTTTTGCAATCCATTAAATACCTCAATATTGATTTTGTTCGATGAACCTCTTTCTGCAATTAAATCACCCATTCCATATGCACGATAATCACGGTCTGTAAGTTTCAGAATCGGTTTTTCCAACTTTTGACACAACCAAACTACCGCTCTTCTCATCAATCGTGGATCTTTCCAATCACAAATATCGGTTAACCACGGAGTTTTAATTCTTGTTAACTCCGATGCCGAAGGTTGATCCAGAACAACAATCGTATTGTCATGATGTTGTAAGAATGTAGCCGGAACCTCAGAAGAGATCTCTCCTTCAACCGTCCTTTGAATAACATTGGCTTTACCTTCTCCCAATGCAATCAAAATAATTCGTTTGGATTTCAAAATTGTTGAAATTCCCATGGTAATCGCACGCGTTGGCACATGCTCTTCTCCATAAAAGTTAGATGCAGCATCAGTAATTGTCACGTAATCCAACGCAATCAAGCGAGTTGGAGAGTTCATCTCAGAACCGGGCTCGTTGAACCCAATATGACCGGTTCTTCCAATTCCCAAAATTTGTATATCAATACCGCCTACTTGTTCAATTTTTCTGTCATAAGCTGCACAATAATCTGATATCTCTTCTCTTTTAAGCATTCCATTAGGGATGTTGATATTCTCTCTTGGAATATCAACATGATCAAAGAGATGTTCATTCATGAAGTGCACATAGCTCTGTTGAGAGTTTGATGACATGGGATAATATTCATCCAAATTGAAAGTGATCACATTTTTGAAACTCAATCCTTCTTCCCGATGCAAACGCACTAATTCAGCGTAAACAGTGATGGGTGTTGACCCTGTTGCCAACCCAAGTACTGCCGGTTTGTTTTGTTTCTGTTTTGCACGAATTAACGAGGCTATTTCAAAGGCAACCGCCTCTGCTATCAGTTTATTATTATCGAAAATACAAGTTGGAACTTTCTCAAAAGAGCCTGTTCTTTGGTTATCAGGTGTAATTTGAACATAATCCTCCAACCCTTTTATCTTAGATTTGCTGTAAATTGATTTTGTCATATTAATTTGTTGTTAATTTGTGCAAAGTTAGTAAAAAATATTAACATTTTTTAGTATTCCTTCACCTTTTTTATTAAAAACAAAAAAATTAACCAATTCTTAATTTTACTTTCTATTTTCTTTACTTTCAATAAGTTATTATCAGGAGTAAAAAGGCTGTAGAGTAATTAAAAAATAAGTAGTAACTTTGCGGGTTCGTTTAATCATTTAAATTAAATCTTTGTATGAAAAAAACTTTTTTAACCTTAGCACTTTTCACTATTGGGGTATTCACGTACTCTCTCAGTGCTTGTACTAATTTTATTGTAACTAAGGGTGCGAGTCAGGATGGTTCTTGCTTTGTGACCTATTCAGCCGATTCACACACATTATATGGTGAACTTTATTTTTGGCCTGCTCAGGATCATCCTGCCGGTTCCATGATGGATGTTGTTGAGTGGGATTCCGGAAACTATATGGGACAAATACCTCAAGTTGCACACACTTACCAAGTGGTGGGAAACATGAATGAACATCAGTTGGCTATTTCAGAGACCACCTATGGTGGGTTAAAACAACTTGACAAACCCAATGGACTCATTGATTATGGCTCATTGATTTATATCACTTTACAAAGAGCTAAAAATGCTCGTGAAGCGATCAAAGTAATCAGTGAACTTCTAGACAATTACGGTTATGCCAGCAGTGGTGAATCGCTTTCTATCATTGATCCACATGAAGCCTGGATCTTTGAATTGATTAGTAAAGGAGAAGAAATGAAAGATGCCAAAGGCAGAACGCTCAAAGGATGGACAAAAGGTGCAGTATGGGTAGCACGTCGTATTCCGGACGGTTATGTTTCCGGTCACGCTAACCAGGCTCGTATCACTACATTCCCTATTGCCAATGGAAAAACATCAATTACCAACAAAGAACTTCAAAAAGTCTTCAATCCTGAAGTAGAAACAGTTTATTCTCACGACGTTATCTCCTTTGCAAAATTAGCAGGTTTATATCCAACCCAAGGGAAAGATGAAGATTTCAGTTTTGCTCACACTTATGCTCCACTTGATTTTGGTGCTGCCCGTGCTTGTGAAGCACGTGTTTGGGCTTTCTTTTACAGAGTTAATCCTGAATTAGCCAGACCTTACGAAAAATATGCCCGCGGTGAAGACTTAGAGAGCAAAGAGAAAATGCCTTTGTGGATTAAACCGGTTAAAAAAATAAGTGTTAGAGACATGATGGATTACATGAGAGACCACTATGAAGGCACTTCTATGGATATGACCAAAGATTTGGGTGCCGGTCCATACTCTTGTCCTTACAGATGGAGACCGATGACCTGGTCATTAGACGGCAAAAACTACATCCATGAAAGAGCGACAGCAACTCAACAAACAGGATTTTCTTTTGTAGCTCAAACACGCAGTTGGTTGCCAGATAAAGTGGGTGGAATCCTTTGGTTTAGCGTTGACGATGTAGGTATGACATGCTATGTGCCTATGTTTGCCGGAATCAACAAAGTTCCTATGCCCTATCGTGTTGGCAACGGATCAATGGCTGAGTACTCTCCTACTTCAGCATTTTGGACATTTACCAAAGTGAGTAACTTTGTGTATACCCGTTATAGTGACATGATTGTTCATGTAAGAGAAAAACAGGATAAATGGGAGTTGGGAACCATTCAAGATATCGCTTCTAAAGAAAAAGAATGGGCTGCATTACTTGAGAAGGATGAAGTAGCAGGCGTAGCTCAAATTACAAACTACTCTAATCAAGTGGCTCAACAGGTTGTGGATGAGTGGAATAGACTTTTTGAATACCTATTGGTTAAGTACCATGATGGAAATGTTAAAGTTGAGGAGCATGGACAGTTCAAAACTGAAGGAGATAGAAATCCACAAGTTGTATTCCCCAAACAACCCAGATATCCGGACAGATGGTATCGCATGATTGTTGACGATTGCGGAACCAATATTGCTGCACCTGACGAAAAGTAATTTTATAGATTAATCCATAAAGTTATGTATCTCAATATAAAGGGAGAACCTATATCACTGAAAACACCCATCGTGATGGGTATTGTGAATTGTACTGACGACTCTTTCTATTGGAAAAGTCGTGTTAATGATGATCGTTCCACTCTGCAAAGGGTGGAACAACATTTATCTGAGGGAGCCACTTTCATTGACTTAGGTGCTGTATCAACCCGCCCCAATCATACTCCTCTGGATGCGGAAACCGAATTTATGCAGATCAAGAAATATCTCAAGCTGATTATCTCCCATTTCCCTGAAGTCCGGGTTTCCATTGATACATTCCGCGCTCGTATTGCAGAAATGGCAGTATCAGAGGGTGCAGTCTTGATTAACGATATTTCCGGAGGAATTGATCCCGATATGTTTAAAACAATGGGGAAACTACAAGTTCCCTACTGTTTAACCCATTACAACCGAGAGAAACCTTTAGAAAATGAAGATCTGATTCCCGATATGCTCACCTTTTTTGCCAATCAGATTGAAAAATTGAAGGCTGAAAACGTGAATGATATCATTCTTGACCCCGGCTTCGGATTTGGAAAACCGGTAGATCAAAGCTACTTTTTGATGAAGCATCTGGATCTGTTACATGCACTTGAGTTACCTTTATTAGTCGGTATTTCTCGCAAATCGATGCTGTATCATTTATTGGATAGCACACCGGATCAGATGCTGGCGGGAACCATCACACTGAACTGTCTTGCAGTTCAAAAGGGTGCGCATATCATTCGTGTTCACGATGTTAAAGAAGCAGTTGATACCATTCGGGTTACGCAGCACTATATGCAAATTGAATAACAATGAAAAAATGCATACTCTTTTTGTTGGTAGCCCTTCTCTTTTGGAGTTGTATCCCGGAAGAGAAATATAGCGTTATACCACGAATTGAGTTTGTGAGTTTGGAAAAAATCCCCAATACGTCCGGAAGTGACGACAAGGGCATGTTAATTTTCTACTTTGAGGATGGAGACGGTGACATAGGATTGAACAGTGAGGGGGATGATTTACGCCCTCCTTTTGACACTTCTTCCATCTATTACTATAATTTTTTCATTCATTATTACGAAAAACAAAATGGAACCTTTGTCAGAGTAGATCTTCCGGCTGAACAGCATGCCCGCATTCCAAGATTGAGCAATCGCCCTCCGGAATCGATCAATGGTCATATTGAGATTGAGTTATTTATCAACAATATCACCTCCATTTATGACACCATCCGATTTGAGTTCTATATCGTAGATCGCGCATTAAACCACAGTAACATTATCACCACACCTGAAATCAAAATTATAAAATGAAAAACAATTTTGAAACCATTGTTAAGCAAGCTTTAGCAGAAGATATTGGATCGGGAGACCACTCCTCTCTTGCATCTATTGACCCTACCATTCAGGGAGAAATGAAACTATTAGTTAAAGAACCCGGGATCCTTTGTGGTATTGACCTCGCTAAAGAGGTTATTCGCCAGGTTGACCCCAAAATCAGTATGGAAACCTATTTTTCCGATGGAGACAGGATCGCTGTCGGTGATATTGTTTTTCGGTTGAAAGGAGCGGCACGAAACATGCTAACAGCAGAACGCACCCTGCTAAACTTTTTGCAGCTCATGAGTGGAATTGCCACTAACACCCGAAAATATGTAGATGCAATCAGCGGAACCGGTGCCATCATTTTAGATACACGCAAAACAACTCCGGGATTAAGATTTGTTGAGAAATATGCTGTCAGCGTTGGTGGAGCACAAAACCATCGATTTGGATTGTTTGATATGATCATGTTAAAGGATAACCATATCGACTTTGCCGGATCCATCGAAAAAGCAATAGATAAAGCTAAAGATTATCTCAAAAAGAACAACTTACAACTCCAGATTGAGGTTGAAACCCGTTCCTTGGAAGAGGTACAAAGAGTGTTAAACCATGGCGGTGTCGACCGCATCATGTTGGACAATTTCACCCCTGAGAGGATGAAAGAAGCGATTCAACTGATCAACAAAAGAGTCGAAACTGAAGCCTCCGGAGGTATAACACTGAAAAATGTGAGAGAGTACGCCGAAACAGGTGTAGACTTCATTTCTATCGGAGCCTTAACACATCAGATTAAAAGTATCGATTTGAGTTTAAAATTTATCCAATAAAATGGAAAAAGGACCCTTTTACTCCTTTAAAACCCGGAGAAAAATAATTCAGTTCTATCGAAAACCTTTTATTCAAAAGGTTTCCAAAACTTTAAAAAAGTTAATTCTCCCCGGGTTTCAAGGAGTGCCTTTTTGGGATGTGATGCGTTTCTTTTTAGAATCCCTTTTTAGGGGCATTCTATTTCAGCGCGCAGCAGCCATGACTTATTACATATTTGCATCAGCAATCCCCATGTTGATGACCCTGATTGCCACCATCTCATTCATGGGACCATCGATTCAACTCAAGTTGCTCGACATTATCCAATCGCTAACACCACCCTACTTGTGGACCACCATCATCGATTTAATTCACACTCTTATTTTACAACAAAACAGTGCGATTCTTTATCTTTCAATCGGTTTGGGATTGTACCTCTCTTTTTTAAGTGTGAATTCAATCATTACCACATTGAATATCAGCTATTTTGATATGGAAAAGCGCTCCTTTTTTAAACAGTTGCTGGTCAGTATGGTGATGGTGATTGTTTTCCTCATTATTATTATAGCAGCCTGTGCCGTTTTTGTTGCCACCTCCATTTTATACTACCGAATAGGTAATTTGATTGGACCTAACAGCGGGTGGTACACATACTTAGTTGCCGTCGTCAAGTGGCTTTCACTTTTTACGCTGATGTACCTACTATTGTCAGCCCTTTTCTATTTTGCGCCCTACAAGAAAGAGTTTTTCCGGTTTTTTTCCGCCGGAGCTACATTTTCAGCCATTATGCTGGTCGTTTTATTGAAAGGGATTAATTTCTATTTTGCCAACTTTTCTTCTTACAACGCGGTTTATGGATCTATTGGGGCGATATTGTTAATTCTGATCTGGATAAACTGGAGTTGTGTTATCGTATTAATCGGTTATGACTTGAATGTCAGCATATCGATTGCACAGGAAAAAAGGAAAAATAAAGACTCAGAAATCGTAATTAAAAGTACTGTTAGAAAATAAAGCTCATGAAATATTATATCATTGCCGGAGAAGCATCCGGAGATCTGTTAGGATCCTATTTAATGGCTGAAATTAAGAAAAATGACCCTGAAGCGGACTTTTTAGTCTGGGGAGGCGACCTTATGGAAGCGCAAGGTGGAGAGGTGATCAAGCATTACAAAGAACTGGCTTTCATGGGTTTTTGGGAGGTTTTGGTCAATCTCAGAACAATTCTTAAAAATTTCTCCATCTGTAAAGTTGATATGCTTTTGTACGAACCGGATGTCGTTATTTTTATTGATTATCCCGGTTTCAATCTAAAAATGGCGAAATTTGCCCGTGAAAATGGGTTCAAAGTGGTGCATTATGTCTCCCCTTCCGTGTGGGCATGGAAGAAAAAGAGAGTGTTTCAGATCAAAAGAGATGTCGACCTGTTGTTTTCCATTTTGCCTTTTGAGAAAGAGTTTTATGCACGTTATCAATACGATGTTGCCTACATTGGGCATCCCCTGTTGGATGTTATTCAGGATAAAACGCCTCAAATGGTTTCCCTGGCTGATTTCAAACAGCAGTATCAACTGGATGAGCGCCCCATCATTGCCTTAATTCCCGGAAGCAGAAAGCAGGAACTGACTCATATTTTACCTATTATGGTATCTATTATCGATCAATTTCCTGAGTATCAATTTGTGATTTCCAAAGTAGCATGGCAACCGCTCTCCTTATATCAAAAACTGATTGGAAATCGGGATATCAAACTGGTTGAAGGCGACACCTACCCCTTAATCCACCATGCGGAAGCAGCGCTGGTTACTTCCGGAACAGCCACCTTGGAAACCGCACTTCTCAATACTCCACAAGTTGTTTGTTATAAGGGCAATGCGATCTCCTACTCCATCGCCAAAAGAGTGGTTGGAAAGGATCTGAAATATATCTCTTTGGTTAATTTAATTTTGGATCAACCTGTAGTTACCGAATTGATTCAGCACGATTTGAATCCTGACAGATTAATAAAAGAGCTCAAACTCATCTTAAAAAATGGAGAAAAGAGAGAGGGTATGCTGGAGCAATACCGGGAATTAAAAACCAAACTGGGCTCGGGCGGCGCTTCTCAAAAAGGCGCAGAGCTGATTGATCAGCTTGTACAAAAGGGAAAACAGGGACGAATTTGACAATAAATACACAGTTGTAAAAAAGGCGGAAGGCGGAGGGCGGAAGGCGGAATGAATCCAATTACGAATTACGGAATCTTGCGTATTTTGTAGAATATAATGAAGGTTGATTTCTCTGATACAACAGAGCTTGGCCAAATTTAAAATTCGAAAATATTCCAATCCAAAATGATATCTGCATCAAAAAACAAATCGGTAGAATCACAGATGTCATCCTCTTTGTTGATCAAAAATTGTTTGCGTTTAAATAGTAATGCTCGAATATCAATATTTTTACTCATTTTGTGTTGGCGAGTGATTCTGTACAATTTACATGTGAGTGGCATTTCCGGATTGGTCAATGAATAGTGGAACCCATCAATTATTAAGTTGTTTTCGTCTGTTTTGAGAATAATTAAATTGTATATATCCATCGTATCGCTATCATCAAAAAGAACACCTCTATCATGATTAATAAACCGATAAACTGTGTAATCACCATCAACTACATTAAATACATGATCTAGAAGCCAAATACCGGCTTTTGAACTATGATCCAGAGAATCAATACCCTGATAATTAAAATCAGACATTTTATGAATATCCAGTAATTGATAGCGAACACCCTTGTTTTCTTGTGCAACTAACGATGAAGAAATAATTATAAAAATAAAAAATAAATATCTCATTGATAAGTTCTTTGTTTGCACCATTTTGCACAGGAATCTTTTTATTTCACAAGCGCAAATATACAACTTTTTTAATTTCGGATGTTTCCCAGAGTGGGGAAATAGAATATCAAAATAGCGAGACCTTTCCTGCCCCCCAATTATTTAAATTTCCAAATAAAAAATAAGAAGAAATAAATCCAAAATCCGAAATCTTTTGTATTTTTGTAGGTTGAAAATCAAACACCCATGAAAAAGCTATTTTTTATTCTGATTGTTGCGCTTTCATTCGCCGGTTGCGAAGATGTTGATCCCAATGAGGATCCAAGAGGAACCATTACTTTAGATATCGTTGAGGGACAATTTTTATATTTCAACTCCATTTTTGAATATGATCCTTATGTCGATCACATCCATTATTTAACTGTTCAAGGGGGTTCATTTATTACTTATGGTGTTGATATCAACAACGTTGGAAATGTAACTTTACGTCAGATCAGGAGTTTGCCACGTTATGGATGGAGTACCATTTTGCCCATCGTACCAGGAAATAGCTATATCGTGAGAGATTGGAACTCTGACGGGGTTTATGCCCGTTTTCAGGTACTAAATTTCATCACTGACCCCAACGACAATAATCGCGTTATTGGAGCGACCATCAAGTATCAAGCTCCGTTTAATCTATAATTTCATCGATAAAATTACACTATACTATGGTTAGAGTACGTTTTGCTCCCAGTCCCACCGGTCCTTTGCATATTGGTGGTGTTAGAACTTGTTTGTACAACTATCTTTTTGCCAAAAAACACAACGGCAAGTTGCTCCTTCGTATCGAAGATACTGATCAGACCCGCTTTGTACCGGGTGCCGAAGAGTATATTATTGAAGCCTTCGATTGGTTAGGAATTGAATTTGATGAGGGAGTGCATGTGGGTGGTCCCCACGCTCCTTACAAGCAATCAGAACGGATGGAGCTCTATCGGGAGTTCGCTGATCTTCTGATCCAACGCGGTTGGGCATACTACGCCTTTGATACTCCGCAAGAACTGGAGCAAAGAAGAAAAGAGGAGGAAGCGCAAAAATCCACATTCCAATATGATACCCAAACCAGAGGTTCTTTGTGTAATTCTCTTACATTATCACCCGAAGAGGTTGAAGAAAGACTCAAAGGAGATTATGTAATTCGTTTTAAACATCAAGAAAATCAAGATATTACTGTAAATGACCTCATCCGTGGCGAAGTGGTTATCAACACCCGTATTTTGGATGACAAAGTGTTGTTCAAATCGGATGGATTGCCTACGTATCACCTTGCGAACATAGTAGACGATCACCTCATGGAGATTACGCATGTGATTCGAGGAGAAGAGTGGCTCCCATCAGCTCCTTTACATGTGATGCTGTATCGTGCTTTTGAGTGGGAAGCTCCCCAATTTGCACACTTACCGCTCCTTTTAAAACCTGACGGCAATGGAAAACTCAGCAAACGCGACGGCGATCGTTTGGGATTCCCGGTTTTCCCGCTGGAGTGGAAAGATCCTATGACTCAGGAGATTTCATCCGGATATCGTGAAAGCGGCTATCTTCCTGAAGCGGTGATCAATATGTTAGCGCTATTGGGCTGGAATCCCGGTAATGATCAGGAGGTGATGAGCATGGAGGAATTGATTGAGCAATTCTCGTTGGATAAGGTTAGCAAGTCCGGAGCCAAATTCGATTTGGATAAGGCGCGATGGTTTAACCATCATTACATACAGCTTTGCGAAGAGGAACAGCTTGCCTCCCCCCTTTTTTTAATTCTTAAAGAAAAAGAAATAGAAGCATCCGAAGAACAGGTACTGAAAGTGATCTCCTTGGTTAAGGAGCGGGTTTATTTTATGACCGAATGGTGGGAGCAAGTGCACTATTTTTTCGTTGCACCAACTGAGTACAACCCTGATGTAATCAAGAAAAGATGGAAAGAAAATACGGCTGAACATCTTCAAGCGATTCGGCAACTGTTACTAACCGCGACTTCATCTGAAAAAGAGCATCTGCATACCGTTGTAACTCAATATATTCAGGATCAGCAACTCAATATGGGGCAGATTATGAACTGTTTAAGGCTCTCTTTAGTCGGAGACACTAAAGGGGTTGATCTTTTTGAAATTATAGAGTTCATCGGAGTTCAGGAAACCGCAAAACGCATTGAAAAAGCAGTTCTGGAAATTGCAAAATAGGTAAAACTTACCGGAACAGATATTCGATTTTATCTCTGATTATAAAGGCACCGGGATAGGTGGCAATGATTTGTTGATAAAACCTATAGGCATCCAGTTTAGTTCTGAAATCTCCTACTCTCAGACGGAAATTAGGCTCAAAATAGGTAACATAGGATGTCATCTTAGGAAATTTCTGATTGAATTCTGTCTGCATTTTTTCAGCCATTATCTTGGAATTGGTTCCGGAAAGTGAGATAATTTGAATTCGATAGCCATCAATCTTTTTAACTTTTTCCCAGGCAGCCTGATTTAAATCCAATAATTCCGGCAATCCCGTCTCTAAATCATAAGTGATATTCGACTGAGAAAAAGCAACTCCACCGCTCAGTAAAAGGAGTAAAAAAAGAGTCCAGGTTTTCATAAGAAACTATTTTTTGCAAAAATAGAAAAAAAGTTGCAATAAATGGGGGTAACTTAGACAAATTTTTGTATCTTTGCGGGTTAAATTTATTACCATGGGTTTTTTGTCATTATTTACCAAAGAGATCGCTATCGACTTAGGCACAGCCAATACTGTAATTTTACATAATGATAAAGTTGTAGTTGATGAACCATCAATTATTGCTGTAGAACGCAATACCAAACGAGTCATGGCAGTAGGTAAAAAGGCGCTGATGATGCATGGTAGAACCCACGAGAATATTTTAACTATTCGTCCATTGAAAGATGGTGTTATTGCTGATTTCCAGTCTACAGAGATGATGTTGCGCGAGTTTATCAAGATGACCGGAACCCGCGGAATTTTGTTTCCTCCGGCTCTCAAAATGGTAATCTGTATTCCTTCAGGCATCACTGAAGTGGAAGAGCGTGCAGTAAGAGACTCTGCCGAACAATCGGGAGCGAAAGAGGTAAGATTGATTCATGAGCCTATGGCAGCGGCTGTCGGAATCGGAATCGACGTACTGGATGCCAACGGTAACATGATTGTGGATATCGGTGGCGGTACCAGTGAGATTGCCGTGATCGCTTTGGGTGGTATCGTGACCCAAAAATCGATTAAAACTGCCGGGGATGATTTCAATGAGGATATCATTGAGTATATGCGTAAAAAACATAATATTTACGTGAGTGAATCGATGGCGGAAGAGATTAAGACCAATGTGGGTGCTGCGATTGAAGATTTGGATAATCCACCGGAAGATTATGAAGCATATGGTAGAGACTTACTATTGGGAATTCCCAAGTCAGTGAAAGTAAACTATCGTGAAATTGCCCAGGCGTTGAATGATTCGATTACAAAAATTGAAGCTTCCGTAATCAATGCGCTTGAGTTAACACCTCCGGCTCTTTCTGCGGATATTTATAAAACCGGGATCTATCTCGCCGGTGGTGGTTCCTTGTTAAGAGGATTGGACAAGAGATTGGCTAAAAAAACCAGATTAAAAATTCATGTTGCAGAGGATCCATTGAGAGCCGTTGCCCGTGGAACCAGTATTGCATTGAAGAATTTTGACAAATTCCCATTCTTGATCAAGTAGTTTTTATGAAAAAACTTTATATTGAAACATACGGCTGTCAGATGAATATTGCTGACAGTGAGATTGTGGCTTCAATCCTGTCAAATCAGTACGAAATCACTGACAATTCCAGAGAATCGGACTTGGTGTTGCTGAACACCTGCTCAGTCAGGGATAATGCCGAACAGCGAATCAGAAAAAGATTGCGAGAGCTTAAATCGCTCAAAAAAAAGAATCCGCAACTGCTGATAGGGTTGTTGGGCTGCATGGCTGAACGGATCAAAGAAGATTTATTGGAACAGGAGGAAGCTCTCGATTTTATCGCCGGTCCGGATGCCTATCGTTCTCTGCCTCAACTCATTGAAGGTGCTACTCAAGGAGAACCATCCTTCAATCTGCTGTTGTCAGAAGAGGAGACTTACAGTGAAATTATTCCCACACGCTATAACGACAATGGCGTTTCCGCATTTATTCCGATTATGCGAGGCTGTAACAACTTCTGTTCTTACTGCGTTGTGCCTTACACTCGCGGCAGAGAAAGAAGTCGTGACCCGGAATCGATCATGGAAGAGTGTCGCAATCTGCTGGGAAAAGGGTATAGAGAAGTTACGCTGTTAGGACAAAATGTAAACTCCTACCGCTGGAAAGAGGGAGAGAAAAATTTCGATTTTGCCGATTTAATGGCTGCCATAGCGCAAATATCTCCCCTTTTGAGAGTTCGCTTTGCCACTTCGCACCCTAAAGATATCTCCGATAAACTGATTCAAACCATCGCAGATTATCCCAATATTTGCAAATATATTCACCTTCCGGTACAATCGGGAAGTTCTGCCGTGCTGAAAAGGATGAACCGCGTTTATGACCGCGAATATTACTTAGAACGGATCGCTACAATTAAGCGGTTAATCCCCGATTGTGCACTATCTACCGATATTTTGTCCGGTTTTTGCGGTGAAACTGAAGAAGATCATCAAGATACCTTGTCGATCATGAAAGAGGTGCATTACAGTTCCGCTTTCATGTTTAGATACTCTGTCAGAGGAGGCACTAAGGCTGCTGAGACCATGATTGACGATGTTCCCGATGCGGTTAAAAAGAGACGATTGGAAGAGATTATCGCTTTGCAACAGGAACTCTCACTACAAAGTAATCAGCAGGATGTGGGTAAAACATTTGAAGTGTTGGTTGAGGGAGTATCAAAAAGATCCGATTTGAAGATGTTTGGACGAAACAGCCAAAACAAAGTTTGCGTTTTCCCCAGAAAAGAGGTTCAGGTTGGAGATTACGTAACCGTTCTAATCACCAAATGTACCGCCGGTACGCTAATCGGAGAATTGGTATGAGTACAATTTTGATATGGACACCGCAAAAAAGTCCCAGACTGGAATACACGCTCCATATCATGTTGGAAAAGATCTTAGGTGTTCCCTTCCTGATTACCGAAAACATTGAGGAATACAAAGCCTGTAGCGGACCCCGCTTTTGCTACTCTCCTGAAGAACCACCGATTGAAAATAACTTGTGGATTCAGGCGCATCCTCTCCTTTTTGAAGAAGATTTAGTTGCGCAAACCATCGAGCCTACGCCCTGGAAGGAGTACACGCTTTTCTTTCCTACTGAGCAAGGGGTTTTCCCTGTCGATCCTTTGGCAATCTCTTTTTATCTGCTTACACGATATGAAGAGTACACCAACAAAGCATCTCAAGATCAGCATGGGCGTTTTAAAGTGAGCGACTCCGTGAGTTATCGCTTGGGATGGCACCGCAAGCCGATGGTGAATATTTTGAGTTTGGCGTTAGCTGACAAAATTAAGGAGTATTCCCCTGATTTTCAACCCATTACTCTACCCTATCAGCCGCTTACTACCTTCGATGTGGATATCGCTTACCTCTATCGGGGCAGAAGGGGTTTCCGTCTGCTGGGAGCTATGGCTAAGTCGTTTATTTTTTTCCGTTTTCATCATGGAATAAAACAAATCAGGGGGATGCTAAATTTACCCGTACAAGATCCTTACGACCGATTTGAACTGCACCGGCAGTTAGCTGCTACCGAGGGGCACAAACCGGTCCATTTTGTGCTGACAGCTCCACTTTCTCGCTACGACCGCAATATTGACCCTGATAGTCACGCTTTTAAGCAACTGCTGGAACAGTTGAGTTCCTTTTCAGATATCGGCATTCATCCTTCATACCATTCCAGTGAAAGGACAGAATTAATCCGTAAAGAGAAACAGAAGCTGGAAGAACAATGGGGGAACCTCATCACCAAATCAAGACAACATTACCTCAAATTTCAGTTTCCTTCCACTTTTGAAGCCCTTATCGATGCGGGGATTAAGGAGGATTACTCCTTAGGGTGGGCTGATGAAGTCGGCTTTAGAACCGGAACTACAATCCCGATTCCTTTTTTTAACCTGGATCTGAATCAATCGAGAGATCTGCTGCTTGTTCCGCTCCATGTTATGGACGGAGCACTCTATCAGCTTTACAACAGCGAAGCAGAGTATCAGCAAGCGATTGAAGAGATTCGTTCGGAAGTAAAAAAGTATGGAGGAACTTTGGTGATGCTTTATCACAGCAACTCTAAAACGCATCTTTTTTAGTACCTTTGCGGTTCAATCAAATCGGAATAGTTGAGCTTATGAATAAGAAAAGACATAGTGTTAAACTTCATCTTTATGAATTAGAGCAACATAGCTTTCATATTGCAGTGAAAGGAAGATGGAAAAACAAAACGATTCACCTCATCGTGGATACCGGTGCTTCGCGGACCTGTTTTGATCATGATTTTTTCACCCAACATGATTCCGATGCGTCAATTGTAGAGAATGAGGCTGATAATATCAGCATTACTTCCTCCTCTTTTGAAACCAATATCACAACGCTCACCGATTTAAAAATTGGGAAAGCCCTGATTCCGGAGATGCAACTCGTTTTATTGGATATGTCTCATGTCAACCAGGCGTACAAAAGTTTAAAACTACCCTCAATGCAAGGCATTTTAGGGAGTGATTTCTTTGTCCAACATCAGGCTACCATTAATTTTAAAACCCTCAAACTCAATTTTTGGTTATGATTATTTTAGGTGTTGACCCGGGGACAACCATTATGGGTTTTTCGGTAATTCAGGTTCAAAACAGTCAAATTTCTCCTTTGACAATAGGCATTGAGCGGTTGAACAAGCTGCCCGACCACCACACCAAACTAAAGCGCATTTTCCAAAAGATTATCGAGATTATTGATCAGTATCATCCCACAATATTAGCCATTGAGGATCCTTTTTACGGGAAAAATCCCCAGTCGATGCTCAAACTTGGTCGTGCTCAAGGTGTTGTGATTGCCGCCGCACTATCGCGCAATTTGGCAGTCTTTGAGTACTCTCCCAGAAAAATCAAGCAATCGATCACAGGCAAAGGAAGTGCGTCGAAAGTGCAGGTCGCTGCCATGCTCAAAAACATGAACCTGCTCCACGCTTCTGTCGCCTCCCACGACGCAACGGATGCCCTCGCAGTCGCGGTTTGTCATCATTTTCAAAACCGAATCACCACCACCACAGAAAGATATTCCGGCTGGGAAAGTTTTATTGCGAAAAACCAAGACAGAATCAACAAGTGAAGGCGGAAGGCGGAAGGCGGAATTAATTAGGAATTACGAATTACGTTATTAAAATTATAACATATTGATATACAAATAAATACAATGCCGTATTCGTAGAGACGTTGCATGCAACGTCTCTACAGCAAATTATATTTTATTGATACAATGCAATTTACACGATATTCTAAATAAATCTGAAGTTTTGAGACAGAGCATGCCCTGTCTCTACAACAATGCTATAATCTTGATTTATTGTGTTTTACCCGTAATTCGTAATTGCCTAGTAGGCTCTTGCGAACAGAACTCTCTCTTTCGATGGTTTGCCGGTTAAAATACAGGTTCCTTCTTCTTGTGGGTTGTTCAAAGGAATACAACGGATGGTTGCTTTGGTTTTTTCTTTGATCAACTCTTCCGTTTCAGGAGTTCCATCCCAATGCGCTGATACAAATCCTCCCTGATCCAGGTAGGCTTCAAACTCTTCCCAGGTATCGGCACGGTGGGTTGTTTCTTCTCTGAACTTCAACGCTTTTTGATAGATATTTTCCTGAATTTCATCCAACAGGTTCTCAATATATTGATCCAATCCATCAAAAGGAACGGTTGTTTTTTCGAGGGTATCTCTGCGGGCAATTTCCGCCTGATTATTTTCAAGGTCTCGGGGACCGATAGCCACTCTGACAGGAACTCCCTTCATTTCGTACTCATTGAATTTCCAGCCTGATCTTTGAGAATCATCATCGTCATATTTCACGGTGATGCCTCTTTTTTTCAGTTGAGCCATCAAAGGTTTCACCTTTTCAGTGATGGTATCCAATTGCTCTTTTTGTCTGTAAATAGGAATAATCACCACTTGGAGAGGAGCCAATTTGGGAGGAAGCACCAACCCATTGTCGTCGGAGTGCGACATGATGAGCGCTCCAATCAAACGAGTGGAAACACCCCATGAGGTTGCCCACACATATTCTAATTGATTTTCCTTATTTAAAAACTTCACATCAAATGCTTTGGCAAAATTTTGACCTAAGAAGTGGGAAGTTCCTGCTTGCAATGCTTTTCCATCCTGCATCATCGCTTCAATGCAGTACGTATCCAACGCACCGGCAAATCTTTCACTTGCAGATTTTACCCCTTTAACCACCGGCATCGCCATTGTTTTTTCTGCAAATTCTGCATACACCTCCAACATTTGACGTGTTTCTTCAACTGCTTCCTGCTCGGTAGCGTGCGCTGTGTGTCCCTCTTGCCATAAAAACTCAGCAGTTCTCAAAAACAAGCGGGTTCTCATCTCCCAGCGAACAACGTTAGCCCATTGGTTACACAAAATAGGCAGATCGCGGTAGGATTGAATCCAATTACGGTAGGTGTCCCAGATAATGGTTTCCGAAGTAGGACGAACAATCAACTCTTCCTCCAATTTGGCATCGGGGTCCACAACTACTCCTCCGCCTTCATCATTTTTCAAACGATAATGAGTTACCACTGCACACTCTTTTGCAAACCCTTCCACGTGGTCCGCCTCTCTTGAAAAGAAAGATTTCGGAATAAAAAGGGGAAAATATGCATTGACGTGTCCGGTTTCTTTAAACATTTTATCCAATGTATCTCTCATCTTTTCCCAAATGGCGTAGCCATAGGGTTTGATTACCATACATCCTCTAACTGCCGAGTTTTCAGCTAGTTCCGCATTTTTTACAATGTCAATATACCATTGTGAGTAGTCTTTTTCTCTGGAAGTAATACTTTTTGCCATCTCGAAACGTTTATATTAAACTTTATGATATCTTTGTAGTCTAAATAAGTGGCAAAGGTACTAAAAAACAATGGAATTAAAAAAAAAATAAAGATATGAAAACAAGAGTCCTCTTTTCAATGGTCATAGTTGCTCTGCTTGCCTCCTCTTGTGCAATTGGAACAACTGTTTATTATGATGATGTGTATGCACCTTCGACTCATGCACAATATCAACCCCAACCCAAACCCCAACCTCAACCTGCGCAAAGCAGTCAACCGAATTATTCTCAAAACTATAACCAGGGGAACTATCAATCAGGATATGATAATCAAGGGTACTACGATGAGGGCTATTATGATGAGAATTATGAACAATACAGCTATTCTGATGATAATGGGAATACCTACATCAACAACTATTACTATTACGACGATGATGACTGCTGTGACTTCTATGACTATTATTACACTTCACGTATAAGACGATTCCACACTCATTATCATTGCGGATGGGGCTATTATGATCCTTACTTCACCAATCTTTACTATTATGACTACTACCCATACCATTGGGGAACCAGCATTTATTTAGGATACAGCTGGTGGTGGCCTACCTTTTACTACAGACCTTACTACTATGGATTTGGTTATTATTCTTACGGATTCACTTATGGCTGGGGCTATCATTGGCCGGGAAGATATGGTTATTGGAGCGGATATGACTATGGCTACTGGAACGGATATATCAATGGGTATTATGATGGCTACTATGCTAATTACTACCACAATAGCTACGACAATAATCACACCTATTTCTACGGTCACCGAAACAATGTCGGTCCTTCTGCGGGTACCGGCGGAACCAGACCCAAACCAGGTGAATTAGCAGATAATGGAGGAGGAAAATCTGTTTCCCGTTCTGTTACTCCTCCCTCATTTAATCAAAGTTACAACTCTTTGAGTGAAGGAGTGACTGGTCGTACAACTCCAACTGCTTCTGCTACTCCTCAAAGTCAAGCTCAAACCCGGGTTCCGGATGGCAAACAACCCGCTACAGGAGTAACTACTCCGGCTCAACAAAGACAACCCGCTACTCAACAAAGAGTACCTGATACTCAACAAAATAACCAACAAAGTACAAGACAAAACTTTACTCCGGAAAATAGACAACAAGATAACTCGAGACAAAACTATACTCCGCAAAATAGACAAGATAATAGACAAAACTATAATCCGCAAAACAGACAACCGGAAAATAGCAGACAGAATTATACTCCGCAAAGACAACAAAATAATACCAGACAAAACTACACACCACAAAACAGACAAGATAATAAACAAAACTATACTCCACAGAATAGACAACAAAACAATAACAGACAGAACTACACTCCGCAAAGACAACAAAATAATAACAGACAGAACTATACACCACAAAACAGACAACAAAACAATACTAGACAGAATTATACTCCGCAAAACAGACAAGACAATAGACAAAACTACACTCCACAAAACAGACAAGATAATAGACAAAACTATACTCCACAGAATAGACAACAAAACAATAACAGACAAAACTATACTCCACGAAGCTCAAACAGTAGTAGTAGTTCTACCCCTTCCTATAACAACCGCTCTTCATCCTCATCCAACAGGAGTTATAATAACAGCAGCAGTAGTAGCAGTAGAAGTAGTTCCGGTACTTCAAGCAGCAGTAGAGGTAGTTCTAGTTCATCCGGTAGCAGTAGCAGAGGAAGTTCTTCAGGTTCTCGCAGATAATACAATATTTAAAAAACTATTAGCATAACAAATCATGAAAATTAAACAACTATTAATCATTTTATCGATAGGGCTACTCACTTCGTACACATTTGGGCAAAACGAAGTAGATGCCTTACGGTTTTCGCAATACAGATGGGGTGGAACAGCTCGTTTTTTAGGTGCCGGTGGTGCATTTGGTGCTGTTGGAGCTGATTTCTCTGCATTGAGTACCAACCCTGCTTCCATTGGTTTATTTAAAAAGAATGAAATCTCTTTTACGCCACTCTCTTTCTCAATCTACCGCTCAGACAGTAGATATAATGAAGAGTACACCCCTTCAACTCTTTTTAAGAGTAATTTTTCACACTTCGGTGCTGTATTCTCCATCAAAAATCCCGGAGAGAGCAAATGGAAAAGAACTCAATTTGGGATTGGGTTTAACCAAATCATGAATTTTGGCAACAAGTTCTCCATTGAAGGAAGAAGCAACGGAAGTACTATGGCTCTAGATTTTGCGTCGCGTGCCAATGGATTATTATATGATAATTTCCCTAGGGAACAATACTTTGCATATCAGGCATATTTGATTGATCCTGTTCATAACACAGCGGATAATACCGAATATATTGCACCTCATGCAGGCAAAGATTTTCTTCAAAGCAGCACAGTATATACCAGTGGAAGGGTCAATGAGTTGAGCTTTTCTTTTGGAGGTAACTATGATGATAAGTTGTATTTGGGTGCCACTTTAGGGGTTCCATTTTTATCCTATCTCGAAGAAAGAAAATACAAAGAAAGTGACGATCTCAATGTAGCAGACCAGATTCAGTCTTTCTACGTTAATGACCGCCTCGATGTCAGCTCAACCGGAGTTAATTTAAAATTGGGATTACTTTACCAGCCTGTTTCATTTTTAAGAGTTGGAGCAGCCATTCACACCCCAACCTTGTACAAAAACATTCACGATGTTTTGGAAAGAGAGATGGTTGCTATACTGGATACTTCCAATGTTGTTGTCAACTATACCAATGACTATAACTACCAACTGATTACCCCCATGCGTTACATGGGTAACCTGGCATTTTTAATCCTAAGCAGAGGTTTTATTAGTGCCGAATATGAGTACACTGATTACTCCACTATGGAAATGGGTAGCTGGGGCTCAAACAGTTATACTTTTAAAGAAGAAAATAAAAATATCAGAGAGAGCTATCAAGGAACACACTCAATTCGCTTGGGAGCAGAGGTTTATTTGGTAGAAAACTTCCTGGTTCGCGGTGGATTTTCATACACTTCATCGCCCTACAAAAACAACATCAATGATGGTTCTTTTACCACCGGATCCATAGGAGTAGGATTTAGAGGGAAAGTCTTTTTTGCTGACTTTGCTTTCGTTATTAGTAACCAATCACAAAAATACTGGTTATATAACCACGAATTTGTAAATCCGGTAGAGCAACAATTTAAATCTCAATCTATTGTCGGAACAATCGGATGGAAACTGTAACATAATATATTAATCTATTTCAAAAAGTTCGTGTATCTTTGCCACGAACTTTTTTTATTTCATATGCTCATACAACCTAGTGATAAACAAGCGATTGTGTACAAAAACAGGAGCTACTCCTTTACTCAAGTTTTACAAAATGCACATCAATATAGTCAGTACTTTAGAAAAAATGGAGTGCAACCTAAAAAGGTTCTCATTTTCGCCGATAATTCTCCCGAATATTTTTTCGCTACTTACGGAGCGCTTCTTTGTGACGCTGCGGTAGTCCCTGTAGATATTACCTCTACCGAAAAGGAACTTGCTTTTATTATTGAAGATTGTAAGCCTGATATTTTTTTTATTTCAAAAAATAAGGGGGGAACTTTATTCAACGCACTCTCCACAGTTACCACTTATGAATACAGCATATACTCAGCTGAAGATATCCCGGAAGTGGATCCCTCTTCGACAGAGACTCCGATCTTTCCGATCAAAGATGAGCGTCAGCTGTTAGCAATCATATACACTTCGGGTACAACCGGAACTCCTAAAGGAGTGATGCTCAGTTATCAAAATATACTCTACAATATCAGAGCGGTAAGTGAAGATGTCCCCATTTATAAACCGGACATCAATATGATGGTTTTATTGCCATTGCATCACAGTTTTCCCTTTATCGGAACGCTACTTGCACCGATGTATGTAGGAGGTACTGTCTATATCGCTGAAGGACTGAATGCTGAATCGATTATGAAAACCCTGAAGGAGGGAAAAATCGTGTTTATTGTTGGGGTTCCCAAACTGTATGAAGCACTGGCGAAGGGAATCATGAACAAAATCAACAGTTCCACTATTGCTAAATTGATGTACAAGTTGGCAGGAGCTATTGGAAGCAGAACTCTGTCCAAAAAATTATTCAAAGCAGTGCATCAAAAAATGGGGGGATATATCGAACATCTGGTTTGCGGAGGTGCTGCACTTTCGGATGAAGTGGCTCAAATTTATAAAACTTTAGGATTTTCCGTCCTCACAGGTTATGGGATGACAGAATGCGCACCGATGATCAGCTTTACTCGTCCAAATCGGGATAAAATCGGGTACTCCGGAGAATTGCTACACGGATTAGAGCTTACCTTTTCTGATGAAGGGGAGATTTTGGTTAAAGGACCCAATGTTATGTTGGGTTATTATAATCGTCCTGAAGAGACTGCTGAAGTTTTGAAGGATGGTTGGCTTCATACCGGAGATTTGGGCATCTTAGACAAGAATGGACTCAAAATAACCGGAAGAATCAAGGAGATTCTGGTTACTTCCAATGGAAAAAATATCAATCCGGTAGAGTTGGAATTTGAGATTTTGGAAAAATCCAAAGTAATCAAAGAGATAGCGGTTATCCTTATGGATGATATGCTGCAAGCTCTTGTTGTTCCCAACATGGATTATGTCCGATTACACACCGGACAAACAGCTGAGGCTCTTTTGAGGGAGGAGTTTGCTCAATTCAATAAAGGAGCTATGTCCTACAAAAAGATCAAACAGTTCCACATCATTTCCCGGGAGTTACCCAGAACCCGATTGGGCAAAATACAGCGCCACCTGCTACTGAATTACCTCCCCCCTAATATTTCTAATCAAAAAAGAGAAGAAAAAGAAGAAAATCGGAGCGAAACATATCAATTACTGAAACAGTTTATTGAAAAAGAGAGTGAAAAAACGGCTCATGGGGATGACCATTTTGAGCTCGACTTAGGGATGGATTCACTCAATCGGGTCGCTTTGATTGCTTATATCGAAACCGTTTTTGGCGTTTTTATCCCTGAAAATCAACTGGATGAGTATTCTTCACTCAATAAATTAACGCAATATCTTGAGGAACACGCATCAGCTCCCCAAAATTCTAATATTTCCTGGAAGGAGATTCTGGATCACAAACTAGAGGAGCTGCATTTGCCCAAATCAAGTACGTTACACTGGATATTAGATCGCATTATACGGATCGGATTTCACATTTTTTACAGATACCGTGCCAAAGGATTGGAAAATATTCCCGATTCCCCTTGCATCATCATCGGCAACCACAGAAGTGCCTTTGATGGTGTGTTTATCACTTCAAAACTGAGATGGAAAACTACTAAAAAGAGCTTCTTTTTTGCCAAAGCCAAACATTTCAGGAATCGATTAACTCGTTTTTTGGCTATTCGCAGTAACATTATTATCATGGATGTCAATACCAACATCCGTAAATCTCTACAGCAGATGTCAAAAGTGTTAAAGCAAGGCAAAAATGTGATTATTTTCCCTGAAGGTACGCGTGGTAAAGATAAGAAATTGAAGGAGTTCCGTGAAGCCTTTGCCATACTAAGTGTGGAGCATCAGATTCCGGTAATCCCTGTTTTAATCACAGGATCGGAACGTGCAACTTACAGAAGTATCAGAATTCCAAGATTTTTATCCAAAATTGAGTTGGAAGTGCTTCCCTCCGTACTCCCGCTTCCCAATGAGTCTATCCGGGATTTTAGAAGTCGAATTGAAACTATTTATATTGAAAAATTATAACTTAAAAATAAAAAAAGATGAGCGAGTTAGAAGAAAAAAACATTGAACATCAAGAAGAAGCAACAGAAGTTCAAATTGAACCAACAGAAGTGAAATCTTGTGAAGAGTTGCCGGTTGAAAAGCAACCAACTGAAAAGGAATCATGCGATGAAACATCATGTGATGAAACAGAAAAGAAAGCCCATTGCAGATACCGACTGCAAACGATCTTTAACATCTTGTTAGGTATTGCTGTTATCATCCTTTTTATTCTTCATTTTATAAAACCCAAGGAGGAAAAATTTGTTCCCAAGGTTTTTGAAGGAAAACCCGGTTCCGGAGAGGTGTTGTACGTCAATTTGGATACCATCAATGAGAATTACAAATTAATTAAAATCTTAACTGATGATATTCAGGCGGAGTTAAAAAAACAAGAGACGATTTTTTCCAATAAAGAAGCTGCTTTCCAGAAAAAATATGCACAATTTCAGGAAAATTATCAGAGTGGTGTTTTGACGGCTATTCAAATTGAAAATGCACAACAACAGTTGCAACAGGAATATGAACAGTTAGAGCTATCTAAAGAACGTGTTTTTAGTGATTTACAAAGCAGACAAGCAGCTGCGATAACTCAATTGTATGACTCACTTCAGGTTGTTATCCAGCAAATCAATCAGGAAAGAAATGCCTCTTTTGTGTTAACTTATCAAACAGGAAGTCCTTTTTTAATTTTAGCTGATCCCAGCAGAGAGATCACAGATCAGGTACTCTTTGAGCTAAATAAAAGGATGGAAAAGTAAGTTGATTTAATTTTATCAATCTTTGATTCATAAAATTAGAAAATTATTATTATCTTTGCGGTTTGAAAAATCTAAAAATAAATTAATATGGCAAAGAAGGAAAAAGTGGGCGCAAAAAAAGATGATGACGTTCAAAAAAAAGAGACTTTTGTAAGCAAAACAATTCTATTTTTCACCAAATATAATAAATTTATTTACGGAGCAATTATTGCAATACTCGTTGTAATTATTGGCATTTTAGCATTTAATAGATTTTATTTGCAAAAACAGACTGAAAAAGCATCTCTGTTAATCCTAAAACCGATAGATGAAATGATGAAGGGTGATTCAGCTTCTGTTATGCTTGCTTTAGAGGGAGATGATGATATGGATGGGTTCCTTTCTATCATTGAATCCTATAAAATCACCAGAACTGCCAATATAGCCAGATATTACGCCGGTATTTGTTATTTTAAGTTGAATGATAAAGAGGAAGCATTGAATTACCTTTTGAAATTCAAACGTAAAGAGGATATCTACTGGGCAGAATGTCAAGCTCTTATTGGTGATATTTATGATGATTTGGAGCAACCCGAAAAAGCGATCAAACATTACGAAAAATCAGTTAAAGCCAGCCATAACCCATACGTAACTCCTGTTACTCTTTTCAAATTAGGTCAACTGTATGAAAGAGAAGAGAAATGGGAAAAAGCACTCAATGCCTATAATCAAATTGAGAAAGATTATTATGATGAGTATGAAAAAATGGGTATAGAGCGTTTTATTGATCGTGCTAAAGGTAAATTGGATTAATAATGAAAAAAACCAATCTTTCTGCTCAATCTTCCATTCCTGTACCTCGTCCAATCTGTATTGGAATTGTAGTCAGCGAGTGGAATGAACAAGTTACAGAAGCATTAAAAGAGGGAGCTGTTTCCTTTTTACTGGAGCAAGGAGTGACCCAAAAAGAGATTATCACCCATTATGTACCCGGTAGTTTTGAATTGCCTTTGGGAGCCGGAATGATGTTGGATGAAAACGAAAAAATGGATGGAGTAATCTGTTTGGGCTGTGTAATCCAGGGAGAAACCAGACATTTTGAATTTATTTCTCAATCCGTTGCTGACGGCGTTATGCGTGTCGGATTGGATTATGGTGTTCCTGTAGTATTTGGCGTTTTAACCTGTGATACAATGGAACAAGCTCTGGATCGTTCCGGTGGAAAACATGGCAATAAAGGAGTAGAAGCTGCTGCCACCGTGCTTAAAATGATTAATCTGCAAAGAAATCTCAAACGATAATGAAACTTATTTTTTGGGGTACACCTGAATTTGCTGTCGCAAGTTTGGCTAAGGTGTTGGAGTCTGAACATGAGCTTTTGGCTGTGGTTACAGCCCCCGACAAACCGGCAGGGAGAGGATTGAAATTGCAATACTCCGATGTAAAAAAGTTTGCTTTGGAGCATCAAATTCCGGTTTTACAGCCTGAAAACTTAAAGGATCCCGCTTTTATTGAGCATCTGAAAGAACTCAATGCTGATCTCTACATTGTCATCGCATTTAGAATGTTGCCTCCGGAAGTTTTTGAAATTCCACGATTTGGAACATTCAATATTCATGGTTCTTTACTTCCCAACTATCGCGGTGCCGCACCGATTCATTGGGCGGTCATCAACGGTGAAACCAAAACAGGAGTAACCTCCTTTTTTATCAATCACAAAATGGATGAAGGAGATATTATCGACTTTAAAGAGGTTTCGATCGGGGAAAATGAAACAACCGGCGAATTATATGAAAGATTAATGGCATTGGGAGCAGAGCTCACCATTGAAACCATCGAAAAAATTGAAAAACAAACTCTAAAACCGATACCTCAAACTCAGTATCAAAACCTCAATTTAAAGAGTGCCCCAAAATTAAAAAGAGAGCATCAACTGATCAATTGGGACTTGCCTGCCGATCAGGTTCATAACTTAATCAGAGGTTTGTCACCCTACCCCGGAGCCTACACAAGAATCCAAAAAAAGGATGGCGAGGTACTCACTTTGAAATGTTATAAATCTGTAATAATAGAGCAAGATAGCGAATTTCCTCCCGGTTATATCCATACAGATGGGAAACAATTTATGATCATTTCCTGCAAAAAAATGCAAATTTCTCTACTAGAAGTGCAATTTCAGGGGAAATCCAGGATGAAAATCGAGACTTTTTTGCAAGGTTTTCGATTCGAAAATTACACTTTAAATCTATTTTAGTGTACTATTTTGGTCTATTTTTTTATTTGAATGAACATTTTTGGTTTGTTTATTAACTTTTCAATTAATTTGCCCATTGTTTGAAAATATTTATTAAATTTGCATTTATAGAAATATATCTAGTAACATAAAAAATTAAACCTATGAACAAAGCAGAATTAATTGGAGCAGTTGCTGAAAAAACAGGGTTAACAAAAGTTCAAGCTAAAGCCGCTGTTGAAGCTATTGTTGAATCCACTGCGGAAGCATTACAACAAGGAGACAAAGTTTCTTTAGTTGGATTTGGATCTTTCAATGTAGTTAAAAGAGCAGCAAGAAAAGGAAGAAATCCACAAACTAAGAAAGAGATGGAAATTCCAGCAAAGAATGTTGTTAAATTCAGACCCAGTGCTGAACTTTCAGACTCACTTTAGTCTTTAACTTTTAAAGATCTTTAAAAGCCCTTGCGGGCTTTTTTTATTGGAAAAATGAAAAAAATCAAAAATAGAGAGACTCTTCTTCAAACTTCTGCATATTTGGAGTCTTTTTTGACTGATAATCGAAAAGATAGACTCATTCAGGTTTTAAATGAGCGCACTCGTCATGTCACAGTTGTAGTTGAAGACCTGTTTCAAACCCAAAACATCAGTGCCGTTATGCGCAGCTGTGATTGTCTGGGGGTTCAGGATATCCACATTGTTGAAGCCGAAAACCCATTTTCCGTTCATACTGCTATCACCATGGGTGCCGACAAGTGGTTAACCCATTACCATTATCCTGCCGTTGATGGAAAATCTGACATTGCAAACTGCATCCGGCAACTAAAAAAGAAAGGGTATTCTGTTGTTGCCACCCTTCCCGACGAAGATAGTTGTTATTTGGAAGAGTTACCGATAGAGCAACCGATTGCTTTATTATTCGGGACGGAACTGACAGGATTATCACCTGAGGCAATACAGTTGGCTGACCAAACTGTAAAAATCCCCATGTATGGATTCACCACCAGCTTTAATATCTCCAATTCTGTTGCTATTATTTTATCATTTTTAGCGGAAAAATTAAGAAAATCTACAATAAATTGGAGATTAAGTGAAGAAGAAAAAGAGGAGCTCTACTTTGAATGGCTACAGAAATCAGTAAAAACGCCAAAATTACTGATTCAGAAATTTTTAACTGAAAATGGGTTGCAGTTATAAAAAATTGTTGTATCTTTGCAGCCAAAATTTTTGAGGATTATAATAGAACAATAAAATAATTGAATAGCAATGAAAAGGACCTATCAACCTTCGAACAGAAGACGCAAAAATAAACATGGATTTAGAGAAAGAATGGCTACTGCAAATGGTCGTAAAATTTTGGCTGCACGTCGTGCCAAAGGAAGAAAAAAATTGACCGTTTCTGACGAAACAATGGGTAAAAAATAGCATTTAATTTTTTTATAGGTAGAAAAAGAGCTGTCTTATTGCGAGGCAGCTCTTTTTTTAAGGAAGAAGGAAGAATAAAAAAGGCGGAAGGCGGAGGGCGGAAGGCGGAAGGAATCCAATTACGAATTACAAATTACGAATTACGGAACCGAAAAATTGAATTGAATGCGATTATTGTAGGGACAGGTCGCGATCTGTCCGGGGAAAATAAAACAATGAAAATGGTTGTGAAAATGGTCGTAAAAATGGCTGTAGAGACGCAATGCATTGCGTTTTCATGACCATGTGTATCGTATTTTCATTTCTCTGATAATCAACGTTTTCAATACACAATTTGTCCAAAAGGCAGAATATTCCATAGACCACCCCGCCCTTCGGGCACCCCTCCTTCTTCCAGAGGAGGGGAGTTAAAATAACAAAAGAGGTACACCTTTCCTGCCCCCCATTTTTTTTATTTCCAAATAAGAAACATAAAATAAAGACAAAATGATTTCGGATTGCGAATTTATAAATCTGATTATCAGAGTTTTAGCTCTAAAATAACTGAATCAACAATTCTAAATTCCAAATTTTAATTTCTAAATTCTAATTTCTAAATTCTAAATTTAAGGGCAAAAGAGCTATTTTTTTCAAAAGTTATTGCAAAATATGATAAAATTTGGTACTTTTGCAGCCTTGTTTAAAAACAAATAGGTCAATATTTTATTTAATTAAAGATAGAAAAATGTCAGCTCAAGTTACCGGCAAAATATCACAAATTATTGGTGCTGTTGTGGACGTTCAATTTGATGAAAACGTAACCCTTCCCAGTATTTATAGTGCTTTGGAAATTTTTAAAGAAAATGGTGATAGAATCGTTCTCGAATGCGAACAAGCGATTGGAGAAAACACCATGCGTTGTATCGCAATGGATTCCACAGATGGATTGAAACGGGGTATGGATGTGATTTCTACAGGACGAATGATTTCAATGCCTACAGGTAATATCAATGGAAGATTGCTCAACGTGATTGGTGAAGCGATTGACGGGATTGACGAAATTCAATCCAAAGTAAGAAAAGATATTCACCGTGATCCTCCTGCTTTCGACGATTTGTCTACTTCGCAAGAGGTTTTATACACCGGTATCAAGGTTATCGACTTGATTGAGCCCTACATGAAAGGGGGAAAGATTGGTTTGTTTGGTGGTGCCGGAGTGGGTAAAACCGTGTTGATCATGGAGATGATTAACAATATTGCAAAAGCTTACTCAGGGATGTCTGTTTTTGCTGGTGTGGGTGAAAGAACCCGTGAAGGGAATGACCTTTTGAGAGAGATGCTTGAATCCGGTGTTATCCAGTATGGTGATGAGTTTATGAAGAGTATGGAAGCCGGTGGTTGGGACCTTACTAAGGTGGATAAAGAGAAGTTGCAAGATTCCAAATGTACCATGGTGTTCGGTCAGATGAATGAACCTCCCGGTGCACGTGCCAGAGTAGCACTTTCCGGACTAACCGTTGCGGAATATTACAGAGATGGAGATGAGCAATCCGGAGGTAGAGATATCCTTTTCTTCGTTGACAATATCTTTAGATTTACACAAGCCGGTTCTGAGGTTTCCGCGTTGTTGGGTAGAATGCCCTCTGCAGTAGGATATCAACCTACGTTAGCGACTGAGATGGGGGTTCTTCAAGAGCGTATTACCTCTACAAAGAGAGGATCAATTACCTCTGTACAAGCGATTTACGTTCCTGCGGATGACTTGACTGACCCTGCTCCTGCGACTACTTTCTCGCACTTGGACGCAACTACCGTATTGAGCAGAAAGATCTCCGAGTTGGGTGTTTATCCCGCTGTTGACCCGCTTGACTCTACTTCACGTATTTTGACTCCCGACATCGTTGGAGAGTTGCACTATAACACTGCTCAAAGAGTTAAAGAAACCCTTCAAAGATATAAAGAGCTACAAGATATTATCGCTATTCTCGGTATGGAAGAGCTTTCAGAAGAGGATAGAAAAGTGGTTCACCGTGCCAGAAGAGTACAACGTTTCTTGTCTCAACCTTTCCATGTGGCTGAACAGTTTACCGGATTAAAGGGAGTCTTTGTTTCCATCGAAGATACAATCAAAGGATTTAATATGATCCTTGATGGAGAGTTGGATCACCTGCCAGAAAGTGCCTTTAGCTTTGTGGGTACTATTGAAGAAGCTATCGAAAAAGGAAATAAAGAACTTCAAGCTGCTAAATAATTATGCTATTAGAGATTTTAACCCCCGAGAAAGATATTTTTACAGGCGAAGCATCTCTTGTGCAGCTTCCCGGAGTAGATGGACTTTTTGCCATATTGGATAAACACGCGCCTATGATTGCCGCTCTAAAACAAGGAACCGTAAGGGTGGAAACCCCTGGAGGAACCAAGTATTTTGATATCACAGGAGGCGTTTTAGAGGTCAAAAAGAATAAAGCGCTTATCTTGGTTGAATAAGGGTAGATTTTGAAGAAATTTTACACGATTCCCATTTTTATACCGGAGGACGCCTGTCCACACCGCTGTTCTTACTGTAATCAGTACCATATTACAAACAAAACCCTCTCTCCCACTCCTCAAGAGGTGGTTGCGACTGTTGAGCAATACCTGAAAACGATCCCTTTTCAGAATGAAGATATCCGAGTAAAAATCGCTTTTTTCGGCGGTAGTTTTACCGGTTTGCCCTGGCAAAAGCAGGAGCAGTATCTGCAAGCAGTTCAGCCTTATATCGAGAGTCAGCAAGTTGATTCCATACAGCTTTCTACCCGTCCGGATTATATCGACGAGACCATTTTACGCAATCTCAAGCAATATCACGTTTCCCTCATTGAGTTGGGCACGCCTTCGATGGATCCCGAGGTGTTGTGGCTGGCTCAGCGGGGGCATACTGTCGAGGATATTCGCCGTAGCGCACAGCTCATCACGACACATCAGTTTGAGTTGGGTGTGCAAATGATGATCGGCTTACCCGGTGATACCGCTGAGAAATCTTTTTTTACTTCTTTGGAATTAATAAAATTGGGGGGAACCCACGCGCGAATCTACCCTACATTAGTGATCAAGGGTACCCTGCTGGAACGGCTCTACCTTGCCGGAAAATACACTCCTCTTTCGTTAGAAGAGGCGGTGGCTTGGTGTGTTCCTATCTATAAAGAGTTTGAGAGCCACCAGGTTACAATATTGCGAATAGGCTTGCACCCCTCCGAGGGATTAATCCACCAAACGGAACTGGTCGCCGGACCGTTTCATGTATCCTTTAAAGAGCTGGTTCTCACCGAAATCTGGAAAGAGCGACTCCTGGCAGAAGCAAAAAAACAGCAGGGTGACACTTTTCAGATTACCGTCCCGCGAGAAGAGATCAACTACGCCGTAGGATACCAAAGCAGCAACCGGAAATGGCTGGAAAAGAGATACAAAAAAGTAAACTTTTTGATTTCGGAAAGCGATTAAAAGGCGACAGTCGAAAGTCGGAAGGCGAAATGATATAGGATTTTAATAATCTCCATAAATTTATTATTTTTCTTTTTTTGGAAATAAAAAAAAAGGGGGGCAGAAAAGGTGTACCTCTTTTGTTATTTTAACTCCCCTCCTCTGGAAGAAGGAGGGGTGCCCGAAGGGCGGGGTGGTCTAAGGAATATTCTACCTTTTGGATAAATTGTGTGTTGATAACCTTGATTATCAGAGATTAAAAAATATAATGCGGATGGCTGTAGAGACGCAAAGCATTGCGTCTTTACAGTACAATGTTGATTCCGCCTTCATTCCGAAATCCGAAATCCGAAATCCGAAATTTTTAGTCTTGTGCTATTATTTGGCATATTCAATATCTATTTTCGCATCATAAACATCAAAATAATAGTTATATGAATGCAAATAATATTCCACAAATGAATGAAAATCAGGCGGATACCATTTGGAATGAGCCAATCGAAAATCTACTTCACGCTATTGAAGTGATTGTGCAACTATCAGAAAATTCCAATTTGAGTAAAGAACTTTTGAAGAAAGCTGCCAAACCAATCGATTATGCTAACAAAATTCTTAAATTGACTCCTATACAGATGGTTTTATTTTCCGTTTTTGTAGATCAATGTCATGATCCGCATATTCGTAATGAAGACATAGCTGATCATTTGAATTGTAAAAGAATCACCATTTTACGCCACTCAAATGATATTGAGGAATTAGTAAAAAGAAAGCTCATTCGAGCTATTCAGAAAAAAGATGAGACCTATTATCGTGTTGTACCTGAGGTGATTGGAGCTTTAACAAAGAACAAAAATTATACCCCACCTGTATTGAAGGATCTTAATATTCACGATTTCTTTTACGCTTTATCAGATCTTTTTAAAGAATTCTTTAGTGATGACATTAGTGGTGCGGCGTTGAAGGATGAGATCGACGAACTTTTACAAAGAAACACTCATTTAGAATATGTTCAGAAAGTAAACAGTTATTCGCTCAACTGGCAATCACGGATGATATTGGTCTATTTCAGCCATCTACATATTAATGATGGTGATGAGTCATTTGGAGCCTTTGAAATCGACCGCATGTTCTCCGATTTATTTCGCACAAGAACAATAAAAACCCGTTTATCAAACGGAGATCATGAGCTATTTAATCTTAAACTCCTTGAGTTTGAAAACAATGATGGATTTGCAGACCGTAGCAGCTATTGTTTTACTCAATTTGCTATAAAAGAGCTTTTTCCTGAGCTAACAATAAAGAAGAAAAAATCAAGAATCATCAAGCTGATGAAGACTCATACTACTATTTCGTCCAAAAAAATGTACTACAATCAGCAGGAGGGGGTTCAAATCAATCAGCTCACCAACCTTTTGAAACAGGAACAATTTAAACAGATTCAACAGCGTTTGGCAGATAGAGGAATGCGGAAAGGGTTTGCGTGTCTGTTTTACGGCGCTCCCGGTACGGGAAAGACTGAAACAGCTTTACAATTAGCCCGCGAAACAGGAAGAGATATCATTCCGGTTAATGTTTCGGAGATCAAAAGTATGTGGGTGGGTGAAAGTGAGAAAAATATCAAAGAATTATTTGACAATTATCGTCTTGCCGTTGAGGATTCCGACATCGCCCCCATCCTGCTTTTCAATGAAGCGGACGCCATTTTGGGTATTCGTCAGGAGGGAGCCACCAGTGCGGTCAATAAGATGGAAAACTCCATCCAAAACATCATCTTACAAGAGATGGAAACCTTGGAGGGGATCATGATTGCCACTACCAATCTGACTCAAAACCTCGACAAAGCCTTTGAGCGCAGATTTTTATATAAAGTAAAATTTGAGAAACCCAATATCAAAGCTAAGCAAGCGATTTGGTTATCCATGATTCCCGAATTGAGCAAAAAATCGGCTCTCATACTCGCCGAAACATACGACTTCAGTGGTGGACAAATCGAGAACATCGCCCGCAAAAACAGCGTAGATCAAATCCTCTCAGGCAAAAAAACAACCCTCAAACAACTACAAGAATACTGCGAAAGCGAAAACATCACCAAAGGTGGAGAGGGAAAGAGGATTGGGTTTAGGTAGGGGAAAGGAAGATTCTATAAAGTAATCAAATAAAAAGAAGTTACCTTCTGGGTTGTCTTACATTTCTATAGGGTGTATCATTTTTATCTTCGTCAGAAATGTCGTATGAGTTTTTCCCTGCCGGTGCATCAATTCTACCTGAGCTTTGGGTGGGTCTGACTCCGGAGTCTACAGGTCTTACTACAGGATCGGAAGGTCTTACGCCAGAATCAACAGGTCTGGTATTGTCAACTACTTCAACGGTTGGTCTTGTGTCGGATGCATTTTCCGGTACAGAAATATGAATAGAAATCTGGCACCCCGACTGTGGGCATGTGATGTTAATTGTTGTGTCCATAGCTTTTGTATTAAATTTATTAATTGATAACTCGATTGCTTTTTAGAGTTAACCCATTTTTTCAGAATCCGTTAATATTTAATTTATCAGTGCAAATATACATTACTTCTATTTAAGTGTACAGGAATTATAGTTTTATCTGTTAAACGAGACCTTTACATTAAAATAGTTCACAATCGTACCGTACAATCGTGTAAATCCTCACCGATTTTTCATATTTTTGCAAAAAAATAATGAATATGAGATCAGTAAATTTCTTTTTAATTTTTGCAGCTATCCTTATGAGTGCTTGTCATAATCTATCCGGAGATAAAACGGAACTAATAACCCAAGAGAGTCGTACTGTTCCTGATTTTTCGGGAGGCGTGATGAATGAAGAGATTCTATGGTATTTGGGGAGAATGAATAACCCACAAATCTCCCCCGATGGGAAAACGCTTCTTTTTGGAATCACCTATTACGATTACAAACTAAACAAAGGTAATAACGATTTATATGTGTTGGAACTTCCCGATGGTCAACCCACACAAATTACACGTACTGAGAATAACGAGTCTGCCGCAATTTGGAGACCCGACGGTAAAAAGATCGCCTATTTGGCTCCCCACGAAGGGAAAATGCAAATTTGGGAGATGGATCCCGATGGGAAACAACCTAAAGTAATCTCCAACGCTCCTTCAGATATCACCGGATTCGCCTATGCACCCGATATGTCACAGATTGTGTACGCTATGAATGTGCAACTGGATCCGACTATCGAACAGCGCTATCCGGATCTTCCTTTGGCTAATGCTAAAATCTATGACGACCTGATGTATCGTCACTGGAACCAATGGGCAGATGGAACCTATTCCCACCTCTTTATTGCTTCTTATCCTAAGATGGAAAATCCTGTTGAGTTGTTGGAAGGCAAGAAGTTCCACTCTCCTATCCCTTCACATGGCGGTTTTGAACAGATTGCCTGGAGTCCTGATAGCAAAAAAATAGCTTACTGCACCAAAGAATCAAGCGGTAAAGATTTTGCCGTAAGTACCAATAGCGATATCTTTATTTATGATTTAGAGCAAAAAACTACGATCAACCTGACAGCAGAGAATAAAGGATATGACATGAATCCCGTGTTCTCTCCCGATGGTTCAAAACTGGTTTGGTGGAGCATGAAAACCGATGGTTTTGAGTCTGAAAAACATCGCTTGTTTATTCATGATTTCAACAGTAACACCTCCAAAGATTTCAGTACCAATTTCGATCAGGATGCAGAAAATTTCGCGTGGAGCAAAGATGGAAAAACTGTTTACTTTACCAGTTGTAAAGAGGCTACTTATCAAATATACAGTCTGAATGTTGAATCTGAGGAGATTACCCAAATTACTGAGGGAGATCATGATTATATCAATATTCTAGTTGCTGATCAGATGTTGATTGGAACTAAAACAACCCATGCGCTTCCGGCAGAACTTTTCACTATTAATCCTCAAACCCGTGAAGAAAAACAGTTGAGCTTTATCAACACCGAAGTGCTTTCAAAAATCACTTTATCCAAAACTGAAAAGAGATGGGTAAAAACTACCGATGGAAAGGATATGTTGGTATGGGTTATCCTTCCCCCCAATTTTGATCCTGCTCAAAAATATCCTACATTGCTTTATTGCCAGGGCGGACCCCAATCTTCCGTAAGTCAGTTCTTCTCTTACCGCTGGAATTTCCAGATGCTGGCATCTCGCGGATATGTTGTTGTAGCACCCAATCGTAGAGGATTACCCGGATTTGGCAGTGAGTGGAATGACCAGATCAGCAAGGATTACGGCGGACAAAATATGAAAGATTATCTCTCCGCTATTGATGATGTGGCTAAAGAACCTTATGTAGATGAAACTCGTTTAGGTGCTGTAGGAGCCAGTTACGGAGGATTTTCTGTGTATTGGTTAGCGGGAAATCATCAAAAGAGATTCAAAACCTTCATTGCCCACTGCGGTATGTTTAACTTTGAAAGTTGGTATGGCACAACTGAGGAACTTTTCTTTGCCAATCATGATATTGAAGGTCCTTACTGGGAAAACTATAAGAGTTACAGTTTCTCACCTCATCGATTTGTAGGTAATTGGGACACCCCCATTTTGGTAATTCATGGAGGCAATGATTTCAGAATTCCATATACCGAGGGAATGCAAGCTTTCAATGCAGCCCAAATCAAAGGGATTCCCAGCCGATTTTTATATTTCCCTGATGAGGATCACTTTGTTTCCAAACCACAAAATGCAATGCTTTGGCAACGTGAATTTTTGGGTTGGTTAGACCGTTGGCTTAAAGAGGAAAAATAACAAATGAAGTGGTTGAAGCACATTTTTTCTCTGATCAAAAACTTCAGATGGAAGCTGATTGACACTTACGTGCTCAAAAAGTTTCTCAGCTCTTTTGTCTTTGCCATCTCCCTATTGATGGCGATTATCGTTATTTTTGACTTTTCGGAAAATGTGCATCGTTTTTTGGATAACAATATCCCGATGAAGGATATTTTGTTAAAATATTATCTGAACTTTATTCCCTATTTCATCAACCTGTTTATTCCCCTTTTTGTGTTTATTAGTGTGATCTGGTTTACCTCAAAAATGAGTAATCAGAATGAGATTATTGCTATTTTAGGAGGGGGCGTTAATTACTATCGTTTTTTAATCCCCTTCCTGGTTGGTGCATTGATTATTTCTATATTGGCTGTATTTATGTCCAATGAGTTGGTGCCGATTACCAACGAAAAGATGAATCGGTTTAAGGAGAATACCATGAAGAGGCAAGTGATCCCAAAAACTACCATTCATGTCCGAAACTCTGCCAACAGCTATATCTTTGTAGAACGTTGGGATCATCAGCAGATGGAGGGATACCACTTCACCTACGAAGTATTAGGATCACAGTTTATCAAAATGAAATTGAAAGCCAATACTATCCGGTATAATGAGGATCAAAAGAATTGGACTTTATACAATTATACACGACGCACCATTCATGCAGGAGTGGAAACAGTATCCACAGGAAGAACTCTGGATACAACCTTTAACATTGTTCCGACCGACTTGGAACAGAATGCAAAAGTAGCGGGAACCATGTCCTACAGAGAATTAACCCGTTTTATTCGTGGAGAAAAGATCAAAGGGACCGGGATGGCAAAACATTATATTATCGAGAAACAAACCAGATTAGCTAACTCATTGGGAACCTTTATCATGACTATTTTAGCTTTTTGTGTTGCTTCACAAAAAACAAGAAGGGGGGTGGGAGTGCATCTGTTTTTAGGAATTGGGTTAGCATTTATATTTGTATTTTTGCAGCAGGTTTCCAATGTATTTTCTCTCTCCGGTGTAATACCTCCCGGATTGGGACCTTGGATCCCGAATCTGATTTACCTGGTTGTTTGTGCTATTTTATTAAAATATTCCACTAAATAATGATGAAAAATGTAACTTTAATCAGCGACTGGAAACTCAGAGACCCCTATGTCTCCATCTTAAAGGGTGTCTTGATATCACATATTCCTGATGTTCAAATATTTGATATTAGTCACGCTATTGAAAAGTACAATATCGGACAAGCCGCTTTTATTGCCAAAGCCAGTTTTTCTCATTTCCCTGAAAATACGGTGCACATTATTAACGTGGGAGGAAAGTCATCAAATAATTCCAATCCTATCCTGTTATCCTACAAAAATCATTGGTTTTTAGGTGAAGATACCGGTGTTTTTCAAACCATTATTGGAGATGAAGAAGCAGATGCCATCTACCAATTCAATGGTAGTGAAGAGGTGAATTGGTTCCAAAAAATGGCGCTGATGATTCAAGCTTTGTTTGAAAATAAATTAGAGAATTGTACAGTTCCTATTTCCAAACTGAATCAAATTCTTGATGATCAGTTTTATTATATCAAAAAGGAAAAATCAATCCTGGGCAAGATCATATATATTGACTCTTTTTTTAATGCCGTGACCAATATCCCCAATGAGGTATTTCTGGAAGCAGTGCAAGGTAAAGAGTTTACCGTTACCTTTTCTGACTCAAAAAAACTGGATGTAACAAAAATGCACTCTTATTATAATGCTAATGAGAAAGAAATTTACCTATTTCCCAATAAATTAGGCTACATTGAAATCACTTTTTATAAAGGAGCTATTGCTATGTTGGGAGACTTAAAAATTAATGATACAATAGAAATTCAATTTACATAATATGATGAATCTTAATCCGTTAACTGCTATTTCCCCTATCGATGGCAGATATTTTAAACAGGTAGAATCTTTGACTCAATTTTTTTCAGAATATGCCCTGATTCGTGCCAGGGTGATGGTGGAGATTGAGTATTTCAAAGCACTTTGTGAAATTCCTCTCCCTCAATTGGAGTCGGTTGACAAACAGTTATTCCCAAAACTGGACGAGATCTATCTCAATTTTTCAGAAGAGGATGCACTCAGAGTGAAAGAGATAGAAAAAACAACCAATCATGATGTTAAAGCGGTTGAGTATTTCATCAAAGAGGCTTTTGATCGTTTGGGTCTTGCCCAATACAAAGAGATGATCCACTTTGGATTAACCTCACAGGATATTAACAACACTGCCACTCCCTATTTACTCAAACAGTTTCACGATCAGATCTACACCCCATTCTTTGCCGATCTGACACATCTGATTTTTAAAAAATCAAAAGAGTGGATTGATGTTCCATTATTAGCACATACCCACGGACAACCCGCTTCTCCCACCAGTATGGGAAAAGAGTGGTATGTCTTTTATGAAAGATTGATCACCCAGTGGAATTTATTGACAGAGATTCCCTTTTGCGGTAAATTTGGAGGTGCTACCGGTAATTTCAATGCACACCATGTTGCCTATCCGGAAGTGGATTGGGTAATTTTTGGGAATCGTTTTTTATCTGAAAGACTAGGTTTATTCAGACTACAAACCACAACTCAAATTGAGCATTACGACAATATGGCTGCCTATTTTGATGGCATAAAAAGAATTAATAATATCCTGCTGGATTTAGATCGTGACATGTGGACTTATATTTCCATGGAGTATTTCAAGCAGCAAGTTAAAGCCGGCGAAGTGGGCTCATCAGCGATGCCACATAAGGTTAATCCGATTGACTTTGAGAACTCAGAGGGGAACATTGCGATTGCCAATGCGCTGTTGGAGGGATTGTCCGCTAAATTGCCCATATCCAGACTGCAGCGCGATTTAACTGACAGCACTGTAACTCGTAATCTGGGAGTTCCTATGGGACATTCTTTGATTGCCATTAAGTCATTAATCCGCGGTATCAATAAGCTACTCTTGAATGAAGAAGCGATTTCGAGAGACCTGGACAATAACTGGGCTGTTTTAGCTGAAGCAATCCAGACCATTCTCAGAAGAGAAGGCTATCCTGAACCTTATGAAGCACTCAAAGCCTTAACCCGGGGAAAAGGCAATATCAACAAAGAGATACTGCATCAGTTTATAGATAGCCTAAATATCAGTGATACTGTCAAAGCGGAAATGTACAAATTAACACCGCACAACTATCTGGGCATTATGCCTAAATTGTAGAACAAGTTCAATTATCTTCTGATCAATCGGTAGATTTTACCCGGCTTACACTCCACGATACCATCAAACTCCATATGGAGCAGAATGGAGGCTAATCGGGAAGGAGTAAACTGAGTTAGTTTACTGTTAATTTCGTCAATTCCCATTTGATCCACCTCGAGCAGAAGCTGATATACCTCCTCTTCCTCTTCGCTTAATTCAAGGAACAATTTTGTTTGGACCTCCTTCAGCGGTTGATCTGTCCAGCCCATTTTAGCTAAGAGTTCCCCTCCTGAGGTCACTCCCTGTGCGAGCCCCTCTACAATTAAATTATTGCAACCCTCGTGGTTGGGGCTGTATATAGAACCGGGGACCGTAAACAGATCTCTTTTGATATTCAGCACCATGGAGGCAGTAATCATGCTTCCCCCCTTTATTTTTGATTCAATAACAAGAGAAGCATCAGATAAACCAGCAATAATCCTATTCCGTGTGGGAAAATTTTGAGGAATTGGTGTCGTATGATAAGCATATTCCGTTGCAATCGCACCCCCCGAATCGATCATATTTTTTGCCAATTTATAGTTTTGAGAGGGATAAATCAAAGAAAAACCATGTCCCATCACTGCCACGGTCTTCACTCCGTTGCGGATTGCCTCTTCATGCGCCAAAGTATCCACACCGGAAGCTAACCCACTCACAATCACCAATCCCTCATGAGCCATTTCCGATATCATTTTTTTCACAACATCAATTCCATAATTTGTGATATTGCGGGTTCCAATGATGGATAAAATATGAGGTTTGTTAAAAATGTTTTCCCCTTTATAAAAAAATATAGCAGGATAATTGGCGCTGGTCAGCAGGCGAGTCGGATAATCCGATTGATCGAAAAAAAGAGCCTGAATCTGCTCCTTATCCATCAGATCCCGCTCCGTTTGAATTTGATAATCCAACTCCTTATCAATAGAAATTGCATTTAAGTTCCATTTGATCAACTCTTTTCTAAACTCTTTTTTCTTTTCTGAGTCAAAAACCAAAGTGGCGCTTCCGAACAATCGAACGAGTCGTTTGGCATTAAAATTGGTAATTTTGGGGTGTAGTAATAGTGCAAGTCTGTAGTATAATTCATCAGTCATGGTAGTTTTTTTTAGTATTGCAAATGTACAAAAAGAAAATGAAGGAATAAAAAAAAGAGATTGGTTGTTATATAAATAATTTTTATATCTTTGCGGATTGAATGTTCCAATTTTAAAATACACACCATGAAAAAAGTTTTTTTATTTATACCTGTAGTAATAGCTGCTATTGTCGTCCTTCTGTTTTCAAGTTGTGAAAAGGAAGAGGTATTTCCTGTTAAAATCATTTGTGTATACTCAGAAACGGGAATTGACACAGGAGATGTTGTTGTTGGAGCTACTGTTACTATTGGCAAACCTAATTATGCTCCTTTTGCTCAGGCTTCCGGAGTAACTGATGATGATGGAGTTTTTTCTCATGAGTTTCAGTACGAAGCCCTTTTAGATGTCAAAGCTGAATTTGCACTCACCGAGGGAGATGCTGTCAGAACGTATGTTGGAGCGAGTCAGATCAAGCTACTTCCCAACGAGACTGTTGAAAAAACGATACTGATGATAAGGCAGTAACCTTTTGTTCCACTCAAATTATCCAATTTGAAGAAAACATTATCTTCGCCGCTATTCATAGTAGTGACATCATTACTGCTTTTGATTATATTAGTGGCAACCTATTCACGTCATAAAGAGACCCTTAAATCGGAGTCTACCACTTTTTCTTTGGTTAGACAGGATGACACTTTGGAGGTTCTGCTTTCATCCCATTCTTCCGATTTTTTTATATACAAAGGAACACCTATTGGCTTCCAATATGAATTACTTAAGGAGTTTGAAAAAGCTTCCGGTAGAGTGATTAATTTAACTATCAATCATGATTCTAAAGAGGCATACAAAGAAATTTTAAAGCCTCATTATGATATTATCGCTGCCGATATTCGCAAATCCGGTCTGGTGTCTTCATTTTTAACTTTTTCTTATCCACACTCCTACACTTACCCTGTCATTTTATCGAGAAAAGGACAAATATACGATTCCAATATCGTGAAAGAGCTACATATTCCTGATGATTACCACCATTTCCTCTCCATGGATCTGCTTGAAGAGTTAAATTTTAAAATTATAGATAAAGAACATTATGAAGGAGAGGAATTAATCAATCAACTTCAGGAAAAAGAGATCGATTTTATGATTTGTGATTACCAAACTGCAATCACTCTGTTACCCTTTTACGATAACCTTGCAATAGGATCCCGAATTGGACCTATTTATGAAAGATGCTGGATTTTGGACAAAAATAATGATGAGCTAAATAATGAGATTAATAATTGGATCATTGCTTTTTCCAAAACCAATAAGTATCATTTTTTGCTTAAACGATATTTTTCTCCACACTCATTGATTATCAAGCGTCATTTTTCAAATTCAGGAAATAAAAATATCTCCCCCTACGACCACATCATTAAAAAATATGCCAAAGAATATGGTATCGACTGGCAGTTTGTAGTTGCTATTATGTACCAGGAAAGCAAATTTCAATCGGGATTATATGGTTTGGGGGGAAGCTATGGCTTAATGCAAATGATGCCTGAAACGATGACCTATTTTGGCATTGATGAAACCTCATCAGAAGAGGAACAGATTGTCGCAGGAATCAAATATCTCTACAAAATAGCCCGGGCATTTGATAATATTACAGACAAAAAAGAAAAATATCACTTTGTTGCTGCTTCTTATAATGCAGGACGAGGACACATATTAGATGCGCAGCGTCTCTGTGAAAAAAATCAACAAAACTCTACTCAGTGGAAATTTGTTTCAAAATATTTGATTTTAAAATCAAAAAAGGAGTATTACTCTGATCCTGTTGTAAAATCAGGATTTTTGCCCGGAAAACATACCGTTAAATATGCTGAAGAGGTAATGGCACGCTATAATGCCTATTTAGAACTCCATCCATAAATCTTTTTTTATTATATTTGCAATCCCTTTTAAAAACATATTTTTTATCGATTAACACTCGCAAATTTTTATGACTGTACCTGCCGCAACTCCCTTGATGAAACAATACAATCGATTCAAAAGCAAGTATCCCGATGCGATTCTATTGTTCAGAATTGGAGACTTTTACGAAACCTTTGGAGAGGATGCCGTGAAAGCATCTCAGATTTTGGGTATTGTACTCACCAAAAGAGCCAATGGTGTAGCAGCTCATGTTGATTTAGCCGGGTTTCCACACCATGCTATCGATACTTATCTCCCAAAATTGGTCAGAGCCGGATATAGGGTAGCCATTTGCGAACAATTGGAAGATCCCAAACTAACCAAAAAGTTAGTCAAGAGAGGAGTTACCGAATTGGTTACACCAGGAGTATCAATCAATGATAAAGTTTTAGAGGTTAAAGAGAATAACTTTTTGGGTGCCATCCATTTCCATGATAAAAAAATGGGTGCCGCCTTTGTTGATATTTCTACCGGAGAGTTTTACCTCGCTGAAGGAGATATTGAGTATGTTGACAAATTATTGCAAAACTTTAATCCCTCTGAAATTGTAATCCTCAAAAATAAAGTTCCTATGTTTAAAGAACATTTTGGGGACAAAATTTTACTGACTACTTTCGAGGATTGGGTTTTTACTACCGACTACGCGTATGATCTTTTAATCAAACATTTTCAAACCAATACCTTAAAAGGTTTCGGCGTCGAAGATATGACCTATGGAATCATTGCAGCGGGTGCGGCTTTGCACTATCTTCATCAAACTCAGAATCATAAAATTCAGCATATCAATAAGTTGACGCGTTTTGAGGAGGAACATTATGTTTGGCTAGACCAATTTACAATCCGCAATCTGGAATTGATTTACTCCCACAATGAAAACGCAGTTACTCTTTTGCAAATCCTGGATAAAACCGAAACCCCCATGGGCTCGCGGATGTTGCGGAAGTGGATGGTGCTGCCCCTCAAGGAAAGGGTGATGATCGAGGAGCGCCTTGCGATTGTGAAGTATTTCACTGAACAGAGAGAAGTCGCCGACCAGATGACTCAAATGCTGAAACAAATCGGGGATCTGGAAAGATTAGTAGCTAAAATTGCTACTTCAAAAATCAACCCCAGGGAACTGCTCCAACTGGCAAGATCACTCCGTGCGGTTGAAGCGATTAAAGAGCAGGCACGACATATTGAACACAGTGAGCTGTTACGTATTTTGGAACAACTAAATCCGCTGGTTTCATTATCTCAAAAGATTGAAAATGAGATTTTAGAGGATCCGCCAGTAGTGCTTAATAAAGGTCGTGTTTTTAGAAAAGGAGTTGACGCTGAACTGGATGAGTTAAGCAGCTTGGCTATAAACAGCAAAACGATACTGGCAGAGATTCAACAACGGGAAGCGATTAAAACTGGAATCACCAGTTTAAAAATCGGATTTAACAACGTTTTTGGCTACTATCTGGAAGTGACGAACACCCATAAAAACAGAGTTCCTGAAGATTGGATCAGAAAGCAAACCCTGACCAACGCTGAACGCTATATCACCGAAGAGCTTAAAGATCTGGAAACCAAGATATTGGGAGCAGAAGAGAAAATTTTAGCCATTGAAGCGCGTTTGTTTAATGAGTTGGTTCTCAGTTTACTGGAATATATTCCTACCATTCAGCTCAATGCCCGTCTGATTGCCAAATTGGACATCCTACTCTGCTTCGCCTCCGTATCGATAGAAAACAACTACACCAAACCTATTTTCGAAGAGGGAACAGCCATCCGAATCAAAAATGGCAGACACCCCGTGATTGAAAAACATCTGCCTTTCGGGGAAAAATATATCGCCAACGACCTCTACCTTGACAATGAAAATCAGCAGATTATCATCATTACCGGTCCCAATATGTCGGGAAAATCGGCGCTGCTACGCCAAACCGCACTGATTGTGTTGATGGCGCAAATGGGCTGTTTTGTCCCTGCTGAAGCGGCCAATCTCTCCATTATCGACAAGATTTTTACCCGTGTAGGAGCGTCCGACAATATCAGTACCGGAGAATCAACCTTTATGGTTGAAATGAATGAAACTGCGAGTATTCTGAACAATATTTCCAATCGAAGTTTGATCCTTTTGGATGAGATTGGACGCGGAACCAGTACTTACGACGGCGTTTCCATTGCCTGGTCCATCGCTGAATATCTACATGAACACAAAAAACACAGAGCTAAAGTACTGTTTGCAACCCACTACCACGAACTCAACAATATGGCGGATCAGTTTGAAAGAATCAAGAACTACCATGTCAGCGTGAAAGAGATCAACAACAAGATTTTGTTTCTCAGAAAACTGGAACCGGGCGGCAGTGAACATAGTTTTGGAATCCATGTAGCGAGAATGGCGGGAATGCCGGCACAGGTGCTTTACAGAGCAGAAAAAATTCTCGAAAGTCTGGAAAGTTCCCGGGATCAGTCGCAAAAAATTGCTGAAGCAACCCCTAAAGATCCGGGTTATCAACTCAGTTTCATTGCTTTAGATGATCCGCTACTGTTGGATATCAAAGATCAAATTATTGGAATCGACATTGAAACCCTCACTCCTGTTGAGGCGCTCATGAAACTCAACGATATTAAAAATTTACTCACCAAAAAGAAAAAATAGGCTGCTTATGTATCTTTCACTGTTTCTAAAAGGCCTTCTGCTGGGATTTTGTATTGCTGCACCTGTCGGTCCGGTCGGTATTCTCTGCATCAACCGTACGTTGAATAAAAGCTACATTGCCGGACTGGTCTCCGGGTTGGGTGCAACCACCGCAGACCTTCTTTTTGGGCTGATTGTTGTACTAGGACTCAATTTTGTCTCCGATTTTTTGATCGACCACGAAACCTGGTTTCACTTTTTCGGGTTTCTGTTCCTGATCTTGGTCGGGATTCAAATTATACGTAAGAAAAAACGTACTGTCGAACCTGCCCTGCAAGAAAATGGCAGCTTGCTGAGAGATTATGTGAGTGCCTTTGTCCTTACACTGTCCAATCCTTTAACCTTCATTTTCTTCATCGCGGTATTCGCTTTTGTGGGCATCAGCGACGTGAAACCGCTCGGAGCTGTGGTCCTGCTTTTCAGTATTTTGTTGGGTTCGGGCAGTTGGTGGCTGCTCTTGTGCGGCATTGCGCATAAGTACAAAACCAAACTAGGTGAAAAAATGTTGGCAAAAGTGGATCTCATTTCCGGTCTTGTAATTATTGCTTTTGCTTTGTTTGTCGGTGTCAAATGGGCATTGGGTGTGCTTTAATTTTTTTATTCTCTTTTTTTAAAAAAGAAAAAAAGGGGGGCCAGGAAGGCGGGTGTTTCATAAAAAAAGTGTTACTTTGCATTTTATTTCATCGCTTTATGAAAAAGTCTCTTTTAATTTTATGGGTTTCTTTCATTTTGATCCCTCTGGCGGGTCAAATTCCAAGTCAATATTACAGCAGTGCCACGAATAAGAAAGGATATGCCCTGCGGGTTGCCCTTCACCATATCATCAAAGACCACAATGCCTTAACTTACAAACAATTATGGGATGCATTCCCTTCTACCGATCGCAAACCGAATGGGAAAGTTTGGGACCCGTACTCCGATAATCCTGTTGGAGACCCGGCTTATGAGTACACTTTCTTCACCGATCAATGCGGAAGCTACAGTACGGAAGGAGATTGCTACAACAGAGAACACTCTATCCCTGCCAGCTGGTTTAATGACGCAACACCGCTCTACACTGACCTTTTTCATTTATATCCGACTGACGGCTACGTCAACAACAGAAGGAGTAATTATCCTTACGGGAAAGTGGGCTCAGCTACCTGGACCAGTCTCAACGGATCCAAAGTAGGAAGCAGTGCCACTCCGGGATATACCGGAACAGTATTTGAACCTATCGATGAATATAAAGGGGATTTTGCACGCTCCTATTTCTACATGACTGTGCGTTATATGGATAAAAACATGGGTGTAACATCTAATTCCATGTTTACCAATGGCTCTTTGAAACCCTGGGCACTCCAATTGTTGATCCAATGGCATAATCAGGATCCGGTAAGTCAAAAGGAGTTGAACCGAAATGAAGCGATCTTTGCATTACAGGAAAACCGAAACCCGTTTATTGATTTTCCGGAACTGGTGGGCAAAATTTATGGTAATGACTCCATCTATGCTTTTGATCCTTCGGGGATTGAGGAATTTGCTGAAATCGTGCAATCTATTCGCTTTTCCAATCCTGCACATGGCGATTTGCTGCTATTTTACGATGATATCGAAAATAGTAGTGATTTGAGCTTAACTCTCTATGACGTCATGGGTAGAGAGGTAAGAACTTATGATTTGAGTGCTTTGCCTTCCGGAGTTTCGATAGCTGATCACCCCCCCGGTTTTTATTTTTTAAAAATTAATGATAGAAAAAAACAGATTTATAAATTGATTATTCAGTAAGTTATGGCAACAATCAGATTGACGAAAGTTTTCAACTTTGCGATGGCACATGCCCTGCACAATTATGATGGATTGTGTAAGAATATTCATGGACACTCCTACCATTTTGAAGTGACCGTAGTGGGCAGACCGAACGATGACGAATCCTCACCAAAAAAAGGGATGTTGATCGATTTTTCAGTACTTAAAAAACTGATTAACAGAGAATTGATTGACCATTTAGACCATTCGTTGATGCTCAGTCAGGAAAGTGATCCTGCCCTCATTCAACTGTTGCAAAAAAATTACGAGAAGATCATTTTGGTGCCGTTTCAACCCACTACAGAAAATATGTTGAGCTACTTTGCGGAAAAAATCAAAGCGGTTTTACCGCCTGATGTACAACTCTTTTCGCTGAAATTAAAGGAAACTGACAACTCTTTTGCTGAGTGGTTTGGATCTGATAATCAATAAGATAGAGAACATGAATCAAGAGACACACAGAGCAGGATTTGTAAATATTATCGGCAATCCCAACGTTGGGAAAAGCACATTGATGAACCTTTTGGTGGGTGAACGATTGTCGATTATTACCAATAAGGCACAAACTACGCGACATCGGATTCGGGGTATTGTCAACGAAGAGGATTATCAGATTGTCTATTCCGATCTTCCGGGAATCCTTGATCCGGCATATAAAATGCAGGAAATGATGATGCACTTCATCCGTGTTGCCCTCACCGATGCCGACCTCATTTTGTTGATGGTTGAAGTGGGTGAAACCCGCTTCAATGAAGAGATTATGACTCAATTGCAAGAGTGCAAAATTCCCAAAATATTGATTATCAATAAAGTCGATAAAAGTACACCGGAAGCAGTAAAAGAGACAGAGCAATATTGGACCAATCTTTTCCCGGACATTGAGTCGATTGCTCTCTCCGCTTTACACCAAATCGGAATAGAATGGTTGCAGGAAAGGATTGTCCAACACCTGCCCTTTTCTCCCCCATTTTTTCCAAAAGATCAGCTCACCGACAAGCCGGTTCGTTTTTTTATCAGCGAGATCATCAGAGAAAAAATTTTGTTGTTGTACAAAAAAGAGATTCCCTATAGTGTTGAGGTAGTGGTAGATAGCTATAAAGAAGCTGATCATATCGTGCAAATCAGCGCCATGCTGTACTGCGAGCGGGACACCCAAAAAGGAATTCTGATTGGCAGCAAAGGCTCTGCCATCAAACAATTGGGCATTGAATCCCGAAAAGCAATCGAGGAATTTATCGAAAAGCAGGTCTATCTCGACCTCTCCGTCAAAGTCCTCAAAGACTGGCGCAACCAAGACCTGATGATGAAGCGGTTTGGATACCAAGAGCAATGATGAAGGCGGAAGGCGGAAGGCGGAATCCAATTACGAATTACGGGACCGAAAATTTTAATTAATCGCGTTTATTGTAGGGACAGGTCGCGACCTTTCCTAAAAATTACAAATTATGAAAAAACAATAATTCAAAATTTGTAAATTAATGCGTTTAATTAGGATTTTGTTGTTATATTTGACCGTAGAGACGCAATGCATTGCGTCTCTACAGCCGATGTTATTTGGTTGATACAATGCAATTTACACAATGTCCCAAAAATTTAGAAATCATATTGATTCGTAATTCGTAATTGCCTCACTGCATATCAAAAATGGTCTAACATTCCAGAGTGGGGAAATAAAATAACCTAAAAGGGAAATCTATGCTGCCCCCCTTTTTTTTTATTTCCAAAAAAAGAAAAAAATCTTTTAAAGGCGGAAGGCGGAATAATAAAAAGGCGATAGGCGAAAGTTTCATTAATTGAAAATTGAAAGTTGAAAATTGAAAATGGTCAACTTTAACATGTTTCATTGATGTACTTAATTTTTAGGGTATTATAATGTAAAACAGCAGATAATTCAATTCTAATTTCTAAATTCTAAATTTATTTATTCCGCCTTCTGCCTTCTTCCTTCTACCTTCTACCTTCAGGGAACCGGGTCGTAGCCGCTGCCGCCCCAGGGATTGCATCGGATAATTCTTTTCAAAGTAAGCCAACTGCCTTTAAAAGGACCATGTTTTTTGAGTGCTTCGATGCCATAAGCCGAGCAAGTGGGCGTAAATCTGCAGCTATTTCCCATCAATGGAGAGAGTGTCCATTGATAAATTTTGATCAAAAAAATCAAAATCTGGGAAATAATCCACATGATTTTATTTATTATCTTTCTCATAATAAATAAGTTAGTGACTCCGGCGGGATTCAAACCCACGACCTTCAGAACCGGAATCTGACGTTCTATTCAGCTGAACTACGGAGCCAAAAATGATTTGCAAAAATACAACTTTGTATTCAATTTTTTAGTATCTTTGCAATTCAAACTAAAAATTAATCGCCATGTCAGAAAATGTAGTAAACAGATATTCGGATGAGGAGTTGGAAGAGTTCCGCGTTCTCATCGAAGGGAAAATTGCCGAGGCAAAGAAAGGTTTAGAAGTGTATTTGGAGGCATATAGCAATGCAGGAAATGACACGATTGACACTTCTCCCACATTTAAAATCTTGGAAGAAGGAAACCAGGTACTTTCTAAAGAGGAAAACAGCAGATTGGCGAATCGACTTGATAAGTACATCAAAAATCTTGAAGCCGCTCTGGTTAGAATTGAAAACAAAACCTACGGGATTTGTCGAGTTACCGGAAAGTTGATACCCAAAGAGCGACTTAGAAGTGTTCCTCACGCTACGTTAAGTTTTGATGCTAAGATTAATGAGAAAAAATAACGGAAACGGAAAGAACTCTTTTCTTCTCTTTTCTATCATCTTAATCTTTGTTTTGGTTATTGCAGACCAGCTTCTGAAAGTATGGGTTAAGGCGAATATGCAGTTGGGTGAGATGATCCCGGTATTTAAAAACTGGTTTTTCCTCTATTTTGTAGAAAATGAAGGGATGGCTTTTGGACTATCCTGGGGAGGCAAAGCCGGAAAAATTGCATTGACCTTGATTCGTATTGCCGTGGTTTCTGTTTTAATCTACTATTTCATTCGTTTGATTAAACGTCGTTCACTTCATAAAATCACCATTTTTGTATTTGCACTGATTATTGCCGGTGCTATAGGAAATATTATTGATTCCGTTTTTTATGGTGTTATTTATGATTACGCTCCACTGTTTATGGGTCATGTTGTAGATATGTTCTACTTCCGGCTTTTTAAAATTCCGGATTGGTCCCCATTATGGGGAGGAACCTGGTTTTTTCCTGCCATTTTTAATATTGCCGACACTTGTGTTACAATAGGCTTAATCCTGATCATTATTTTTAATAAACCGATCTTCCAGGATACAAAAAACGAGCCGGAAACTGACGCTCCTGAAACTGAAGAAGAGCCTAACCCGCCACAGCCAGAGTTACAACACTAACCCGAACCCCTTCCACAGTCACCAACTTGGATAAAGCTGCCTCCATCGTTGCGCCGGTGGTCAGTACATCATCACAAACTAAAAGATGTTTATTTCTAATTCCCTCCTCGTTTTGAACTTCAAAAACATCTTTGACATTCTCCCAGCGATTGATTCTGCTCTTTTTGGTCTGGGTTTCAGTGAAATCTTTTCGGATTAAAAATTCAACGCTATACTCTTTGTTTAAGCCCGAACTTAATCCCTGAGCTATCATTTCGCTCTGATTATACCCTCTTAATTTTTCCTTTTTCGGGTGAAGAGGAATCGGAATAATGAGATCCACATCTTTTAAAAGTTCTGTTTTGGCTAATTGTTCTCCGTACAAATGCCCCAAATAAGAGCCCAGTTCTTTGTTGTTTTTATACTTAATCTCCTGTAATATAGACTGTACCATATTCCCTTTTCTATAGAAGAGTAAGGATCCTACAAACTGAACGGGTACTCTTCCCATGAAAATATAGTTCAACGGATTCTCTTCAAAAGTGTGATAATTAGTTAATGGCATATTCTGCAAACAGTGTAAACAGAAATGGGTCTCCTTTTCAAAAAGAGTATTCTGACAGGAAACACATAAACGAGGATAAAAAAAATTAAATAAGTTTTGGAGTAAAGTTGAGATTTTATTCATTTTTCAAATAATTATTAGTACCTTTGCGGTTCAAATTTTTAGTTTTCGAAAATACAATTTTTTTTTATATTATGAATACTCATAACGAATCAAACAAGGAAAAAAATCCACTACAGAAATGGGTTTATTTATTAGGAGCTTTAGCCCTTCTTTTCTTCGCTACCACTCTCTATTTTGGTTTTTTTGCCAAACCTGTTTTTAACACACAATACGTACAAACTGTAGAAGAAAAAGAAAATTTACAAGTCGAATTGGACGAACTTTTACTTGAACATAACAAAATTAAAGAGGAGTATGGTGCTGTTTCAGAGCTGATGTCTGAGAAAGACAGTATTATTTTAGCCAATGCAGAGGAGATTAAAAAGTTAATCGACTCTCAGGCTGATTACAGAAAAATCAAGAGACAACTTGAACGTTTACAAAAGATTACGCAAGAGTACGTAACTGAAATTGATCAGTTATATACAGAAAACAAAATGTTAAAAGAGGAAAATGTTCAGGTTAAGACTCAATTAGCTGAAAAACAGTTTGAAGCAACTACCTTGATACAAGAAAAGGAAGATTTAAACAAGAAGATCAGTACTGCTGCAGTGCATAAAGCGTACAATGTCATTGCAAGACCGGTTTATTTTAAACGAAAAGGAGAAGAGGTAATCACAGAAAAAGCAAGTAGAGTGAAACAAATCAAAACCTCATTCATTTTGAGTGAAAACTCATTAATTCCTGCCGGTCCCGTTAATGTTTACTGCAGAATTGCCATCCCTGAAACCGGTAGAGTTTTAACACCCGGAGCCGGTGATGCTTTTGCTTTCAATTATCAGGATCAAAAATTACAATATTCTGTTAAAAAGACGATCAATTATACCGGACAAGCAGAAGCTGTAGTTTTAGCCTGGGATTTAAAAGAAAAAGATAAAGCAATCAAAGGTCAATATATTATTCAGGTTTATACTGATGATCTTTTGTTAGGAGAATCTTCTTTTACATTAAGATAGTAAATAACATATGTCAAAATATTCTGACTCGATAGATAGAATCACAAAAGCCAGATTAAAATTATCTGCTTTCGGCTCTATTTTTAGCTTGGCTTTAACCATCTTTCTTATCGGATCATTAGTCTTTTTTGGATATTTTTCCTATCGGTTTATCAACAATCTATCAAAAAATATTGAGATTGAGATCCTCTTCTATCCCGATGTTAAAGAAAAAGATATTCAGGCTTACGAACAAGAACTCAAACTCAAGAGTTACATTTCTAAATCAAGATTTTCTTCGCAAATTGAAAATACCAAAGAGGCTATCAAGGCTATCGGAAATGATTACACCGAAATTATCACCAATCCTATCAATGGTTCGATTATTTTCAGTGTAACGCCGGAATATGCCAATGAAGATTCACTCAATGTCATCTCCAAGGAGATCAAACAAAGAGCTATAGTGCAGGATGTTCAATATCCTGATACCATTGTAAAAGCTGTTTTGAACAATTTTGTTAAAATTCAGGTTGTTATTGTTCTGCTCTGTGGTGTTTTTATGTTGATTTCGATGCTATTGATTGGTAATTATCTAAGACTCAACATCTATGCTAAACGCTTTAATATCAAGACCTTACTTCTAGTTGGAGCAACCCGCGGATTTGTTCGCAGACCCTTTATTTATAAAGGATTTGTTCAAGGTGTTTGGGGAGGCGTCATAGCACTTTCTATATTGGCCTATCTTTTATATATTGGAAACAGCGTTTTCCCTGAGTTTGTGATTTTTTCAGAAATCTATAATATTTCAATTATTTTAGGGGGACTGTTTCTTTTTTCAATTCTTTTTACTGTATTGATATCGTTATCATCAGTTAACAAATATATCAGTATCAATACGGATAGATTATATTTATAAAAAATCAACTTTGTTATGTCATTAGAAAATAAACAATCTCCACCTATATTTAGAAGAATCAATTACATCATCATGATAGTGGGTATCCTATTTTTAGTTGTAGGATATATTCTTTTATCTGGTGGGGCTGCTGAAGATCCCAATCATTTCAATCCGGAAATTTTTAATACCCGCCGTATTGTTGTTGCCCCTATAGTGATGTTGATTGGATTAATTTTGGGCATTGTAGCCATTATGTATCGTCCCAAAATTAAATCTGATAACCCTACTGAAGAATAACACTACTCCAATGAGTGTTATCAGCTCCTGGATCAGAAATGCACGCTCTGTAGCACTGCCACAAAGTGCTTTACCGGCACTAGTCGCCATTTTTTTCGCTGCCGGAAGTGATTCTTTTTCTCTCACTTTGTCAGTCTTCGCGCTGCTTGGGGTGATGTCCGCCCATTTGGGTGCTAATTTGTGGGATGATTACTTTGATCTCAAAAAGAACGACTCCTCATACAGAGACAGACTGGCATCTAATGGTATCCGCGCCCGGATTGCCAAATGTGATTATATTCAAGATGGTCGGGCAACAGTGAAACAATTATTTATTGCAGCATCACTCTTTTCTCTGTTTGCTTTGCTCATGGGTGCGATTGTTCTTGTTTTTCGTTGGGATCAACGGGTGAACCTCTTAATTATCGTGCTCATTACCGCGTTATTATCACTGTCCTATTCCGCTCCCCCCTTGAGATTGAGCTATATCGGGTTGGGAGAGATTACACTGGGAATTATATTTGGACCTTTGCTCATGCAGGGAGTATCTATCGCCGCTGCCGGAACAACAACCGTTCCCGGATTGATTATCTCCTGCATTGTTGGAATTTTAGTCATCAATATTTTGTATACCCATGCCGTTATGGATTTTGAGGCGGATCGTTCCATACACAAAAATACGCTGGCGGTCGTTTTGAATAATCAAAAGTGGATCACTTTCTTTTCAACACTGTTTATTTTTTCTCCTTTTGTGCTCATTGTTTGCTTTGTGCTTCTGAATATGCTTCCCCCCATTTTTTTAATTACATTATGGATATTACCCATAGCCATATCCCTATTTCGATCCATTTTAGCCTTTCAAAAAGATCCTTCCTCCTCTATTTCACGGCGTTGGTATCACTTCCCGATGGAGAGATGGAAAGAGATTACCCAGGCAGGGATCGACTGGTTTATGCTTCGTTGGTATAGCGCCAGAAATTTAGTTCTCTTTTTTTGTTTAACTTACGTCGGCATCGCTCTGTTTTATACCATATGAAATCATTCTTTTATCATCCTTACTGGTATTTTAAAACTCGGTTTTTAGGTCAGAAAAAGCCTTTGCAAACGGTATTGTTTATCACCAATGAGTGCAATTTGGAGTGTAAACATTGCATAATCTATGAAAAAGAGAATATTATCTCCAAAAGCTATGCTCAAATTAGGGAAGAGTTGCAATACTCTTTCGATTTAGGGTCCCGTTTTGTTGATTTTGAAGGGGGAGAACCCCTATTGTGGAGAGAAAATGAGAAAAACATCAACGATTTGATTGCGCTGGCGCACGAAATCGGGTTTTTCACCACCACCGTGACTACCAATGCCCAACTCCCTATTGTGGATTTAAAAGCCAATTCTATTTGGATCAGTATGGATGGCATTGGGGAACTGCATGATGCGATTCGTGGAAAAGGAGCTTTTGAAAAGTTAGAAAAAAATATTAGCGACTCCAATCACCCCAATATGCACACCAATATGGTGGTCAACAAAATTAACTATCAGGGTATAAAAGAGGCAGTTGAGTGGGTGGAAGCGCATCCGAAATTGAAATCGATCGCGATCAATTTGCACACCCCATTCCCCGGAACAGAACAGTTGATGTTGACACCGGAACAAAGATTGCAGGTTTTGGATGACGTGATTCAGCTTAAAAAGAGGGGCGCTCCCATTATGAATTCCGTATCGGGATTAAAGTACATGAAAGGGGAAATAACCGATAAATATTGCTTCGTGTCCAACTTTGTACAAATTGATGGAACCCGAACTGCGGAGTGTAGCGGCAAAATATTTAATCTCTGTGATTCATGCGGTTTTTGCATGTCCGGAGAGATGAAAGCAGTTATGAATTTGAAACCGGATACCATAATAGCCGGATTAAAACTTAGAAATAAAAAGAAATAAATACCGATGCAGAAAATTATTAATGTTGCAATTATAGCTCACGTTGACCATGGCAAAACCACTTTGGTTGACAGAATACTTTATCAATCCAACCAATTCAGAACAGCCCAGGAAGCACAACAATCCTCTTTGGATAGTAATGATTTGGAAAGAGAACGAGGAATTACTATTTTGTCCAAAAATGTCGCTGTACGATATAAAGATTACAAAATCAACATCATAGACACGCCCGGGCACAGCGATTTCGGAGGAGAAGTGGAGCGGGTACTGAATATGGCTGACGGCGTTCTGATTGTTGTAGATGCCTTTGAAGGTCCTATGCCCCAAACCCGTTTTGTAACCCAAAAGGCGATTGAACTGGGATTAAAACCGATTGTAGTCATCAATAAAGTGGATAAACCCAACTGTAATCCTGAATATGCACAGGAAGCTGTTTTTGAATTGATGTTCAATCTGGGTGCCACCGATGATCAGCTTGACTTTCCTACCGTATATGGCTCTGCCAAAGGCGGTTGGATGGGCGAAACCTGGAAAACCCCGACTCAGGATGTGAGTTATCTTTTGGATCAAATCATTACCCATATTCCACAAAAACCGGCTGAAGAGGGGAATTTACAAATGATGATCTCCTCTCTGGATTACTCCTCTTATGTGGGACGTATTGCCATTGGAAGATTGAAAAGAGGAACTTTAACCTGGGGACAAAATGTTTCGATTATCAAAAGAAATGGGAAAGTTATTCCCAACAAGGTGAAAGAATTGTACGTTTTTGAGGGATTGGGAAAAGAGAAGCAAAAAGAACCCATTTATCCGGGAGAGATTTGTGCCATTTTGGGATTGGAAGATTTTGATATCGGAGATACAATTGCCGATTTTGAAAATCCTGAACAGTTAGATCCTTTCAAAATTGATGAGCCTACTATGAGCATGTTGTTCACTATCAACACTTCCCCATTTTTTGGACAAGATGGTAAATATGTAACATCCCGACACTTACGTGACCGACTTTTTGCTGAACTGGAGAAAAATCTCGCTCTGAGTATCCAAGAAACCAATTCCCCAGATATGCTCAATGTTTTCGGTAGAGGAATTCTACACCTCTCCATTTTAATTGAAACTATGAGAAGAGAGGGATATGAATTACAAGTAGGTCAGCCTCAAGTGATTAAAAAAGAGATTGAGGGAGTGATCCATGAACCGATTGAACAACTTTCAGTATTGGTACCTGAAGGGTTTGAAAGCAAAGTCATCGATTATGTATCCAGAAAAAAAGGAGAATTAGTCTCATTGGACACCATTAATGACCGCATTCATCTCGATTTTAGAATTCCTTCACGCGGTATTATTGGATTAAGAAATCAGATTCTCACGGCTACTGAAGGAGAAGCGATTATTTCACACCGTTTTCTTGATTTTGAGCCTTGGAAGGGAGAGATTTCGGGCAGACATGCCGGTGCATTGATTGCGATGGAAACCGGTCAGGCTTATGCTTATGCTATTGATAAACTGCAAGATAGAGGCAATTTCTATATTGATCCGGGAGAGATGGTATATACCGGACAGGTGATTGGAGAACATATCAGACAAGATGATTTGATTGTCAATGTTTGTAAATCTAAAAAACTTACAAATATGAGAGCATCCGGTTCGGATGAGAAGATGAAAATTGCTCCTTCCATCAAATTATCTTTAGAGGAATATATGGAGGCCATCAATAAAGATGAGTATTTGGAGATCACACCTCGTAATCTTCGATTACGTAAAATTTTATTGGATGAAAAAGAGAGAAAACGGGCAACAAAAATTGAATAATTAGAATTATGTTAAGTGAAATCGTATTATCTGAAATGGAATTTTACGGATTCCATGGCTGTTTTGCAGAAGAAAAAATTATTGGTACCCATTTCAAAGTGGATCTGACCATTAAAGTTGATATCAGTGAGGCATCGCAACATGATGATGTCTTGCTTACTGTCAACTATCAATCTGTTTATCAAGATATTAAAAAAATTATGGAGAGACCTGTTAATATTTTAGAAACTCTATGTTCTAAAATATTGAGTATGATTCGATTACAATATCCTCAGGTGGTTCATGCAGAGGTTAAAGTTTGTAAAATGAATCCCGCTATTGGCGGAAAAGTAAAATATGTTGCAGTTTCTTCTCAGTTTTAATGGATTGAAACACAAAGGATTCCTGATTTTTAGGATTTTAACTATTTTTCGAGGTACTCATAGTTTATAAACTAACATACATTAAAAAAATAAAATAGTAAGCACTATGTATAAGAACGATATTCGCGAGGCTTCGGAAGAGCAGTTAATGCAATTTTTTTCAACCATAGGGGAGAAACCCTTTCGTATTAAGCAGTTGAATAGTTGGTTATGGGAAAAGAATGTCCACGGGTTTGACCTGATGCAAAACCTTCCGAAGAAATTAATCGAAAAACTGAAAGAACAATTTACCTTTTTGGCTTCACAAATTGATCAGGAAGTAACCAGTCGGGATGGAACCGTTAAGTTTATATTCAGATTACATGATAATCATTTAATTGAGGGGGTATTAATTCCCTCCGGAAAGAGGGTAACAGCTTGTATATCATCACAAGTAGGATGTAAATTAGGGTGTAAATTTTGTGCAACGGGCAGCATGGGATTTACACGGAGTCTCCGTGCCTGGGAAATTATTGACCAATATGCCCTAATGAACCAGCGATCTAACGAGCTATTTGATCAAAATATCACCAATATTGTGATGATGGGTATGGGGGAACCACTGGACAACTACGAACAAGTGATTAAAGCGATTAACATCCTAACTTCACCTCAAGGCAATGGACTATCTCCTTCTCGCATTACGTTATCAACCGTGGGCTTAGTGGATCAAATTAAGCAATTGGCTGATGAACGGTTCAAGGCCAATCTAGCGGTTTCGCTTCATGTGGCAAACAACAAAAAACGATCACAGTTAATGCCAGTTAATAAAAATAATTCTATCCTTGAGCTACAAAGTGCGCTTCGGTACTATTACAAACAAACCAACCAAAGAATTACCATTGAATATGTATTGATTGATGGAATTAATGATTCTCTAACAGATGCTGAAGAGTTAGCTCAATTTTGTAAAGCATTTCCTGTCAAGGTCAACCTAATTCAATTCAACTCTACACACCCACCTTATCAAAAATCGACTCCTGAAAATACACAACGTTTTATCCAATATCTGGAATCCAAAAATATGGTGGTAAATTTGCGGAGGAGCAGAGGGGAGGACATTGCGGCGGCGTGTGGGCAGTTGGTGAAAAAGAAGGCGGAAGGCGGAAATTTGAAGGTAGAAGGTAGAAGGCAGAATGAAAAAAAAAGGCGGAAGGCGGAGGGCGGAAGGCGGAATGAATCCAATTACGAATTACGAATTACGGAACCGAAAAATTGAATTGAATGTGATTATTGTAGGGACAGGTCGCGACCTGTCCGGGGAAAATAAAACAATGAAAATGGTTGTGAATATGGCTGTAGAGACAGGGCATGCCCTGTCTCCATGATGTTATTATGCGACACAATAAAACAACAGACAAATAATTCCTGTTTTCCGCATTGCAGCACACTTTCCAACTCTTTATAAACTAAGTATGCAGTCAATGTGATGCAGGTGAGTGCTTCGAAACAATGTTTTAATCTGTGATATATAGGGCGTATACGTAAGTCAGTTCTGGAATGAACTTATACAAGATTGTCGTTTACAACACTTATACACAAACATTTGCTCTTATACGAAATCAAACATTCTATAGTTTAGAAGAGTTAACAGATGCCAATATGGATTGATTCTTTTCCAGTGCTCACCGCTTTGATTTAAAAGGAGAATCTTTAAGAAAATTAGTATCAAATTTTAATGTATTTTTGTAGCGATTTTTATACGCTCTTTGAATGTTTTATTCACGCGAAAATTTTTAAAAATTACACGTTAAATTTTATTCTTTTTCACGCAAAATAGAGTGTTCACTTTCGAGCGGAATAGGAAGTTAAGTTTAACCGGAATAATCATTCATATTCCTACATAAATCGTTCTGTTGACAATATTGGGTAGGAAAAAAAGTGTAAGAATGCAATTTAAACAATTAGGAATTATTGAGCCAATCCTTAAGGCTCTTCAAGAGGAAAGCTACTCGAAACCAACCTCTATACAAGAAAAAGCAATCCCTGTTATACTAACCAAAAGAGATGTCTTAGGTAGTGCCCAAACCGGAACCGGGAAAACGGCAGCGTTTGCGATCCCTATTTTACAACATCTCTATTTAGATCGCCAAAAGAACTCTGGCTCTAAAAAAATTAAAGCTTTGGTGATTACGCCCACCCGCGAATTAGCCATTCAGATTGGGGAGAGTTTTTCCGTATATGGAAGGCATACAGGTATTAAAAACACAGTAATTTTCGGAGGAGTTACTCAAGGGAAACAAACCACAGCACTAAATCATGGTATCGACATCCTAGTTGCTACACCTGGCCGATTGTTAGATCTTTACAATCAGGGTTTTGTAAAATTAAATAATATTGAATATTTTGTTCTGGATGAAGCAGACAGAATGTTAGATATGGGATTTATTCATGATATAAAAAAGATCATTAAAATATTGCCTCTCAAACGACAATCTCTATTTTTCTCAGCAACAATGCCTCAAACGATTGTAGAGTTATCGCAAAAGATTTTACATAACCCGGACAAAATCAGCGTTACCCCTATTTCATCCACTGCTGAAACCATCAACCAAGTTTTATATTATACAAACAAAGCTTCGAAAAGAGAGCTTTTATTGTATATACTTGATAAACATCGTATTAATCAAGTATTGGTGTTCACAAAAACGAAACATGGAGCCGACAAGATTGTCACTTATTTAAAGTCAAAAAAGATCGATTGTGCTGCTATACATGGAGATAAGGCACAAAATCAACGACAAAAAGCACTTACACAGTTTAAAAATGGAGAGATCCAGGTGCTAATTGCCACTGACATCGCTGCTAGGGGAATTGATATTGACAAGCTCAAGTTTGTGATCAACTTTGACATTCCTAACATCTCAGAAACATATGTACATCGTATCGGAAGATCAGGACGTGCTGGTGATGAAGGGAATGCGATCTCCATCTGTGAACCGGAAGAAAACAGTTATATTAAAGATATTGAAAAATTAATCGGACTCAAAATTGATGTGATCAAAGATCATCCATTTCCACAGACAGATGCGCCCATGACGACTGCTGAGAAGCGAATTTTCGAAAAAGAGAAGCTTGAGAAAAAAAGAAAATTCTTCGCGGACAAAAAGAAAAAGGAAGCGCGACCTGGTAATAAGCGAATGAGATAATAGGCAAATAGGATAATAAACTATTTTGATTATTGGTTTTTCTTTTGGATAAAGAATAATACAGAGAGAAACGTAGAGGAAAACAATGTTTCACAGAGGTTATATTTTAGAAATTCAGACTGGATTAACACCGTATAACAGGGTGATAGTTATTAAAAACAAACACTACTGACCGACAAACAACTTAGAAATAAAAAAGGAATTTGACCGAAGTATCGCCCCATAGTTGTAATTTTGTATCGTAAAAAATAGGTTTTTCACGTACAACAAGCAAATCTTCTGTCTCTTAATTGAAAAGAAATTATATTAACAAACTAAAAACTCTATCTTAACAAAGAGAGACGTTTAATGTCAGCTGATAAATTTTACATTAAATAGAGCAAAAGTAAAAAAGGTAATCGGAATCAGTAATAATTACGGATGTTTACCAATTGTTCACAATTTTGCTCCAAGCTGTGAATTCCAGAGTGGGGTTATAAATGAACTAAAGAGACACCATAAGTCCTGCTCCCTATTTTTTTTAATAAAAAATTAGAAACTTAAAATATGAAATAAAGTTAAAATAAAGGGATCTAAAATCTAGATTTATTTATTTTGTCAAAAGAAATTCCATTACCCGAGTTTCAATCCTTTTCTGCAAATTGTCAGTGGGTTCGGGTTTGAAAGGTTCTCCGATGATGTTTTCGTAGAGTTCAATATATCGGTCAGAAATGGATTGCACCACTTGGGCGGTCATTTCGGGAATGGTTTCACCTTCATTTCCGCGGAAATTATTCTGCATCAACCAATCTCTAACAAACTCTTTTGAAAGTTGTTTTTGGGATTCGCCTTGATCAAATCGTTGCTGGTAGCCCTCGGCATAAAAATAACGAGATGAGTCGGGAGTGTGAATCTCGTCAATTAAGTAAATTTTGCCATTTTTTTTTCCAAACTCATACTTTGTATCGACCAAAATCAAGCCTCTCTCTTGGGCAATCTGAGTCCCTCTCTCAAAAAGCTCCAAAGAGTATTTTTCCAGCAATTCATAATCCTCCTTCGATACTAAATTTTGGGCGATAATCTCCTCTTTAGAGATCTCCTCATCATGAAATCCCTGTTCTGCCTTGGTTGTAGGGGTAATAATGGGGGTTACAAACTTTTGGTTCTCCTTCATTCCTTCCGGAATGGTAACGCCACTGATCGTTCTTACTCCATTTTTATAGGCACGCCAGGCACTTCCGCACAAGTAACCTCTAACGATCATCTCCACAGGCAGCGGATCACATTTGTGACCTACAGTAACCATCGGATCGGGTGTTGCTATTTTCCAGTTGGGACAAATATCTTGAGTGGCATCCAGAAAGCGAGCAGCTATTTTATTCAATATTTGACCTTTATAAGGAATTCCCTGAGGAAGAATCACATCAAAAGCGGAGATTCGATCGGTAACAATCATGACCAGAAGTTCATCAGCCACTTCATACACATCGCGAACTTTGCCATGATAGATTGACACCTGATTAGGAAATGAAAATTGAGTTTCTGTTAATGCTTTCATAAAAATAAAATTTGAGAACAAAAGTAGTAAATTTATTCCTATTTTTGCAAAAAAATGACAACATTGTTAAATATTTTATACGAAAACTTTAAGAAGTCACTTGAGGAGCGCAATTTAAAGCAAACGTCTGAAAGATTTGCTATTCTCAGAGCGATTAGTCATCTTGAAACACCTTTTCAATTTGATGAATTGAAAGAGACTCTGATTCAATCCAAATACCATGTCAGCAGAAGTACAATATACAACACGCTGAAATTGCTTGAAGAGATAGGGATTATTGAGAAACATTTGATTCACAATAAAGTTTACTATTCTCTGCTGGCTCCCGATCAAAATCAATTCACACTTATTTCTCAAAATGGGGTGAATCCGGTAGAGATTGAAGAAGAATTGATAGAGCTTTTGATCTCGTATGTCAATAAAAAGTATTTAACTTCCATTAAGCAGATTAAAATATCCTTTATTGAATAAAAAAGAACCGATAATTTTCATTTTTTTTTATTATTTTTGAAGTTTGAAAAAAAATTTTATTACTTATGAATAGAATAGGACGTTTTGTTGTAATCATGGCATCAATAAGTGCTTTGATTTTTATAGCTTTACCTGGTTATGCTCAAAAACTTAAACCCGCTGATGTTCCTGAAAACATCAAACAAACTTTGTGGGAAGAGCAAGGAGAAGTCAAAGTCAGACAATGGATATTTGACAATGACATGTATGTCGCCACCTTTAAATTTGACGGTTCCACTGTTCAATGCTACATTAACAGTGATGGCGAATTTGTTAGAGCTTCCACCATTATACCTAAAAACACACTACCAACCACCATTATGGAATACATCAAGAATAATTATCCTGAATTTGCCATTCCGGTTTCTGAAATCAGAGAGGAACCCAATACTCCTATGTATTACCATGTTGAAGTTAAACCGGAAGTGGTTGGAGCAAAACATTCGGTTCTCACCTTTGATCTTCAAGGAGAATTGATCAGTCGTATAGATCCAGAAGGATTTACCACTCCTGAACTCACTCCTCAACAATTGGTTCAGAAAAAAGCTGACGATAAGCTAACTGAGTCAACCCGGGGTAAGTCAGGGAACAAACAAAGAGTTCAACCTCAGAAACAAGGCCCTGCTACTAGAGAGCCTAAACAACAAGCACAACCCAAACAGCAGACTCTCAACAAACAGAATGCAGAAACTAATCAATATTCAGAGATCCCTGCTGCTGTCCAGAAATCACTAACAAAAAAAGTGATCAGACCAGAAGGATTACGATGGAAAACTGAGGGAGATTATTATGTTGCCGAATGTGTTGTAGCAAAACAAAAAAACCAACTCTACTATACCCCTGAAGGCAATTGGGAAAAAACTTTGGTCTATATTTCAAAAGAAAATGTAACCGGACCGATGTTGAAACATCTCAACACCTACTTTAAAGGATTTAAGTTCACACAAGGAATCAGAGAGCAGAGAGCCGATAAACAGGACAAAGTGTTGGTTGAATTTATTGAAAAAGGAAATTCTAAATCTCAAACCACTACTACTGTGGTATTTGATAAATTAGGTAGAGTGATCAAAACATATTACCCAACAGGAGATCATCCATCTGATCCAATTACAAAATTAGACCCTGATTATTTGTATAAACTCCCAGAAGATATCCCATCTACTGCCATAGAAGCGTTTCAGGCAAAATACCCCAAAGTTACAGGCGTTGAATGGAGTGAAGATGATGAGGGGTATTTTTTAGCCTCCTACTACGGTATGAGAGGAAAAGAGGTGGTAGTAATGGAAGGAGATGGAACCTTTATTGAAATTAGAACTGCGGCTAACATGCAGAATATCAACGGAAATATTAAAGGTTATATCAAGAAAAACTATAAAGGTTATACTATCACCGAATATTATACTGTTAGAGGATTAGTAGTAAAGAAAAATTCTTTTTATGTTGTGATTCAAGACAAAAAAACAAACATCACCATTCCTTTGTCGTTCACAACTTCAGGACAGATTATGCAATAATATTTGGTTTTTAAACTACAGATGAACTATATTGAAATTAAAGTTGAATTAAGTGAGGCGGAGCCCTGGAAAGAGATCTTTATTACATTTTTATCTGAACTGGGATGTAATAGCTTCGCTGACGGAGAAACAGAGGAGGAGTTTTTAGCTTATATTCCCCAAGATCTTTTCAATGAAGTGTTATTAAAAGAGACTTTATCCGAACATGCTTTTGATGTTCAGGTGAAGTATCAATGGAGCGAAATTCCTACTCAGAATTGGAATCAGATTTGGGAGTCCAATTACAGTCCGGTGCTGATTGCTGATCGTTGTTTTATTCGAGCTCCCTTTCATGAGCCCATGGAAGGGGTTGAATATGAAATTATTATTGAGCCTAAAATGTCTTTTGGAACGGCACATCACGAAACCACTTCACTCATGGTACAGCATATTCTGAAAGAGGAACTGGCTGGCAAAAGTGTACTTGATATGGGTGCCGGAACCGGAATTTTGGCCATTTTAGCCTATCTCAAAGGTGCCAAACCCGTAACTGCTATTGATCATGATGAATGGGCTTACCTGAATAATATCGAAAATAATGAACGGAATCATACCGAAGAGATTACCGTGAAATGGGGTGATGCTCAAACTATTGAGGGTGACTCTTACGAAGTGATCTTCGCCAATATCAATCGCAATATTTTATTGAATGACCTGCCCAAATATGTTGCGACATTGCAGCCGGGAGGATCAATTTTTTTAAGCGGATTCTATGTGGGTGAGGATTTGACGAAGATTAAAGAAAAATGTAATCAGCTGGGTCTCAGGTATGTATCTCATTTAGAATTAAATCAATGGTGCGCAGCACATTTTATTAACGATAAAAACGATAAAAAAGAGTAGAATGAAAAAGATTTTAGGAATTGGAAATGCCTTAGTGGATATTTTAATTGAAATAGAAAACGATCAAATACTTGAACAGTTTGGACTACAAAAGGGCGGAATGGAGATGATCGACATTGAAAAGAAAAGAGAGATTGATCAGGCAATCCAGCATCTTCCTAAAAAAATTGCATCCGGAGGTTCTACTTCCAATACCATTTACGGATTAGCCAGATTAGGCGCTCTTGCGGGTTATATCGGGAAAATTGCCAAAGATGAGATGGGAGATTTTTTCAGACAGGATATGATTAATGCTAAAATCGACGTGCATACGCTCTATTCCGATATTGACACTGGTATTGCCACCACATTTATATCCTCGAATGGAGAGAGAACTTTTGCCACCTACTTGGGAGCCGCATCCACTTTGTCGCCCGAGGAGATCGATATCAATGTTTTGAAACAGTACGATATCATTCATGTTGAAGGGTACCTTATTTTTAATCGGGAATTGGTTTTGGATATCTGCAAAAAAGCCAAACAGTGCGGAAGATTGATTTCTATGGATATGGCGAGCTACAATTTAGTAGAATCGATGCATGACCTGGTTCAGGATTTGGTTGAAAACTACGTAGATATCATTTTTGCTAACGAGGATGAGGCCAAAGCTTATACTGGAAAAGAAGAATTGGAAGCGCTTGAAATACTCTCTCAATATTGTGATGTTGCAGTGGTTAAACTAGGTCCCCGTGGTTCTATTGCCAAGGTAAACGGAGAGGTAACCCATATCGATCCTTTCCCCGGAGAGTGTATCGACACTACCGGAGCCGGAGATATTTATGCTGCCGGATTCCTTTACGGTTTGATGAACGATTTTGACGTGAAAAAAAGCGGCGCGTTGGCATCTCGTTTAGGTACGGCATGTATCCAAAAAATAGGCGCCAGACTGGAAGATCACCACTTTCAATTATAGCATTTACTGCAATTGTTGATATAGAAGGTACAACGCTGCTCCCGCTACGCGTTGGATAATCACTTCTCTCCCACCCTGAGTTCCATAATTTACCTGTTGGGTGACTGTTTTGGTTGGCGATGCCACGGCAATCCAAGCTGTTCCCACCGGTTTTTCGGATGTTCCTCCGGTCGGACCGGCAATCCCTGAAATGGCAATAGCGTAATCCACATCAAAAAGATTCATCGTATTCATCGCCATATCGATTACCACAAACTCGCTGACTGCACCATGTTTTTTGAGATTGATCTCCCTGACATTCAAAATTTCCCGCTTAATGGTGTTGGAGTAAGAAACAATTCCTCCTTCAAAAAACTGGGAAGCACCGGGCAGCAATGTAATCTGATGTGCCAAAAAACCACCTGTACAACTTTCCGCAACAGCTAATTTTTGACCCTTTTTAATTAATTTTTTACTAATTACTTCTACAATGCTTTCATTTTTTGTTGAAATAATATATTGGGGAACCAGCTGAATCAACTGATCCAACTGATGTTCCAGTTCTTGATCCAGCAGTTCTTTTTCCGCCTTATTCCCGCGACCGGTCAGACGGAGCATCAGCTTCCCGGGTGTCGGCAAATAAGCCAATGTGATATGACCGGGCAGCGCCAACTCCCAACTTTCAATCAAATCCGACAGAGCACTCTCTCCAATCCCGGCGGTAACGATCTCTTTATGAATGACAACCTGATTTTTATTCCGTTTTTTTTCTATCAGGGGGATCACCTCTTCAATCATGATTGCTTTCATTTCAAACGGCACTCCCGGCAAAATAACCGCAACTTTTTCGCCCTCTTCAATCCAGATTCCGGGTGCTGTGCCATGGTCATTGCGGAGTGCGATGCCTTTCTCCGGTATTTTAGCCTGCCGCCGGTTCACTTCAGTAATTTGCGTCCCTCTTCGTCTGTACATCTCGGTGATTCGCTCCAAAGTAGGCTGATCCATCACCAACGAACAATCAAAATAATCGGCAATCACCTTTTTGGTGATATCATCCTTAGTAGGACCCAATCCGCCCGTTGTAATCACCCAATTTGAAGTTTCAAACGCCTGATTCAGAGCCTTTTCAATATCCTCTTTATTGTCCCCGATAGTAATCACCTCCTCCACTTCAATCCCGATATTAAAAAGCTGTTCTGCAATAAATGACGCATTCGTATTGACCGTTTTGCCATACAATAGCTCATTCCCGATAGATATAATAATCATAAAAAAAGTATTAAAATTACGTATCAAGAACCTCTCAAGATCAATTTCCCAATCCAATTCTACCTTTCAAGTTCTTATGATGTGCAAAAGTAACACAAAACAACAAAATAACAGACAAATTGAAAAAAAATTTAGATTTTAGATTTTAGAATTTAGAATTAACAGGATTTCGGATTTCGGATTTCTTTTTTTTCTTTTTGAAATAAAAAAATTTGGGGGGCAGGTTATATTTTGTCTTTGTAGTCAATTCATCACCCCACTCTGGAAAAGGGCAGGGACAAGCCCTGCCCCTAC
>DIRT01000020.1:0-185 GCA_002427605.1 Bacteroidales bacterium UBA5429 | reverse complement strand
GCGGTTAATTCAATTTTGTGATTTGTAATTCCATGATTATCAATTATTTGTTTTGATTTAAATGTGTCGCATAATAACATCACGGAGACAGGGCATGCCCTGTCTCTACAGCCATTTTTACAACCACTTTCACTGTTTTTATTGATTGTTCCCCTCCTTTGGCAGGCTGTGTAAAAATTAAAAAT
>DIRT01000030.1 GCA_002427605.1 Bacteroidales bacterium UBA5429 | reverse complement strand
ATATCCCTTTTTTTTATAAAATAAATCGCTCATGATTTCGTTTATTTGTATCTTTGCATTCCAAATTAAGTCAGAATGAAAAAAAAGTTAATTTTTATTTTCTTACTGGGGTTAAGTACGTTTGGGTTTGCGCAAAAATCTGAAATTGGAGGCATGGTTGGTGGTTCTTTTTACTTAGGTGAACTGAATCCTACAACTCTGTTTGGAAGTACAAGACCTGCCGGCGCCTTACTCTATAGGTATAATTTTAATCCCAGATGGGCACTCAAAGCTAATATTCTATTTGCAGAAGTAACAGCTAGTGACGCAGTTAACAACAATCAATACCCTAGAAATCTGAGCTTTAGATCGCCAATTACTGAAATCTCTGCTCAAGTTGAGCTTAATTTCTTCAACCTTTATAATATTCCTGCCCGAAATCACTTTTCTCCCTATATCTTTACCGGAATCTCCGTCTTCTCCTTTAACCCTAAAGCTGAATTGAATGGAAGATGGTATGACCTACAAAGTTTTGGAACAGAAGGACAAGGTCTGGAAGGAGAACCTGATCCCTATAGCCTGGTTAGTATGGCTATTCCTTTTGGAATGGGCTTAAAGTGGAACTTGGGCAAATATTTTTCCGTTGGAGCTGAATGGGGTATGAGGTTAACTTTCACTGATTATCTGGATGATGTGAGTGGAGTCTATTACGATCAGGATGTACTCATTCAACAAAGAGGCGAAGTGGTTGCACAACTTGCTGACAGATCCGTAGAAAAAAATATGCCGGGAACACAAAGAGGTGACGCCACAATAAACGATTGGTACTCCTTTGCAGCATTAACCTTTACATTTAGAATCGGAAATGAAGACACCTCATGTCAAATAAGATACAAAGCCAAACCTAAACGCAACAATAGTGGAAGAAAACATTAATATTACTCATATCCCCGCTCATGTAGCCATCATTATGGATGGAAATGGAAGATGGGCTCAAGCACAAGGAGAAGAGCGGATATTTGGACACCAAAATGGAGTACAAGCAGTACGAAATGCTATTGAAGCTGCTGCCAAACTGGGAGTTAAATATCTTACTCTATATACCTTTTCAACTGAAAACTGGAATAGACCGGAAGAGGAAGTCAATGCCCTTATGGATCTGCTTGTATCCGCCGTAGATAATGAATTGGATAATCTGATGGAAAACCAAATCAGACTGAAAACAATAGGAAACTCCCATGATCTACCTGAAGAAACGTACCATAAACTGAATTATGCTCTGGAAAAAACAAAAAATAATAAAGGATTAACAGTAGTCCTGGCTCTGAGTTATAGTTCAAGATGGGAATTAACCGATACCATGAAACGAATCGGAAAAGCATTGAAAGAAGGCTCCATAACTGTTGATCAGATTGATGAAAAATTGATTCAAGACTTCCTTTGTACAAAAAACATTCCTGATCCAGATATTTTAATCAGAACAGGAAAAGAACAAAGAATTAGTAATTTTCTTCTTTGGCAAATAGCTTATACTGAACTCTTCTTTTTAGATACACTATGGCCCGATTTTACAAAAGAGGATTTCTTAAAAGTAGTGCAAGAATTCCAAACCCGTGAAAGACGATTTGGAAAAACTTCTGAACAACTCAACTCTGAATGATTTTTCATATATTTGCAGGTTATTTTATCAAGTTTAAATGAAATTAAAACAACTCCATATATTCACTCTCTTTTTAATCCTAATTGCTTGGTCTGCAAAGGGTTATTCTCAAGAAGATACCACCAAAACCAACTTAAGAGAATCATTCAAAGTTGACTTTACATCCCCTAAAAGATACGAAGTTGGTGGAATAACCAACTCCGGATCAGGAGCTTTTGACCCCAGAATGCTCTATTTTAGCGTTGGTGATATCATTGAAGTTCCGGGTGAAGAGATCACTAAATCTATCAAAAGAATATGGAATACCGGTCTCTATGAAGAAATCGATATCACTGTTACTGACGTAAAACATGACCTTATCTTTTTCAATGTTCACCTCACTGACCGGGCACGATTGGTCTCTTTTGGATTTTCGGGAACTAAATCTACCCAAGAAAAAGATCTCAGAGATCTCATCAAACTCTCGGCTGGAAATATTGTCAACGATAACATGAAACAAACCAGTATTAACCAGATTAGAAAGTTTTATGTTGATAAAGGATATTATCATTGTACAGTTACTGTAGATGAATATCCCGATGATAAAGTAGTCAGAGGAGTAAATCTCGTTTTTAATATCAATAAAGGAAATAAAATATCTATTAACAATATTCATATTATAAGTGACCGTAACGACATCTCCGTCGGAAAGTTAAAAAAGGCGATGACCGGTACAAAAGAGAGAACACGGTTTGCACCTTTTTTTAAAATGGATACTGTAATCAGCTATTTTATTAAAAACCCTGATGAATACAGATCTAAAGATCTATCAGAACATCTTGAAGATTATTTTTCCGATAGAGTAAAATTAAGATTAACCAAATCTTCCAAATTTATTGCCGAAGAGTACGAAAAAGATAAAGCTAGTTTAATTGCAAAATATAATGATTTTGGATATCGGGATGCTTATATCCTCTCCGATACTGTGATTTTTAGCAAAAATAGAGCAGATATATACATTCGTGTTAAAGAAGGTAACCAATATCATTTTAGAAATATTACTTTTTCCGGGAATACAAAATATGACTCTGAACTACTGTCCCAATTGCTCAATATTTCAAAAGGGGATATCTATAATCAGTCCCGCCTGATGAGTAATCTCATTGCCAATGAAAGTGGAAATGATATCAGTTCACTCTATACCAATAATGGATATCTCTTTTTTAGTGCTGTCCCCGTTGAAGTAATGATAGAAAATGACTCTATTGATATCCAGATAAGAATCAGAGAAGGGAAACAAGCCACTTACAACAGAATATCTGTAAAGGGTAATACCAAAACAAGCGACAATGTAATTTTAAGAGAGGTTACAACTATTCCCGGTCAACTCTTCAACCGTGCGGATGTAATACGAACCCAACAGGTATTACTCTCTCTCGGTTATTTTAACCAGGAAGCTATGAATGTGATCCCTGAACCTAATGAAGTTGACGGAACTGTAAATTTGACCTATTCTGTTGAGGAAGCATCATCTGACCAGTTAGAACTCTCTTTAGGTTATAGTGGACAATCTATAGGATTGATATTGAGCTCCAGAATAACGTTAAACAATTTTTCAACCAGAAAGCTATTTAAAAAAGATGCGTGGACACCTCTCCCTAGCGGAGATGGACAAAGACTCTCTTTACAAGCCTCTATAACACAGCGTTACTACAGATACTATGTCTTTTCTTTCACTGAACCATGGGTTGGTGGAAAAAAACCTAACTCGCTAAATACAGCACTAACCTACCAGGTTCAAAGTAACGGTCTTCTAAAAAGTGATGACAATTATAGATCTTTAACCGTGTTAAGTGCATCAACCTCACTACATAAAAAAATCAAATGGCCTGATGACTATTTCTATCTCTCCCATACACTCCTCTATCAAAGGTATCAAGTTAATAATTATGGATCTCTCTTTGTGTTTGCAAATGGATTTTCAAATAACCTGAGTTATACCTTCACAATAGGTAGAAGTTCCATAAGTGCACCAATTTATCCTCGAGAGGGTTCAGATATTCTTTTCTCGGCACAATTTACCCCCCCCTATTCTTTATTTTCAAATAAAGATTATTCACAGGCAACTCCACAGGAAAAATATAAGTGGCTTGAAATGCACAAATGGAAATTTAATATTTCCTGGTTTACCAGAATTGTTGAAAATCTAGTTCTTAATATTAGAGTAAGAACAGGATTTATGGGGCACTATAATTCTCATATCGGACCTTCTCCTTTTGAAAGATTTTATCTGGGGGGAGATGGTTTAGCTACATGGCAGTTAGATGGTAGAGAAGTAGTTGGAATGCGTGGATATGAAGAGTTTTCTCTTACTCCAAAAGCAAATGCTGATTTTATTGGAGGAACTATTTTTAATAAATTTACAGCAGAGTTAAGATATCCTATTTCATTAAATCCAAGTGCGACAATCTATTTACTCACATTTGTTGAGGCCGGAAAAGCCTGGTTAGATCCAAGAGAATACTCCCCATTTGCTCTGTATAAATCTGCAGGTGTTGGTGTTCGGATTTTTCTACCTATGTTCGGTCTTCTTGGTTTTGATTGGGGCTATGGTTTTGATGCGATCCCGGGAACACCCAATGCAGGAAAAGGACATTTTCATATCTCTATTGGGCAATCTATTGATTAACCATTTTAACAAATTAACAATAATTGAGTCTAATAAGAAACATATAAAATATAAAGTTATGAAAAGAAACATTATTTTGGGACTGCTTTTTGTATTATTCACAGTACCCGCTTTCGCACAAAAATATGCATATATTGATTCCGAATATATTTTAAGCAATATTCCGGAATACAATAGTGCTCAGGCTGAATTAGATAGAATTGCTACAATATGGCAAAGAGAAATTGAAGCAAAGTTTTATTCTATCGATTCTATGTACAAAGTTTACCAGGTTGAAGCAATCACACTGCCTGAAAACTTAAAAAAGAAAAGAGAAGAAGCTATTATCAGTGCTGAACAAGAAGCAAAAAATCTGCAGAAAAGAAGATTTGGAAAAGATGGAGACCTCTTTAAGAAAAGAGAAGAGTTGATTAAACCTATTCAAGATCGGGTTTTTGCTGCTATTGAAGAATATGCAAGAGATAAAGGCTATGCTTTTGTATTTGATGTGGCAGGAGCTATGACTATTGTTTATGCTGATCAAAAATTTGATATTAATGATCAAATCTTGGAAAAACTAGGAATCTCTCCCAGATAATTATTAAAAAATCTTATTATTAAAAATATAACTTAAAATTATTTTAACTATTACTGTATGAAAAAAACGATTTTATTGTTGTTATCTTTCTTTTGTTTGACAACAATGGGCCTTCAGGCACAAGGAAAATATGGTCATATTAATTCACAAGAAGTAATTATGTTAATACCGGGTGCCGACTCTCTTCAAATCAAACTTCAAGTTTTCCAACAAAGTCTCCAGGAGATGTATCAAAGCATGGTAGATGAGTTTACTTCTAAAAAAGATTTGTTGGACAAACAAGCAGGTACCATGACCTCATCTGTTAGAAAAAGCAAAGAGGATGAATTACTAAGCCTACAAAATAGAATTTTGGAATTTCAAGAGAATGTCCAAAGAGATGTTGAAGAACAACAATATATTTTACTTAAGCCATTCCATGATAAACTGCAACAAGCAATTGATGATGTAGCAAAAGAAAAAGGCTATGCCTATATTTTTGATACTCAAATCTTGCTCTACTCAGGCGGGGATGATATTACCGATTTAGTTAAAGCAAAGCTCGGTATAAAATAATGATCCATAATTGTAGAAAAAGAATAGAATATGAATATAAAAAAATTTGGAATAATACTATTTTTATTTTTCTCAACACTAGCTGTTTCTGCTCAATCCAAAGCTCAATTTGGACATATTGATTACGGTGAAGTAATTCGCTTAATCCCTGGTGTAGATACAGCTCAAGTTGCTTTAGAAGCGTTTACAAAAGAGTTTCAAGATGAAGGTGAAATTTTGGCTTCTGAATTTAGAAAAATGCAAGAACAGTTTGAGATTTTAGCAAATGACCCTAATACTTCTCCTAATGTTTTAAAGATTAAACAAGATGAACTACAAGCTCTGTATAGGAGAATTGAAGACTTTTCTGAAATGATGCAAATCGAAGTTCAAAATAAACAGATTGAACTTTTAAAACCATTTCAAGAAAAACTTACTGATGCTATCGCAACAGTTGCCAAAACTGAAAATATAATTTATGTTTTTGATATCTCTACTCTTCTCTTTTATAAAGATGGTAAAGATATAACCCGGCAAGTAAAAGAAGTGTTGGGAATTAATGACGCCCAATAACTAAAGCTGATTATCTCTTAAGGACTACTTTTCCGTTAATACCTTTTTCTATATCATTAATTGTATAGAGAAAATAGTATAGGTACACACCATCCGGTAACCCTTCCCCGTCCCAGTTGTTTTGATAATTTGTGGATCTGTGGACAATTCTACCATTCATTGATTTGATAACCAACTGGGATTTTTCACATTGTTCAATCCCTTCAATCACAAAATAATCATTATATCCATCTCCATTGGGAGTAAAAATATTGGGAATAGTCAGTTTGACAGGTGTAGAGTAAGTAACTTCCAGATCAGGTACTATCGGATCTTCACTTGCACTGATAGAAATTGAAGGTGTTGGTGATGTGGGAGTAATGACAGGTGTAGTTGTTTGAGGTTTAGTTGTCGTATTTAAATTGTCATAACTTGCAGCAGATGGTGATATAACAGGAGTTTTGAAAGGTGGGTCTTGGCTTCCATTATGAATATCAACTACCTCTTGCGAAACAGTTATAGAAGGCTCTATATCCTTTTCTATCTGTTTTTTTGTGTAGACACTTTCCTCAACAACTACAGGTTCACTATCCTCTTGCATAACAGTATCAATAAGAGGAAGAGAACTGTTATCTATTTTGGAAACATTTTCTATAGAAGGAGATTGTTGAGTTGTATCATTTTGATGAATTAAAAAGTATGAAACAACAGAAATAATAGCTACCGAGCCTGTTATTGCCGCTACTTTTAATGGTGCGGCAACTACTTTAGAGATTAAAGAACCAACTTTGGAACTACTACCGGAACTAAGCGAAGTGGTTTGCGATTCCGATAGAGGTGAACTATCCGCACCCTGAACTGACAATAGGTTGAGTTGACTTTCGATAGACTCCCAACAATGATCCGGTGGAAGTTTCTCAAAATTATTCACTATATCTTGTATTGACCTTTTTTTCATCATCCTATTGTTTCATTAATCGATTTAAGTTTATTCTGAAGCCATGCTTTTCCTTTCGACATTCGGGATCTTGCCGTTCCGATATGAATATCTAACATTTGAGCTATTTGTTCATAACTATATCCTTCAAAAGCATACAAGTTAAAAACAGTTTTAAAAGGCTCAGGAATCGCTTGAATTAGTGTCAATAACTCTTTTTCAGAAATTTGGTCACTCTCCGAAAAATAGATAGATTGCACTTCAGTAGTGGGATAATCTTCTAAAAAACGAGTTTCTATATGTTTTTTATGTTTCCGATAATAAGAGATTGCACTATTAACCATAACCGTATGTATCCATGTTCCTAAAGAACTTTTCCCTTTGAAGTAAGCTAAATTTGTAAAAACCTTGAGAAACCCCTCAATTAATATGTCCTCCGCATCCTCATGGGTTTTAGCATACCGTAAACAGACAACAAACATTTTAGAAGCGTACCTGTGATAGAGTTCGTGCTGACTCACTCTATCATCATTTAAACACCCCTCAATAAGTTCTTGATCTGTTTTTTTAGCTTTCACTTCTCCTCTTTGACGCACAACCTCGTTGAATGTTCCCGCTATTTGCAAAAAATTATCTGAGTGACTTTACAATGGATTCAACCTCTCTTAAATAATCTCTTTTATACTCTTCTGGCGCATAAACAAACCCATCAACAGTTACAACAGCAGTTTGATCCGAATTAATAAATGAAAAGCTATAAAAAGGACCTCCCATATTATCTCCTACCGACTCCCATAAGCCTCTCATTTCAATTCCTTTTTTAGATTTAATTGTAATCTCACGATATTCCGGATACTCATAAATAGTGGATAAGATAGGATATGCTCCCCGAATTGCACCGGGAATATAGTTTTTAGTCATTTGATTTCTTGTTTTCACCAACTGTTCTTTTGATAAAAGTAAAGTATCACTCTTAAATATTATAATAAAACGGTCATTTCTGACAGTTTGGTTTCTTAACCAAAGAAAATCCGGTTCCTCTCGCGCAATAAAATATTGTTGAGGTATAGTTATAGAGATTCCGAATTTTTCTTTAATTTTTTTCTCTATCTGAGGACTATTGTTCCTGATATTAAAAGCTTGTAAACGTTTTAGATCATTATCATATAACCTTTCAATAATCTCATCCTGATGTTGTTTAAAAATGGCCAGTGTACTATCAACATTATTCCCTTTAATTGTAATATAAACTTGAGGTGAAGCCCAAACATTATCATCAAAATCGATAGTTAAATTGTCGTAAGAGTCACTAATTTCAAAATATACAACACTACGGTGTTTTCTATAGAAAGCACTAAAATCCTCTAACCCAAATTTCAAAATATCAAACATTGGTTCAATTTGATTAATTGCCGGTTGAGGTTGCTGTAAAATCGCTATCACCTCTTCGCATTCTGATTCCGTATATTGTTTTGGATCCATAACTAAAACAATCTCTCCTGCTTTACCATTGGAATAATTATCTACTCTAAATCCTGAACCTGCTTTTTTCTTGCACCCTCCTGCAAATAGAAGGATCAAAACAATCAATAAAACTAAATTTCTATTTATTTTTTTCATAATACAGTGAAGATTTTAAACGGGTTATTTTATCTTTACAAAAATATGATTTTTTTACCACTAATTTTTGTATTTTTGTCTATTAATTTTTAAAATTCTATTTTTATGGGTGGTTTTTTTGGAACTATCAAGAACAGAGCATGTTCTATAGATCTTTTTTACGGCATTGATTACAATTCGCATATGGGAACGCATCGGGCAGGGATGGTAACTATGAATGAAGAGAACAATTTTATCAGGGCCATCCACAATATTGAAAATTCTTATTTTAGAAATAAATTTGAAGATGACCTTCCTTCTTTCAAAGGAAATTCGGGAATTGGTGTAATTAGTGATTCCGATCCCCAGCCCATGGTTATGAAAACCCGGGTAGGAAAATATGCGATAGTAACCGTAGCAAAAATTAATAATATTCCTGAATTGGAAGATGAAGTGCTTTCCAAAGGAGCTCATATCGCTGAATTAAGTTTAGGGAAAACATGTGCAACTGAATTAATCGGACTACTAATTTCACAAGGAAAGAACCTCGTTGATGGCATTGAAAATGCTTTTAAAAAGGTTAAAGGATCTTTTTCTGCGCTTATGTTAACTTCGGAAGGAATTGTTGCCATTCGTGATTATTACGGCAGAACACCGGTAATCATTGGGAAACATCATGTTGATGGATATGCTGTTACAAGTGAAACTAACGCTTTCTCTAATTTAAATTATGAGATTGAGTACTTTTTAGGTCCCGGTGAAATTGTCTTAATTACAGCTGACGGATACAAACAACTACGAAAACCTAATGATAAAATGCAGATCTGTTCATTTCTATGGATCTATTATGGATTTCCTATTTCAGAATATGAAGGGATTAACGTTGATAATGTCAGAAGAAGACTAGGCAAGTTGATAGCATCCAGAGATACGGTTCGTGCCGATTTTGTTTCCGGTATACCTGATTCCGGTGTAGGAATGGCTTTAGGCTATGCTGAGGAATCAAAATTACCATACAGACGCGCCATCACTAAGTACACCCCCACATGGCCTCGTAGTTTTACTCCCCCTAATCAAGAAGTTCGCGAATTAGTCGCTAAAATGAAACTCATTGCCAATCGAAGAATGTTGAACGGTAGCTCTGTAGTCTTTTGTGATGACTCTATTGTTCGTGGAACTCAACTTCAGAATAATGTCGAATTTTTATTTACATATGGAGCTAAAGAAGTACATATGAGAATCTCTTGTCCTCCCCTCATTTTTGCTTGTCCATATATCAACTTTTCAGCATCAAAGTCTGCTTTAGAATTAATTACCAGAAGAACTATTGAAAAGTTGGAGGGTTCTAATGATAAAAATTTGAATCTGTACGCTACCTATGGAACCCAAGAATATCACCAAATGATTAATCACATTAAGGAACAACTTCATATCACCTCTTTGAATTTTGTTAAAATGGATGAATTGGTTGAGGCTATTGGATTGCCAAAAGAAAAACTTTGCACTTTCTGTTTTGACGGATGTAGTGGTTGTACTGAAAACTAAAATTTATTTTGCTCCCAAAGAGCTCGTATTTTCTCAACCGCAATTTCAGCGTGTCTCTTTTCTGATTCAAAGGTTTGCCCCGCAATATGCGGCGTCAACGTAACTTGGGTATGATTTGCTAACGCTTTTAAAATAGGGGACCAATCTTTTAGAGATGGTATGGTCAATCTGTGATTTTCAAATTCCAATACATCCAAACATGCATGACTGATCAATCCCCGATCTAATGCATCAAGAAGATCACGCGTATTCAAAACTGCTCCTCTTGATGTATTGATTAATATGGGAGACTGTTTCATTTTGGAAAAAAGTTGAGTGTTAAAAAAATAATGATTTTCTTCAATATAATTGACATGTATTGAAACTACATCACTCCGTTCCAACAACTCTTCCAATGGAACTTCTTGAATAAACTCTTGTTTAAACCCTGTTTTATAACGATCATAAACCAGTATTTCCGGCTTAAAATGTTTTAAAATATCATAAAATGCTTGTCCGGTATTACCAAATCCTATTATTCCAACAGTTAAAGAACTTAATTCTCTTCCTTTGTTCTTTTCTCTCAACCACTCTCCTTTTCGCAATTCTCGGTCAGATTCTGAAACATTTCGTAAACGATTCAATAGCATTGCCAAACAAAATTGACCTACTGCGGGAGCATTTCCTTGTGGCGTAGAGATCACCTCTATATCTTTAGAAGTTGCATATTTTACATCAATATTTTCGACACCGGCTCCTAATCTAACAATAAACCGTAATTCCGGATGTGAGTCGATCGTTTTAGCATCTATAGGAAATCTACTTCTAATAATTAGACCAACAACAGGAGTCCCAATTTCTTGAAACTCCTGTTGAGTCATTTTTAAATTCACCTCACAAGAGAAACCGATAGCTTCAAGTTGCTTAACCAATGAAGGATCAGCAATATCAACGATTAAAATCTTGAAAGACATTTAGTATGAAAAATTGGTATTTCTTGCTTTTTGTCTTAGCGTTTTTAAAGCTCTTTCTTTGATTTGTCTAACTCGTTCTCTGCTAATATCAAGTTTATCACCGATCTCATCCAAAGTATATTCGTGAGTCGTATTGATTCCATAGTAGAGTTTTAATACTGCTCTTTCTGTTTCAGGTAAGATCGATAGTACCTGTTCCACTTCTTTATTCAAAGATTCACGCATCAAAGCACTATCTGTTCTTTCTTCTGTATCAGGGATATAGGTATCAATAAATGCTGTATCCTCTTCAGGAGAAATAGCTGCATCCATAGATTGTGTGTGAGAGTTCATCTTAAGCAGTTCGGCAACTTTATATTCCGGAAGTTCCACAAATTGGGATATCTCTTCAATAGTTGGCTGTCTTTGTAAAGATTGCTCCAATTTTGCAATCTCTTTTTTTAATTTATTTATACTTCCAACTTGATTTTGAGGTAATCTAACAATTCGTGCCTGATCAGCAATAGCCTGATGGATTGCTTGTCGAATCCACCAAACAGCAAAAGAAATAAATTTAAAACCTCTGGTTTCATCAAAACGAGTCGCTGCTTTCATTAAGCCTAAGTTGCCTTCATTAATTAAATCTTGAAGACCGATTCCTTGATTTTGATACTGTTTTGCCACTGAAACCACAAATCTTAAATTTGTCTTTGTCAGTCTTTCCAGAGCGTCTGCGTCACCCATCTTGATTTTTCTTGCCAACTCCACCTCTTCTTCAGCGGAGATCAATCCCTCTTTGCCAATGTCAGCAAGATATCTATCCAACGAAGCACCATCTCTATTGGTGATTGACTTGGAAATTACTAATTGTCTCATAAAAAATAAAAATATTTACAAATTCTTACTAGTTTGATTAATAATAATATTGCACCAAAATAAAATTTACAACCAGCAAATATCTTTTCGGTAACTATCTTAAACGTAAAATTTTAAAAAAAATTACACTTATTTGTGAAAATTTTTAATTTTCTCGATTTTTTTTCATATTTTTGCCGCCCAAATCAGTATTTATTAAAATTGTTATTAACAATGTACGCAATCGTAGAAATAGCAGGGCAACAATTTAAGATTGAAAAAGACCAAAAAGTCTATGTTCATCGCCTAAAAGCTGAAGAAGGGTCGCAAATTGATTTCGACCGCGTGATGCTTGTGGAAGACAACGGTACTATTAAAGTGGGCTCTCCTCTCGTTGATGGAGCAAAAGTAACCGCTACCGTTTTACATCATCTTAAAGGAGACAAAGTTCTCGTTTTTAAGAAGAAAAGAAGAAAAGGATATCAAAAATTAAATGGACATCGTCAATATTTGACTTCCATTAAAATAGATGATATCACTATTTAATCAAATTGTATATTAACGTATAAAATATTAGTTTTATGGCACATAAGAAAGGTGTCGGAAGTTCACAGAACGGTCGTGAATCCGAAAGTAAAAGGTTAGGCGTTAAGATTTATGGTGGTCAGGTTGCTAAAGCTGGCAACATCATTATCCGCCAAAGAGGAACAGTACATCATCCAGGTGTTAATGTAGGAATGGGAAAAGATCATACTCTTTTTTCTCTAGTTGATGGTATTGTTCAATTCAAGAAAACAACTAATGGAAAATCAGTAGTTTCAGTTGTTGCAGCTGAAGCTTAATTTTTATTTCCCCCTTCTTTCAAGTTCTTCGTGAATCTTGAATGCTAATTCAAAGTTTTCTTCTGATATAGCCTCGTCAAGTAGAATTTGCAGGTCATCGTTTGGTATTTTGTCAACATCGACTTTATCCCACTCTTCTTCGATGCGGGTTAATAGGTCTTTTTCTTTAATCAAACGAACATCCTCGTGTTCAACCTCTTCTACTTTTGTAGCAACTTTATCAAAAATGGGTCTCCTTATTTTAAAAGGGATATCTGAAAGTAGTGCGATGGCAATTGCATCCGATGTCCTGGAGTCTATCTCAATCTCTTTAGATTCATTCCCCATCACTATGGTTGAATAAAAAATACTGTTCTCAAATCGACTAATGTAGATACTACTTATTGTAAATCCTGTACCTCTTATAATATCAACCGTTAACTCATGTATTGAAGGTCTCTTGGATTTAAAATTGGATAGTATAGTTGCTATTGCTTTAGCTTCAGTTTCTCCTATCATAATAGGAATAATCTTATTTTCTGTTTTTTCTTTTAATATCAGAAAATAAGCCCCGTATGCAGACCCCGAATTTCTAATGTCAACAATTTCTAAATCTAATAAATCTTCCATTTTATTATAATTACAAATAAAAAATATAACCCTACAAATTTTATTTTACTTCTTTTTTGGGTTCCGTATAGGTAGGAACCTCTTTTTTTACCATCGAATAGATCCACAAAACAATTCCTATCAGAATGAATGGAATACTAAGCCATTGTCCAATTAACAAGTACATCTCCGTCTCTTTGGCAACTTGAACCTCTTTGAAAAACTCAATGATAAAACGTGCTGTAAAAACAACAACAAGTAAAATTCCTGTTGCACTACCGGCACGCATTTTCCCTTTGGTATATTTAAAATAATACCAAACCATAAATATAAAAAGGATCAAATAAACTGCAGATTCATAAATTTGTGCTGGATGACGATATGTACCCGCAACTCCGGGTCCTCCATATACAAAATTGAAAGCCCACGGAACCTCGGTTATACTACCAACAATTTCATGATTCATTAAATTACCGATTCGTACAAAAGAAGCTGCAATAGGAATGACTACTGATAATCTGTCCAATAACCACAATGGTTTCATTTTATGCTTCCATGCAAAATAGGAAAGGAATAAAATTAAAGATATTACTGCTCCATGGCTTGCCAGCCCTTGATAACCTATGAAATTCCACTCCGTATCAAAAGGAAGGAGTACCTGCAATGGATGTTTTACAAAGAACTCAAAATCATAAAAAAGAAAATGACCCAACCTTAAACCGATAAAAGTCCATACAATACTCCAAATTGCTAATTTATCCAATAATTGTTGACTTAGATTCTCTTTTTTGAATATTCTTTGAAGCGTCAAATATGCCAAATAAAATCCTATAGCTAATAATAACCCATACCATCTGAGCTGAAAAGACCCTATGGATACTATTACCGGACTTACTGTCCAATTAATAAAATTAAATGAATTGATCATAAGAGTGTTAAAGTTTGCATAAATGATATTGCAAACATACAAAAAAATTCTTATCTTTGCAGACTAAATCATAGATTTTAAAAATATTAAAAATTATTTACTTTATAAAAATTAGATTGATTATGGCAAAAGTTTTAATTATTGGTGCTGGTGGTGTTGGATCGGTAGTTGCGCATAAATGCGCTGCTGTTCCGGAAGTATTCACTGAAATTATGTTAGCAAGCAGAACAAAATCAAAATGTGATAAAATTGCAGAAGCTGTGGGTGGAAACCGAATTCAAACAGCACAATTGGATGCCGATAATGTTGATGAAACTATTAGTTTAATTCAACAATTTAAACCCGATTTGGTTATAAATGTTGCCTTACCTTATCAAGATTTAGCCATTATGGATGCTTGTCTGGCAACTAAAACCCATTACATGGATACTGCAAATTATGAACCCAAAGATGAAGCTAAATTTGAATATAAATGGCAATGGGCATACCATGATAGATTTAAAGAAGCAGGAATCATGGCATTGTTGGGTTGCGGATTTGACCCGGGTGTGACAAGTATCTATACTGCTTATGCTGCAAAACATCATTTTGATGAGATTTATTATCTTGATATTGTGGATTGTAATGCCGGAGACCATGGCAAAGCTTTCGCTACCAATTTTAACCCAGAAATCAACATCCGAGAGATTACTCAAAAAGGAAAATATTGGGAAAATGGAAAATGGGTGGAAATTGACCCTATGTCTATTCATAAACCTATAGCATATCCTAATATCGGAGAAAGAGAGTCCTATCTCCTTTATCATGAAGAACTTGAATCTCTTGTTAAAAACTTCCCAACGATTAAAAGAGCTCGTTTTTGGATGACTTTTGGACAAAAATATATCCAGGTTCTCAATGTACTGCAAGAAGTGGGTATGACCAGTATTGAACCAATACAATATGGGGGGATCGAGATTGTTCCACTACAGTTCTTAAAAGCAGTATTACCTGAACCTGCCTCTTTGGCTGAAGGATATACAGGTGAAACCTCTATTGGTTGTCAAATTAGAGGAATTAAAGATGGTAAAGAAAAGACTTACTATATCTGGAATAATTGTGACCATGCTAAAGCTTTTGAAGAGGTTGGAGCTCAAGCTGTTTCATATACAACAGGAGTTCCTGCAATGCTGGGAGCAAAAATGATTCTTACCGGAAAATGGTTAGGAAAAGGCGTTTTCAATGTTGAAGAGTTTGATCCAGATCCATTTATGGCTGAAATTGGAAAATACGGACTACCCTGGAATGAGCAAATCAATCAAAAGCTTCCAGTTGAACAATATAAATGTAATCTGATATAAAGACCAGAGTTAACCCTATGAAAAGATTTGTTGTAATAGCACTTTTGTTGAGTGCTTATTGGGGTTGTGTTAATGCTCAAACTATAGACTTGGATGCTGTTTTTACAGGAAAGTACCAAATAGACCAATTGAAAAATTTGAGCTGGAGACCATCAACTCAGCAATATAGCTATCTGCAAAATGATACACTTTTTTGTTTTGATGGAAAGAGTGGACAAGTAAAAGAACAAACTACTTTATCCGCAATTAACGACAAAAGGGATGGGAAACGCCTAACAAGATTCCCATATTTTGAATGGGTTGATAAAGATCATATATACTTTCCCTCTTTGAATGAAATTATTTCTATTGGCTCCACTGATGTTAAGGTAAAGGTTTTACCGGATAATTGGATCGATGCTGATCTGAAACATCTTCTTTTTGTAATTAAGGAAGATAATCAAGTGTATGTAAAAAGTGAAAAAAATAATTTTCAACCGATACTTCTTTGTCCGGATACTGGAACAAATATTGTTTTTGGATCAACGGTACATCGCAGTGAGTGGGGAATTGATGAAGGTCAATATATTTCTCCCAAAGGAAACTACATCGCATTCTACCGCATGGATGAAAGTATGGTGGAGGATTACCCTATCATTGATATTAATGAGCATATCGCTACCTATAGCACTATCAAGTATCCCATGGCAGGTCAAACAAGTCATCAGGTTAAGGTTGGAATATTTGATGTGAACCGTTCAGTAGAGGTAAACAGATCAATTTATCATTATGTCCAGACAGATCTTGAAGATGGTGAATTTCTAACCAACATCACTTTTTCTCCTGATGAAAAATCACTTTTTATTGCTCACGTCAATCGAGAACAAAACCAAATGAATTTGATTGAGTATGATGTACAAACCGGGAAAAAAGTTAAGATTTTAATTCAGGAATATGATGAACGTTATGTAGAGCCGCAAACCAGACCCCTCTTTTTTAATAATTCATCATCCTTTATTTGGCAGTCCAGACGTGACGGATGGAACCATCTCTACCTTTATAATCGCAATGGTGATCTCATTTCTCAACTCACTGAAGGAAAATGGGAAGTGACTGAACTCTACGGTCTGGATCCAAAAGAGAGATATCTTTTCTATACGAGTACAAACCCTTCACCCATCGGAAACTATATCTACTCTTTAAACTTAAAATCTAAAAAATCAACTTGTCTTACCCATAAGGATGGTACACACTACCCCTTATTTTCGGATGATAAAAGCTACTTTATTGATTATTTTACTAATTTAGAAACTCCGAGACAAATTGAATTAATCAATAGCTACAACGGAAAATCCAAATTGCTATTGAATGCAAAAAACCCCTATAGCTCTACACATTTAGGAAGAACTGAAATCCTTACAATTCAAAATAATGAGGGAGACTCTCTGTATTGTAGGATTATCTTCCCCCCTAATTTTAATTCATCAAAAAAATATCCGGTATTTCTTTATGTTTACGGCGGTCCTCACTCTCAATTGGTAACTAATAGTTTTATGAGTGGAGGTGTTTTTTTAAATTATATGGCACAACAAGGATATATTGTATTCACTTTGGATAACCGGGGTACTGCAAAACGAGGTGCTCAATTTGAACAAGCAATCCATCGCAAACTGGGGGTTTTAGAAATGGAAGATCAAATGGCGGGTGTCAGATATCTTTTATCTCAACCCTACGTTGATGCAAAAAATATCTCTTTAGATGGATGGAGTTATGGAGGTTTTATGGTTTTAAGTTTAATCAGTACCTATCCTGAATACTTCAATAGTGCGACTTGTGGAGGACCTGTAGTAGATTGGAGTGGATATGAAATTATGTATGGTGAACGCTATATGGATACCCCCCAAGAGAACCCGGAGGGATATCATTCAACCTCTATACTTCCGAAAGTAAAGAACATTAATGCGAATCTACTCATATTCCATGGCGGAAAAGATGACGTTGTGCTTTGGCAACACTCCCTAAAACTATTAAATCAGGCTGTTGAAGATGGTATATTAATAAATTATTTCGTTTATCCTAATCATGAACACAATGTTCGAGGTCTTGACAGAGTTCATCTTTGGAAAATGATTGAGCAGCACCATAAAACCTACCTTAAACAATAAACTCTATGAAAAATCGCATTGCTATCATTATTATTATGTTATTATTGGGGACGATTGGATTGTGTCTCATTGTAAGAAGTGGTGATATTTCAGATGATGATAGGAAAAATATAAAAGATAATGTCTCATTCTATCACAACACACTGGCAAATCCTCCCGTTCCCTTATCGGTACAATTTTGTGGAGAAAATGTTCCCATTCAAACCTATTGGGTAAGAGAAGGATTGGAAAAAGAGCTGATTATTCATTGCTATCAACACTCCAGAACAATACAAACTTTTAAAAGATCAGGTCGTTTTTTCCCTGAAATTGAAAAAATCTTAAAAGAGGAAGGTGTTCCTGAGGATTTAAAATATGTTTGTGTTGCCGAAAGTAATTTAGAAAATGTTGTTTCACCTGCAAAAGCTTCCGGTTATTGGCAGTTTATGGAGTCTACGGGAAAAAATCATGGACTGGAAATCAATACAACCGTTGATGAACGCTATCATATAGAAAAATCCACAAGGGCTGCCTGTCAATACTTTAAGGCTTTATATAAAAAATTTGGAAGTTGGACGCTTGCGGCGGCGGCTTATAATATGGGGGAAAACGGACTTCAAAGAGTATTAACGGAACAAGATGAAAAAAACTATTGGAATCTGCTCCTTAACACCGAAACATCACGTTATATCAGTAGAATTATTTCATACAAACTGATGTTTGAACAACCGGAACTATATGGAATTCAATTCTCAAATACTGATTACTACAAACCTATACCATATAAAGAGATATCGGTTGATACCAACATAGCAAATTTGGTTACTTTTGCTAAAGACCAAAAGATTTTATACAGGGAACTCAAAGAACTCAACCCTTGGCTAAGAGGGAAGAGTTTACCTAAAAAAGGGATCCCATACATAATAAGGATCCCTTTAAAGTCTGAATTTAAATATATGGAGCTATACTAAAAATAGCAATCCCTTTTTCCTTTTTCGATCTCTTGCAGTTCCGATTTAACTGTTTCTGTTCTCTTATTTTGTGGTAAATCTGAAACCATCTTTTGAATTAATGCCAATCCCTTACTCCTGGTTTCCTCGCCTGCAAAATCGTATAAATACTCTTTAAAAGAGAAAAGTGCATTAGGTAAGCAGTATTGTTTAATTAATCCAGGTTTTGCAAGATCCATAAAGTCGGCTCCCACTCTACCATGTCGATAGCAACCTGTACAGAATGAAGGAATATAACCACTATCAATCATTCCCGAGATTACTTCTTCCAAAGAGCGGTGATCTCCTAATGCAAACTGACTACCGGTAGTGTTTTTGTTAGCAATATGGCTATATGCTCCCGGATTTGTCCTGGAACCCGCAGATATCTGACTAATGCCATAATTAAAGAGTTCTGTTCTCAATTCATCAGTTTCTCTTGTACTTAAAATAATACCTGTATAGGGTAATGCTATTCTGATTATGGCAATAATTTTTTTGAAATCATCATCATTAACTTTATGTGGAATGTGTTCCGGAAGTGGAGCTCCTTCAGCCGGCTCAATTCTAGGAAAACTTATAGTATGAGGACCACAATTAAACATCTTTTCCAAATGATTGGCATGCTCCATCAGAGCTAAAATCTCAAAACGATAATCTGCCAAACCAAATAAAACTCCCAAACCAACATCCACAACGCCTCCCTGCATTGCTCTATGCATCACATTTAGACGGTACATATAATCACTCTTAGGAGTATCTTCCGGATGATATTCCTTATATAACTCCTGATCATAGGTTTCCTGGAAGCAAACGTAAGTACCAATATTCTCCTTATGTAATTTTTCAAAATCTTCAACATCCATTGGAGCCAACTCAACATTGATTCTCCTTACGTTGTTGTTCCCTTCTCTAACAGCATATACAGTGCGAATTGCATCACAAATGTAATCAATGTTGTTTTTAGGTGATTCTCCACAAATCAATAATAATCTTTTATGACCATCTTTTAGCAAAATACGAGTTTCTTGTTCTATCTCTTCCATGTTAAGTACTTTTCTCGTTAAATTTTTATTTGCACGACGAAAAGCACAATAGGTACAATTATTAACACAAACATTGCCTGTATATAAAGGCGCAAAAATAACTAATCTTTTTCCATAAATTTCCTCCTTTACATATTTTGCAACCTCCATAATTTCATAAATCTGGTCATGGTCTTCAACTCTCAAAAGAGCTGCTACATCTTCCAGATTCAATCCTTTGAGATCTTTGGCTTTCTGTAAAATTTGTTCCAACTCTTGATGTGTAGGTGCCTCCCCCTCAATCATAGAGTACAGTTTTTCCCTGTCGATACTAAATGGGTAATCAATATTAGGTCTTTTTTTCATGGTAATATTTTTATTATAAATTGCTGCAAAGGTACAACAATTCAAGGTATAAAAAAAGAAAATTTGATCAGAAAAAGAGAATAAATAGACTCAAAAAATTTGTAGCTCCGCCGGGAATCGAACCCGAATCTAAAGTTTAGGAAACTTTTGTTCTATCCATTGAACTACAGAGCCCGATTTTCTAACTTAACAGTCCATGTTTTTTTCAATCAATTCAATGCATAAATTATGATCCCTTTGAATCATTTCATCCCAATCAGATCGTTCTACCTTTTTTAAATTTCTGATAATATTATCAATCATATCTGTTGGAAAAACTGCATGTTTTTCAAAAATTTTTCTCCGTATTGATAATTCATCTGCGGACTCAAAACATGAGGAAGGAAGTGGAACCAAATATTTATATTTTCCTTTATACTCAGGTAGATTAATATCCACATCAACATAGTGAGATTCCGCAAATTTAAGCGCTTCTTCCATCTCAAACCCATGTCTTACAGAAATCAGATGTGCAGCTAACAATAAATAGATCTCTGAAGAAAAATCTGAGGTTTTATGAGTAATAAAAGGTGTGTGATATTTCTTTTTAGGTATCGGTTTCTCACTGATGTTCAAATCATTATACAACTCTTCAAACTGAGTGCATCTTTGAGGTATAGAAATTGGAGCTGTACGACGTTCATTTCCCCAGAATAAATTATGGTACTGATTGAGAGAACGATTCACTTTAAAATAAGATAATGCGTTACTATTACCAAACGCCGTTAAAGCAGGAGTACAAAACAGATAACCGGCAATGGCAGTTCTGCCAATTGAGTTTAATTTTGAATCCGAAAACATCTGATTTTTCCCATTTTTAACTATTTGAGAATGAATTATTAAATCATTCCCCTTACCATCAATATCAACAACAGGTGCAAAAGAGAGTTTCAAATTTTGCTGATGAGCACAATTTTTTAACACCCATTTCAAAATTGTTAATTGATCTGCAGCCATCATGGGAGATAGAGAAGACAACTCCACAACGTGCTGTTCGTACAGATGATCATTCTTTTTAAGATAATTTCCCTTAACATAACCTTTTTGTATCAAAACACCACATTGTGCAGCCTTACTCATCCACTCATGAGTGAAACGATCATATAGAGAATAAGGAGCAATGGTATACTCTCTGTTTTGTAACTGATTTGAAAAGTCGAAGTCATCTTTTCCATATAAATAAAACTCTACCTCACTTTTAAACCTAACTTCCATACCGGTTACCATGCGAAAAGCTTCATCTGCTTTTTTTAAGATATACTCAGATGATGATTCTAAATTTTTACCACTATGAGTATGTACGGAACAAAGAAAATTAAGTGTATGAATAGGCTCAAAAGGATTAACAAAGGAAGAACTTAATCTGGGTAGTAAAATAATAGAAGTGGACTTTGTTCTACTGGATGATGGAAAAACCGAAGAGCCATCAATCATCTCTCCCCAAGTCAATAGTTGATCAACAAAACTTTTACTATGAACATTAATATTAATTTTTCTCAAACAACCATCTTCCCCAACAAAAAGAAGTTGAACCATTTTCACCTCTTTCGCCTCAATATAGCGAACTATATCTGCCTTTGTAAAATCTTTAGGATCCTTTTTTATAAACTTCGAGATCGGATTGATATTCATACTTTTTATCAATTTAGAATGATTAATGGTGTAATTTAACGAAAAATTTAAGAAATTATTTTAAAATACCTTTTGATTTCTATTCGCATTCTTTCTAAACTTCCGAATACAACAACTTTAGGCTCCATATCCTTTTTTAATAAAACTAATCCTGCCATTGTTTCTGAAATAAAAGGGGTCAGATCCATCGTTGTGATATTATTTAATTTATAATCTCTAATCATTACTTTATCAAAATCTTGATGTATCTCATCAAAAATAATCTCATAGTCTTCACAATAACTTTGAAGAATCGGTACGATTTCATCCCACTCTTCGGGTTTTTTCCCATCTTGATAATAAAAAATAACAGCACTGTACTCCGGAATCAAATCTGACAAAAGAAAATCAAAACGACACATTTCATTAATTGAGTACACATCAATTACTTTTGTAGTCCTGTTAAACAGCTCGGGATTATTCCTATACTCTGCCAATGATTCCTCTGCCACAGATCTAACCCATGTATAAGTTTTTTCAACTGAAAATTCTCCCATCTCATTTCGTGTCGTTTTCCAAATTTCTGTTTCTAATATATCTTGATTTTGGACTGCAATATTGACAGCTACAGGAATTAAATCCAATATTCTTTGAGTTCCCATTCCGGAAGTGATAGCTATATATTTCCATTCCCGATTCTCGGACTGCAATAGATATAACTCTCTTCCTTCCGGTAATCGCTCTATTACCACAACACCCCACTCCTGAGGAAAATGAGTTTTAACAGTTAATTTTTGCCCTTCATATTGCGATGCAAAGAGTAAAAATTGTTTTAAAAACTCTTCATTTACAGGGTAAAGTTTATTCGTATCTGTCGGTGATGTTTCAATGAAATCAGAAATGGTTGCTATCGGGTATTCTATTAAAAGCTCCTCTTCATCTGTGCTATCTTGTGAACGTTTATCGGAAAAGTTACAAGAGACTAGACCCAAAATAATAATAAGTACCATCAGGGTGTGCTGAACTAATAATATACCTCGCCTTGTCATATTGTTTTGATATTTTTCTTACGTTGCAAAGGTACAAAAAAAGTAATCACAAAATCCTATTTATTCCTTTGGAACGAATCTCTTTGATAATTTTGGAAACTGGATATGGTTTAAGTTTATTTGTATTTGAGGAAACTTTTCCTGAAGTATTTTTGTAAGCCACTCCGCAAAATAGACCGATCTGTGTTGTCCCCCCGTACATCCAAAATTGATCATTAATTGTTGAAACTCCCGTTCAATATAATTATCAACTGCCATAACAACAATCTCTTCAACGCTTTTCTTAAACTGCTCAACTACATCATATTGAGAAAAATATTCTTGAACACAATAATCGGTTCCATTATATTCTCTATATTCCGGTACTCTTCCCGGATTGGGTAAAAATCTACAATCAAACACAAAACCACCACCATGGGAACTTTCAGAAGTAGGTATCCCCACTTTGAATGAAAAGCTTTGAATAGTAATCGTTAAATGTTTGGATTGTTCTGAAGATAATGGAACATTCTCCTCTTTAGATATAAAATATAGCAGATTCCAAAGTGTAGGAATTGATATGGGGAGAGTTTTATTCCTTAAGATATAGCGAATATTTCGAAGTGCATAGGGAATACTTTGTAAAAAATGACTCTTTTTTTCGTAATATCCTCTGTATCCATATGTTCCAAGAGCTTGCATAATACGAATCAAGACAAAACCAATATAATGAGTCTCAAATTCCGCTTTATCCACTTCTATGTAACGTGCCAATTGATCTATATAATAATAGTATAATTCCTCCCTTGTGCTTTCAGGAATATCAGCTTTTCCGTCATACAAAAGGGATGCTAGATCATATTGTAACGGACCTCTTCTACCTCCTTGATAATCTATAAAATAGGGTTTGTCTTGATGCAACATTACGTTTCTGGATTGAAAGTCTCTAAACATAAAATATTGCGCATCTGCTTCCGATAAAAATTGAATCAATTTATTAAAATCATCTTCCAATTCTTGTTCATCAAAAGGAGCATGTACTAATTTAAGATAGTAATATTTAAAGTAGTTTAAATCCCAATTCATTGATTGTCGATCAAATGCAGCCCTGGGATAACAGAGTGAAAAATCAATATCCTGCTCATTTAATAGTTGAATTTTGGGTAGCTCTTCAAGCACTTTTTTATACCATTCTATCGTTGCTTCTCCCAGCCCATCCGGGGTCCGATCCTGCTTTAAAAATTCAAAAAGAGTTACATCTCCAAGATCTTCTATAATGTAATATTGTCTATCCGGTGCAATGAAGTAAATTTCAGGAACCGCAATTTTATTACTTTTAAACGACTCAGTAAAACCAAAAAAAGCCTCATTTTCTTTAACATCACTATTATAAACACCGATAACAGGCTGACGATCATGAAAAGAGATTCTGTAATAAACACGGGGTGAACCTGACTGAGGTAGTTTTGTTATCTCTATAGGAGTCTCTTGAAAAAGATCTGTTACTAATGATTTTAAAATCTCCATTTTCAACATTTTTTAGAAAAGCAAAGATACAAAAAAAAGAGGCCTAAAAACTATTTGTTTTTAAGCCTCTTTGTACCACGGGCCGGGGTCGAACCGGCACGAGTATTACCTCACCGGTTTTTGAGACCGGCGCGTCTACCAATTCCGCCACCATGGCATTTTGGAAGTGCAAAAGTATGAAAAAAAATAATACAAACCGCTTTTAAAATTTTTTTATTCTGATTTCATATTCTAATTTCATATTTTTGATTAAGAAAAAAAGGGGGGGAAGGAAAGAAAAAAGCACCTGTCAAATAAATAACAAGTGCTTCTGTAAACGTGATTCCGACAGGATTCAAACCTGTAACCTTCTGATCCGTAGTCAGATACTCTATTCAGTTGAGCTACGGAACCATCATTATTTCAGTCTGCAAAAATACAACTTTTTTTGGACATTTAGCCTGATTCAAATAAAATTTGAAAAAATAATTTTCATATCGTTTTTTTTGTTAATTTTGCAGCCCTAAATTAATAACAATTAAATCATTAAACAATTATGGCAACAAGGATCAGATTACAAAGATTTGGTAAAAAGAATCAACCTTTTTACTCTATTGTAATTGCGGATGGTCGTGCACCACGAGACGGACGTTTTATCGAGAAGATTGGAACCTATAATCCATTGACCCATCCAGCAACTATTAACTTAAATTTTGAAAGAGCATTGTATTGGGTTGAAGTGGGTGCTTCTCCTTCTGAAACTGTTCGTTCGATTCTTAAACGTGAGGGTGTGATGTTAATGAAACATTTAAGAGGCGGAATTGCTAAAGGTGCCCTTACTGAAATTGAAGCTCAACGTCGTTTTGAAGCTTGGAAACAAGAAAGAGATTCCAAAATAAACAATTTAAAACGCGAAGCAGTAGAACAAGAACGCAAGGAATCTAAACTTCGTTTAGAAAGTGAAAGTAAAGTGAGAGAAGCGATTGCTCAAAAAGTAGCAGCTAAATATCAAGCGGAAGCTCAGGCAGAAGCAGAAGCTCAAGCAGAGGCAGAAGCAGAAGCTACTGTTGAAGGAGAAGAAGTAAGTGCTGAAGTTCAAACCGAAGAGCCAACTCCAGAAGATAGCAATCCTGAAGTAAAAGAAGATAGTGCTGAATAATTTACTGTTTCTATTAAATAAAAAAGAGATCTGAATAGATCTCTTTTTTTATTTGTATTTCCCAGCATAAAAAAAAGGGAGTTTTAAATTTAAAACTCCCTTTTTTTTGTTCTGAATCAAACTTATTTAACAACAACTTTTGTTGTATAAGTTTTGTTATCTTGAGTTACTTTTAACATATAGATTCCTGCTGTAAAGTCAGAAACATTTACGTTAAGAGTAAGTTCATTTACAATATTATGATATACTTTTTGTCCAACAATATTGAACAACTCTACTTGTGCAGTATTGCTGTTTGGTAAATTTACTGTAAAGTTATTAGCTGCTGGATTTGGATAAACTGAAATATTTTTTTGATCAACTTCTTCTACACCTACCCATTCGCAGTCGTTACAAGATGCAAGAATTGAAAGTCCTGGACGTTTTAAGTCTCCATTCCAGATACAGTTATGAATATACATACCTTGGAAAAGTTCAAAGTTATAAGTCCACTCCATAGCACATAGAGAGTTACTTAACTCACTTGTTAAACCAACTGAACCCCAGCTGTTATAATCTGATCTTGGATCTTCATTGTAGAATGCAACGAATCTGTTAAGATCGATTCCAATAACATCATCAATGGTGATATCAGATGATCCTGAAATAAAGGAGTATGCAACTGCAACAGTTTTAGCACTGATATTTTGAAATCCTTCTACTGGTAAGTTTCTGTAAATAAAATATCCACCTGTTGTATCATCAATAGTTAAAGGAACTTTTACTGTATAAAATTTAGGATGTGTTGCTTCAGCAATAGTTGCATCGTTAAAGTTATAAGCAAGTTCAGCAACCACAAATGCTGGCTCTCCACCTGAAGAAATATTCATATACTCTAGTTCATCATCAGCCATGATAGTCATTACTAATGTATCAACCACAGTTGTAGGAACGTTTTCTCCCCACATATAAGCATAAATACAGCTCATTGAGTCAATAGAATAAGTACTGGTGCCTCCAATATGAGGAACTGGAATTATTTCACCAAACTCATCACTTAAACCGTTGTACATGTCATACCAAATTTCCTCTTCAAAGTTAAAGATTTGAGCAAAGCTGAAGAATTGTGGACGACCGTCGCCATCAGAATATTGAATTGTAGCTACTGAATCTTGGAAGAAATTCACATAGCCATAGTTTAATTCTGTTCCCATGTAGAACATTAAGTCATCACAATAGGAAAACCACCAAGAACCGGCACCTGATCTGTCAGGACGATGATTAACCTCTTTTTTCTGTAAATTAAGGTTCTCTTTTTTAATTGTTTGGGTTGGGATTTGAGCAAAACCGAAGCTCACAATCATAACCATTACCAATAATGAGTAAAATTTTTTCATTTTCTTTTTTTTTAATAAATTTAACTATAAAATTGCGTTCGTAATATCAGTACTACTTTCAAGCAGCAAAGATATATAAAAATTATTATATAACCCTTCAAATAAGCAAACTTTTCAAAAAAAAAGTGGAGAATCTGTCTATTCTCCACTTTTTTAGTATAAATTAACTCTTCTTTTTACTGAACAATCAGTTTTTGAGTAGTAGTTCCGGTATTGGTTGATATATTAACTAAATAGAACCCTGAAGTAAAGTCAGAACAGTTAACCATTAGTTGATTAGCACCATACTCTAAGGAAACAGTTTGGTTGTAAACAACTTGTCCCATTAGGTTAGTAATAGTTAATGCTGCATTTCCTTGAACTTTAGACAATACATTAATAGTTACTGAATTGGAAGTTGGGTTAGGGAACAGTTTCATTTTTGAAAGTGTATTTTCCTTAATACCTATTTCATTCCAAAGTCCTTGGTAAACCTCTGTTGTTTTATTAATAACTCCAACATCTTCTTTATCAATGTTATGAGCATAAACATAGTTTATTTGTGATCCAAATCCTGCAACGTTTCCTGGTAAATAATCAAAATACCACATGATATTCAATTTACCATCGGAAGAATTAGGTGCCATCTTTGGCCAGAAACATTCCCCTTCCATTGTTGTCAACAACTCTCCATACAATTCAGTATTTACCCAATCCACAAAATAATTATCGGGATGATATGACAACCAACTCACTCTATTTTGGTCATCCCAGGTTGCACCATTATCGTTGGATACTGTTGCAAAAATTCCATTATAATACTCAGAAGTTGCTCCACAAAGGAAAGGAACTTCCAATATTGCAGCGTAAACCATAAATACTTTACCATCCTCTGCAACAAGGTTAGGGAAAGTAATAGGTCCATTGTTTCTATACTCTGGGAAATTGAATCCACCCATAAACCAGATAGTATCATCTCCATCCAAATTTGGACGTCCTAATCTACCACTATAAGTTTCTGAATTCAGTGTATCAAATGGAACAAGTGGAGCCATAGTTGAATTCCAATAGAACAAGTTGTCATAACCTGCCCAATAAGTATAATAACCAGGCTCATTTTCTTCTGTTCTGGCAGCCATATAAGTTCCAAAAGCAACGTGAACAGTACCATCATCTCCAATAGCTATTGAGCCGGTTCCATCTGTCACAGCTGTCATAGGAAAATATTCGGTGTCAAAATCAAAATCATTGCCACCTGCAAAAGGATAAACAGTATGTTTGGTCCAAGTAGTTCCACCGTCAGTAGATTCAATATAGAAGGTTTCAGAAAATCTTTCAATCACCAACAGAGCAACTTTTCCACCCTTAGCAACTGCCATGTAATTATCTGCCATACTTTCATTAAATCCATCCATAGCAGCAATTAATTGTGGTGCTGACCAGGTATCTCCGCCATCGGTAGATTTAAAATAAACTAATGGTGTTTGAAGTCCTTGATAAAGAACACCTTCGACATTATCTGTACATGCAAATAGGTGAACTGTATTTCCCTCTGTAGCAATTGTAGGCCATAACAATGCAGTATTGCTAGAATTATCCCCATCATGTCCTGGACCAATAAGTGTAGATTCAACCCAGTCACCGGTTCCTTTGGTTGCTCTCTTATTGATTGTTAATCCAGTAGAACCATTGTGTGATACAACTATCTCACCATCTCCAACTGGTGCAATAACTCCCCATCCGGTACGAACAGTTTCTATTCTTTCGGAAGCGGGAGGTGGTGTACCGTAGGAAGTTCCGTTAAAATAATTATAGCCTGTTCCTCTTTGTGAAGCAACTTCTCCCGATGTCCATACTGCAGCCACGGTTCCATCACTCCAGTTGGTGATTGTATTTCTTGATGTGGCATTAGTAACCGCATCATAATATGTAGATCCAATAGCGTTAGTGGTGAATTCCCGGACAACCTCAGGAACTACATTTTCAGGAGTCATTTCATTGCCGGTAAGAGCTGTTTGTTTAGCCTTGGCAACAAATGATGTGTTCATTCGATCTGTTTTAGTTTGAGCAAAAAGGGTTGCTGAAACCAAACACATTACAACTAAAAAAGATAAAAATTTTTTCATACGATATAATTTTGGTTAAACAATTAATATTCCACTTGCAAAGATAGACTTTTTTTGCAAATTTTCAACTATTTATGAAATTATTTTTTTCTAAAGTAAATTTCTATAGGTACACCAGAGAAATTCCACAAACTTCTTATCTTATTTTCAAGAAATCGTTTATAATTCTCTTTGACATACTGAGGTAAATTACAAAAAAATGCAAATGCCGGGAATGAAGTTGGAAGTTGTGTTATATACTTGATTTTTACTACTTTATCTTTTACAATTGGAGGTGGAGTTTCTTTAATAATCGCTAATAATTGATCATTCAGTTGCGCTGTACTGACTTTTCTTTTACGATTTTCATTGACCTCAATAGCTTTTTCAAGTACTCTATAAATTCTCTGTTTATTAATCACAGAGGTAAAGATAATGGGAACATCAGTAAAAGGAGCTATCTTTCCATTGATTAATTTCTCATATTCTTTAACTGTTTTACTATCTTTTTCTACCAGATCCCACTTATTCATGACGATCACAACTCCTTTGCGATTTCTTGCGGCCAGACTAAAAATATTCAAATCCTGAGCATCAAAACCAACTGAAGCATCACACATTACAATACAGACATCACTATTTTCTATTGCCCTGATGGATCTCATCACAGAATAAAACTCCAAATCCTCACCTACTTTACTTTTCTTTCTCATTCCGGCAGTATCAACCAAATAGAAATCAAATCCGAAACTATTGTATCGAGTATAAACTGTATCCCTTGTTGTACCTGGTAAAGGTGTCACAATATGTTGATCTTTCCCTAAAAGTGTGTTGATAATTGAAGATTTTCCAACATTAGGTTTTCCTACAACCGCTATTTTTGGCAGATCATCCTCTTCATGAACTTGAGATTTATCAAAGTGAGTAATAACTTGATCTAACAAATCACCCGTTCCACTGCCCGAAATAGCAGAAATGGGAAATATTTCATCCAGTCCAAGTTCATAAAATTCTGCATGATCAAAATAATTTGATGGTGAGTCAATTTTATTAACTACCAAATAAAAAGGTTTTTTTGATTTACGTAGCATGAGAGCTACTTCGTGATCTAACGGTGAAACACCCTCTCTGCCATCTACCAAAAAAAGAATAACATCCGATTCGTCAATAGCCAGTTTTACTTGTTTGCGAATTTCTAATTCAAAAATATCATCAGATCCTACAACATAACCCCCGGTATCAATAACTGAAAACTCATACCCGCACCAATCCGACTTACCATAATTCCTATCTCTGGTCACTCCGACAATAGAATCCACAATAGCTTCTTTTGTTTGTGTCAATCTGTTAAACAACGTTGATTTACCAACATTGGGTTTTCCGACCAATGAAACAATATTACCCATTTCCCCCCCTTTTATTTTTGTTGATTTATAAAATTATAAAATATTAGCCAATTGTTCTTTAATCTTTTCCACCTCCTCTTTCATTTGAACTACCAACTGTTGGATTTCAAAAAGATTACACTTTGAACCTATGGTATTAATTTCTCTACCCATCTCTTGTGTGATAAATCCCAGTTTTTTTCCTTGAGATTCGGCAGCATTCAAAGTATCCAGAAAATAGTTACAATGTTTTTTTAATCTTACTTTTTCCTCAGTGATATCCCATTTTTCAAGATAGTAGATCATCTCTTGTTCAAACCTATTGGGGTCAACAACACGTGATAAATCTGCAACTTGTAATGCTTCATTGAGTTTATTTCTGATCTGCTGCATTCTTTCATTTTCGAATGGATCAATTGCATTCAAGAATTCCATGATTAAATGAACTCTTTGAGTTAAATCTTTCTGTAAAACGGCCCCCTCTTCCACACGAAACTGATTCACAAGATTGCAGGTTTCTGAAATTTTATCTTTCAATAAAATCCAGCATTCCTCATCCAATTCTTCTTTTTGAGCTGTAATCACATCAGGCATTCTAAGAACCTGTATTAAGAGATCAGATTGAACTTCATTATTGAGGAATTGAGATAAGTTCTTCAATTGTTGATAATACTCTTTTGCCAGATCAAAATTAATTTCTACTGTTTGCTCAGCACTATTAATTTTATCCTGATAAATTGACACCTCAATTTTTCCTCTTTCCAGAGACTGGGCTACCCAATTTCTAATTTCTAGCTCTTTTTCTCTATATGCAGGCATGATTCGGGTTGAAATATCCAACTGCTTACTATTAAGAGTTTTGATTTCTATTACAATCATTTTACCGGAAACCACTGTTGATGTTTTCCCGAAACCTGTCATTGATTTAATCATAATTCTTTTAATAAAAAGGGTAGCAGATGCTACCCTTAAATTTTTCTAACAACAAAAAACTAAATTAATTTGTAGTTTTTTTTCTAGTTGCATAATTAATTTTAAGTGCATTATTCTTCCGCAACTCAGTTTTGATAACATTGACATATCTCATTTCAACATTTTGGTCTACTTTGAGTGAAAATGTTAATCTATTTTTATCTTCTTCACTGCGGGACTCTTTAGCTCTAGCAATAAAATCCTGAACTTGAGTCTCTAAGTCTTCTTGTTTAATTGTCTGATCATTTAGCTGAACTGATATTTTCCCCGGTGGAATTGTATTTTCGTTTTTATTCAACGGTGCTCCGATATAAATCGTTTCCACCAAAGATTTTTTTTCCAACTTTTGAACCTCAGTTGCGTATGGTGCTTCAAATTTCACCTTAACATTAGTTTCTCTCATGTTTGTGATCACCATAAAGAAGAATAGAAACATAAATATAATATCGGACATGGATCCGGTATTAATTTCAGGAAGTTCTTTTGTGTTTTCTTTTTTAAATCTAGCCATAATAAATATCTTTATGATTATTCACCACCTGTGTTACTCCAGTCCATTGGCTTCGCTTCTGAAATCTGCATTGGCACAGCTTTTTTAACAGCTGATTGTGAAGCTGTATCCAACAATTCATATTTTTTACCAAAAAATTGAAGTGATACTTTATCTCTAAGTTCATTAACAGCCTTCTCTAACTCATTTTGTACTTGTATATAAACATCATACGACGTACTTTGGTCATTTTTGAGGGATATAACTCCTTGAGATACAGGATAATCTCCAATAAAATCGATTGATTTCGTCTCTTTAGCCGATAAATTGGGATCATTGTATGGATTTTCAATAAAATCTTTAGCTTTATCCTTCAACTGATTGATAAAGACGATTTGGCTATTAACAGAAATTTCATTCTTAAAGTTTACAACTACATTCAACACATTTCTTTCATTTATTTGCTCTATTTTTTCTTCTGTTGCGTGAGGTGGTAATCTACGTGGGATCCCTTGCTCAGTATTAATTGAAGAGGTCAACAAAAAGAATGTAAGCAGAAGAAAAGAAATGTCTGCCATTGAACCCGTATTAATTCCTGGTGCTTTTCTTGCCATTTTATCTGTATTTTTTAACGAAATTCATAATAAGTGAGCCAATAACAGCTGCTATTGCTCCAAAGAATACAAAGTAGAAGAGGATAATACCGGCTCCTACCCATTTCATCTCACTTGGTGAAGTTTGAAGTTTAATTGCCACTTCTGTCAATTGATCAGTAGAAACAAAATATCCAATAAGAGCTACAACAATAAGAAGAGCTATTCCCAATAGAACTCCTATTGAGGATTTAATATTTTTAACGAGATGGAAAATAGCAAAGAAGACCAACAATCCAACTGTTATAAAAAACACAATATAAAATCCATATATTGCAATATTCAACTGTACAGCCCCTGTTTGGAAACTATCTATTTTAGCTTGTAACTCTTTTAGCTCGATCTCTTTTTTCTGAACAGATTTATTAGCATCAATCTTGGATGCTTCATCGAGAAGAGAGTTTAAAGCCTTAATATTTTCAACCTCAACAAGATAATCTTGTTTTACAACAGCATACTCATCTTCCAATTCCAAAATATAGCCATGAAGATTATCTAAATTGTCAACTTTATTAAATTTTTCCAAATAAGATTGAGCTGTAGGTTCTTCAGCTATAAGTCTGGCTGAATAGGAAGCAAAGTTTGTTTTGTACTGATCAAATTTTTCTTGATCCTTCTCTATCTCTTTAAGGGAAGTAATAAAAGTATAGAGAATCTCTTTTTTATTTTGGAGCTCTCTATTGATTTTATTTCTTTCCTCAATCTGAGATTGATATTTAGTAATAAACTCTTGAAGGTTATCTGCATTAGCTGTAGATAACTCTTCTAACATTTCCGGTGCAACCGCTTTTACTTGACCGGTCGCATTATAACTTGCTGCAGACTTCTCATCAAAATTAAATGAAAAAATCAAAGCAAATAAACACGCTATACCAGCAATAGTAAAAATGATTATATTAACAATTTTTTTCATAATACAGTATTAATTTGATAGTTAAGTGATCTAAAAACTATTTATTTTTGATCAAAATATCCATAAAAGTAATGGTAGCATCTTCCATATCGCTAACAATAGAGTCAATTTTTGAAAGGATATAGTTATAGAATATCTGTAAAATAATAGCTGTAATCAAACCAAATACAGTTGTTAATAACGCCACTTTCATACCTCCTGCAACAATAGTTGGAGAAATATCACCCGCTTTTTCAATATCATCAAAAGCAAACACCATCCCTACAACTGTTCCAAGGAACCCAAACATAGGTCCTAATGCCAAGAAGAGAGAAATCCAACTCAAGTTTACCTCTAATTTACTCATTTGTACACCACCATATGAAACTACAGCTTTTTCTACTGATTCCATACCTTCGTCAAAACGATCCAATCCTTGATAAAATACGCCGGCAATAGGTCCTTTAGTGTCACGACAAAGTTCTTTTGCTTTTTCAATTCCACCGGTTTTAATGGCATCATCTATTTTTTCTAAGAATTTTCCTGAGTTAATGGTTGCAAAGTTAAGATAAAAAATTCTCTCAATAACCAATGCAAGTCCCAATATCAAACACAATAATACTGGAGACATCCAAACTGTTCCCCCCTCAATAAATTTATTCTTTAAAACAAAGTGTAAGCTTTCTTGAGCAGCTGTATCTGGGTCTTCAGCTCTTTCTACTCTTGCCGCTCCGGCAACTTCCTCTGTTGTTTCTTCAGTAACCTCAGTTACATTTTCTGTTTTTTGCTTGTCGGAAGCAGTTGCTTGTTTACTATCTTGCGCAAAAACAGTGTTTGAAATACCGAATGCTATAAATAATACAACGGTAAATAAAGCGATTAATTTTTTCATAATTACTTTTGAAATTTAAATTAATGAATGTGTTGTTTACAATTTTTTTATTTTATTATTTTTTTTATTTCCAGTCAATTAGCTTGCGGAGAGAAAGGGATTCGAACCCTTGAAACGCTTTCGGCATTTACACACTTTCCAGGCGTGCGCCTTCAACCACTCGGCCATCTCTCCAAAGTCAAATAATTGAGCGTACAAAATTACATAAAAATAATGAGTTTTTCGCTTTTTTTATCATTTTTTTTTTATTTTTATTTTACTTATCTTTGCAAAGTCAAATTTTGTATCAAATTTTTAACATTTTTACTTATGAAAAACACACCTATTAGTAGAGAGATTGTTGATGAAATATTATCCAAAAGTGGTATTCGTCAATTAGGATTAGCCTCTATCCGAGAAATAAAACGTTTAATTAATGATATTGAGATTGCCAGTGGTGAAGAATTTATCAGAATGGAAATGGGAATTCCCGGCTTGCCTGCTTCTGCTATTGGAATAGATGCTCAAATTAAAGCTTTACAAAATGGATGTGCTGCTATCTATCCTGATATTGATGGTATTCCGGAATTAAAAAGCGAAATGTCATTATTTATCAAAAACTTCCTTAATATTGATGTGTCTCCCAGTAGTTGTATCCCAACTGTTGGATCTATGATGGGAGGAATGGCAGCATTTATGACCATGTCAAGAGCTGATAAAAAGAAAGATACAACACTTTTTATTGACCCCGGATTCCCTGTACAAAAACAACAACATAGGGTATTAGGATTAAAATTTGAAACTTTTGATGTTTATAATTTCCGTGGAGAAGCATTAAAAGGAAAATTGGAGAGTTATTTGAAAAAGGGAAATATTCACTCTATTATATATTCGAATCCGAATAATCCTTCCTGGATCTGCTTTACTGATAAAGAACTTCAAATTATTGGGGAATTGGCAAACCAATATGATGTAGTGGTACTTGAAGACTTAGCTTATTTTGGAATGGACTTTAGAAATGATATTTCTCAACCCGGAAAAGCTCCATTTCAACCTACAGTAGCTAATTACACTAAAAATTACGCGTTGCTCATCTCCAGTTCCAAAGCATTTAGTTATGCCGGCGAACGTATAGGAATGCTTGTACTATCTGACCACCTCTACAATAGAGAATATGAAGACCTCATCCCCTATTTTGGTACTCCTCTGTTCGGTAGGGCAATCATATATGGTACAGTATATGCAATGAGTTCCGGAACATCTCACTCTGCACAATACGCATTGGCCGCTATTCTTAAAGCATGTAATGATGGAAGCTATAGATTCCTGGATGATGTTAGAATATATGCGAAAAAAGCAAACATGATGAAAAAAATGTTTACTGATAATAATTTCTACATTGTTTATGATAAGGATGAAGATAAGCCTTTGGCAGACGGATTCTATTTCACTATTGCTTATCCCAATATGTCAGGTGAAGAATTATTGAAAGAGTTCTTATATTATGGTATCAGTGCCATTACTTTATCTATCACAGGAAGTGAAAGAACTGAAGGATTGAGAGCTTGTGTATCCTTAGTTCCACTTGAACAATTACCTTTATTAGAAAAGAGATTGCAACAATTTAAAGCAAATCATTAATAGAACTACTATACTTAACTTTAAAAATTAATAAAATATAATTACAAAATTTATGAATATTACAAAATTAGATCAAGTAGTTGAGTTAGTTAAATCAAAACCAAAAAAAAGAATAGTTGTCGCTTATGCCAATGATGATCATACCATTGAAGCTGTACACAATGCCGTCAATATGGGAATCGTAAGTGCAACTTTAGTTGGAGATGAAACTACTATTCGCAATGTATGCAAGAGTTTAAATATTGATCCCTCTCTTTTTACCATTATTCATGAACCCGTTGATACAAAAGCAGCATTGACTTGTTGTGATATTATCAATGAGGGAAAAGGGGATATTTTAATGAAAGGCGCTTTACCAACTGATAAGTATATGCGAGCCATTCTCAATAAGGAGCGTGGATTGTGTCCCCCAAATGCTATTATTACTCACGTTACCGTTTTTGAGAATCCGGCTTATCATAAATTAATCATTGCCAGCGATTGTGCTATTATCTTAAATCCTGATTTAAAGCAAAAGCAGTTTATTTTGAAATCTATTATTGATACTGCCCATGCTATTGGAATTGAAAAACCAAAAATAGCTATTATTGCAGCAACTGAACAGATGTCTCCGGCTATGCAAGCTTGTGTTGATGGTGCTATTTTATCTAAAATGGTAGAACGTGGGCAAATTAAAGGAGCATTAGTCGATGGACCTATATCTTTGGATGTTGCACTGGATGAAGAAGCCGCTAGAATTAAAAAAATGACCGGTGGTGTTGCCGGAGATGCTGATGGACTCCTTTTCCCTAATATTGAAAGTGGAAATGTGTTCTACAAGGCATCTACCAAATTCAATAAGGCAGAATGTGGTGCATTTTTAGCCGGTGCTAAAGTGCCTTGCGTATTATCTTCAAGAGGAGATACTGCGCTTACAAAATTATATTCTATCGCGATCTCTGCTGCTTTTGATTAATTTTTAATTAAAAAGATTATGTCTCAATAAACATGATAAAAAACTTTTTTATTCGTCGAATACGAATTTTATTTTTGTTTTTTACTTTTTTAATAAGTAGCTCCGCACTCTTTGCGAGCTACTTATTTATTCCTATGGATTTAACTCAGGCCAATCACCTCAAAGCTTACGGTATTGCTTTTTATTCCATTGAAAGAGGTATTGATGTGAGTTGGTTATTAAATTATAGGGGGGGAAGCTTTATGATGATCTATGACTCCAGAATTGAGGATGAGTGCTTAATTCGAGGAGTCACTTGTGATGTCATTGCTGATGTACAGATGCAGGGAATACTTCATGAAATCTCTGCTTCTGATTCCAATATGGATGAAATTCGACTGACAAAAGTTCCCAAAATAGCTGTTTATTCCCCCAAAAACAAACTTCCCTGGGATGATGCAGTTACGTTGGCATTAACTTACGCTGAAATTCCCTACGATGTTATATACGACGAGGAAGTACTGAGTGACGTACTCCCTAAATATGACTGGCTACACCTTCACCATGAAGATTTCACCGGTCAATATGGAAAATTCTGGGGAAGCTACAGAAATGCAGCCTGGTACATAGAAGATGTCAATGCCAACGAGGCTATGGCAAGAAAGTTAGGATTTAGCAAGGTTTCTCAAATGAAACTGGCTGTTGCAAAAAGAATTAAAGATTTTGTTGCGGGAGGTGGTTATCTTTTTGCCATGTGTTCCGGTCCCGATAGTTTTGATGTTGCTTTAGCTGCCGATGGAGTTGATATCTGTGATACTCCTTTTGATGGAGACCCTATCGAACCCAATGCCCAAAGCAAATTGAATTATGATAACTGTCTGGCTTTTACAGATTTTAATATCGTCCTAAATCCATATACATACGATATTTCCGATATTAATGTTGATCCGAATCTGCATATATCAAATAAAAAAAATGATTATTTCAATCTCTTTGAGTTTTCTGCAAAATGGGATCCCGTTCCTACCATGCTGTGTCAGAATCACCAAAATGTGATCTCCGGATTTATGGGACAAACCACAGCATTTAGAAAAAGTAAAGTTAAATCTCATGTTGTAATTATGGGAGAATCTAAGCTTTTCGATGAAGTAAGATATTTACATGGAACATACGGAAAAGGAACATTTACTTTTTACGGGGGACATGATCCTGAGGATTACCAACATTATGTATATGACCCCCCCACTGACTTGGATTTATTCCCCAATTCTCCGGGTTATCGCTTAATTTTAAACAACATTTTATTCCCGGCAGCAAAAAAAGAGAAACAAAAAACCTGATTGTCATTTTTTTTTTGTAATTTTGCGCTTTCAAATGTCAAAACTGAGTTGAATTAACTAAATACTCAATTTATATCTTTTCTTTAACTTTTCACATCATTATCCATTATGACAGATTCTCAAGAGAATGGCCGTAAGAGAAAACGAATCTCTATGCCAGTAACTGCCTCTAGTTCTAACAAAATTACTCAAAAAACATCTTCCTCAACATCAACTACTTCTGCTGTAAAACCTCCTGTTGAAGTTGAACCTTCTACTATTGCTACTTCTGAAAAAACTCTGAATACAAAAATAATAGAAACAACTTCGGAGGAAGTAAAGGCAACTAAAAGTGCTAAAAGTACCAGAACAACTAAAAGTACCAAGGTTGAAAAAGAAATAAAAGAGGAAACAAAAACTCCGGAAAAGGAGAAACCTACAACCAGAGCGAAACGATCTACGGCTAAGTCTACAAAAAAGACAACTACAAAGGAAAAATCAGATGAAACCAAACAAGATCTCTTGCTGATTGATGACCCTATCTTAGAAGAGTATTCCAGTACAAATGAATTGGACCAATCCCGAATCAATGAGATTGAAGCTGAATCCAAAGAAGATCAAACATTGATTAATCAGGATCAGGATGAAAATAAGGAAGATGAAGATCTTTCCGATACCTCTGAAGAGGCTGACTCTCCTGATGATGCTGATGAGCAGGATGAACCATCAAGCCAGGTGGATGAGTTTTGGAAATTAATAGAAAAATCTGACTACCAAGCTGCCGTTATGGGTGAGGGTGTCCTGGAGATGACAACGGATAATAGCGGGTTTTTGAGATCTTCTGATTATAACTATTTACCATCTCCTGATGATATTTATGTTTCTCATGGACTCATTAAAAAGTTTGGATTAAAAAATGGGGATACCATATCAGGTCTTATCAGACCTCCCAGACAAGGAGAAAAATTTTTCCCTCTAACCACTGTTGAAAAGATCAATGGTAAACTTCCTGAAGAAGTAAGAGACAGAATCTCTTTTGACTTTTTGACCCCTATGTTCCCCGATGAAAAAATAAAATTAACTGACGATCACCAATCTAATATTAGTACCCGCGTTATTGACCTCTTTGCTCCTATTGGAAAAGGACAAAGAGGACTCATTGTGGCGCAGCCTAAAACTGGTAAAACTGTGCTTCTCAAGGAGATAGCCAATGCTATTGCGAATAACCATCCGGAAATATACCTCATCATTTTATTGATTGATGAACGTCCTGAAGAGGTTACAGATATGCAACGTAGTGTTCGTGCCGAGGTAATTTCATCCACTTTTGATGAATCGGCAGATCGTCATGTAAAGATTGCCAATATTGTCCTTGAAAAGGCAAAACGCATGGTTGAGTGTGGTCATGATGTTTGTATTCTTTTGGACTCTATTACGCGTTTAGCCAGAGCATACAATACCGTACAACCTGCTTCCGGAAAAGTATTATCAGGAGGAGTTGAAGCGAATGCTCTTCAAAAACCGAAAAGATTTTTTGGTGCTGCCAGAAATATTGAAAATGGAGGTTCTTTAACGATTATATCCACAGCTCTGATTGATACCGGTTCAAAAATGGATGAAGTGATTTTCGAAGAGTTTAAAGGAACCGGAAATATGGAATTACAGCTTGACAGAAGATTATCCAATAAGCGTATTTTCCCTGCTGTTGATATTGTTGCTTCCAGTACACGTCGTGATGATTTACTACAAGCACCCGAAGTTCTTCAAAGATTATGGATTTTGAGAAATCACTTAGCTGATATGACCACTATTGAAGCTATGGAGTTTATCAAAGACCAAATGAATCGAACCTCATCCAATGAAGAACTTTTAGCAACAATGAATAGCTAACAACTATAATTTTATAATCAATACTTTCATTATTAAAAAAGCCACCTTCAAACAGGTGGCTTTTCTGTATCCTTAAAGCGTGTTCTGTTTAAACCCTAACTCCGCCATATTTCACGTCTATTTTTTAAAAATAATCTGATATAACGTCTGTTATGTCATTTTTTTTATTACTTT
>DIRT01000023.1 GCA_002427605.1 Bacteroidales bacterium UBA5429 | reverse complement strand
TATAATTATTCTGCGGAATTAAGGGAAAAAACAATAAAAGATTACAAAATAAAATTTGAAGTACCTTTGCAAAATAAAACAATAATTGATATTTGGGTTAAATAGTTGCTGCTGATTTGAATCAAGCTACTTTGTACGATAAATTGTTAGCACGACTCAATATTTCCTAAAAGGTCTCATATTCCAGAGTGGGGAAATAATATGACTAACAAGGAATACATTTTCTGCCCCCCATTTATTTTAATTTCAAAAAGAAGAAAGAAAATCCGAAATCCGAAATCCGAAATCCGAAATCAATTTTATCGTTTTTCTTTGTACTTGGTTCGTATGATCTCTTCAAAGGTTTTTTGTTGGCGGATTGCCTCTTTCACGGATAGGTTATACTGCTCTTCAACTGCAAGAAACCGATTGAGAAACAAGATTTCAGGGTCAATGGGATAATCCGGAGCCAGTTTCTCGATGGCATCCTCAATGAAACCCCATCCAAAACGGTACAGGTTGGCGTCGGTAATCGTGAGCAATATAATTTGGTGATGGAGTATATTGTTTTTTAATTGGGATGTGTCCACAGTAACGTTCCAATTCCAGATATCGGGCCAGATGGTGTGATAGTAGTACCAATAGGGATTTTCCGAGAAAACCTGATCTACATATCCATTGTTGATCATACTCCAGTAGTAGCTGTCACCAACAGTTAATACTTTGGGATTCACACTGTTAGAATCGGCAATGATCTCAACAATAGGGAAATAGATGGGTTGCGTAGGTAAAGGAAACAGGAGATTCATAGGAGGTTCCAGGTCAAAATCCAGGTCTTTGTTAGTGGTTGAGACAGAATCTCCGCGGAAATAGAGTTCAGGAAGCTTGATGTGACAGGTTGCTTCCAGATAATGCGTTAATGTATCGGCGGCAACCCACATTCCATAGCTGCTCCAGTGTATTCCAAAATGGGAGTACAGTGGGTGCGGTACAGTAGGTCGTAACTCTTTGAAGTAGCGATTTAAGTCAAGATAAAAAACCTGCTCCCGGGTTGCATGTTCGACAAAGCTCTCATAGTTATTTCTCCCTTTGATATGAGGACGATAGTGATCCGGAATATGATCCGGATTATAACTTGCCTTGCCGGGTTCTATGACTGGTATCAGGTAAATTTGATATTGATCCAGCAACAGTTTTTGTAAAAAGGAGAGATATTGGACCTTTTTTTGCATTAAGGAATCCCCAATAAAATTGCGCCCTAAATATTCAGTGATATATATTTCTTCGTAAAAGTAGTTGTTCTTCCCCAGTACTAACTTGTAAGTTTTACTCTCTTGAAAAACACGAAACAGAAGTTCATTGTAAGCACGAATCCAGTAGTTACTGAATGCAATTTTCTCTTTACATTTTTTTTCAACCAATCTCTGAAAATTACCCTCTAAAACATTGCGTAAAGTAAATGCATCTAATGAAAGATCAGTTTCTACAACATTGAACAGAGCGGGACCCTTCCAGGATTTTACTCCGGAAAAGAGGAGCGGGGAGAGCAGTATAAAGAATAGAACTCCCCAAAGAATCATAGATCCTCTGCTTTGTTTTGTTTTTTTCTCTTTCTTTTCTTCTTCTTTCATTTTTACTAAAATCTAAAATAGATAAATGGGTTGAAACCGCCGGCTAAGAGCGCACCGCCCGACAAGATAAAGAGGATCACTGCAAAGAAAGCGTAAACAGCCAATTTTTGCCACTTTTGATTGGGATTATAGAGTTGGTACTGGAAGTTTTCGATCTTTTTAAAGTAGCCCATCAATGAAAAGATGGCAGCGCACACCATGATGAAAATAAAGTGAGAATCAAAGTGAAACTCATCGATTCGATTATCCCAACAGAATAGTTTGCGATAAAACTGCATGGCGTAAGAGATAGATTCGGAGCGGAAGAGCACCCATCCTATCATGACTACAAACAGGGTTAAGAGCGTTGCGGGAAGTTTTCCGATTTTTTTCAAAAAACGGGAGAAAAAGAGGCGGTCAGCAACTAAAAAGATTCCGTGGTAAATACCCCAGGCGACAAATGTCCAGGCTGCTCCATGCCAGAATCCGGAGATGAGAAACACAATGACAAGGTTGAGATAGCTTCTCAATACAGGTACCCGATTTCCACCTAAAGGAATGTAAATATAATCTTTCATCCATTTACCTAACGTGATGTGCCAGCGTCTCCAAAATTCAGAGATAGATTGTGAAATATAGGGGAAATTAAAGTTTTCAGGGTACTCATAACCCATCATTTTACCTATTCCCAGAGCCATATCGCTATATCCGGAGAAATCAAAATAGATTTGAAAGCTATAAGCTATCATTCCGATCCAGGCAGTAGAACTGGAAAAGGAGTCGGGGGTAAGGGCAAAGATAGCATCTACTTGTTCTGCTAAGATGTTGGCAATCAGTACTTTCTTAGCCAATCCAATCATAAAGCGCACAAACCCGACGGTGCGGTCGTTAAAAGTGTCATGAGCAGAACGGTCAAAAAGTTGAGTTTCAATCTCCTTGAATCGGATAATAGGACCGGCAATTAGTGGGGGAAACATCAAAATGTAGAGTGCATAGTTGAATATCGACTTGAGTGGTGCTCCATCACCGCGGTAAACGTCGATAGAGTAAGACATTTTCTGAAAAGTAAAGAAGGAAATTCCGATGGGAAGCAGTACTTTTTTCCAACTCATCGGAGCTAAAGAGAAAAAGGAAGCAATGTGATTGATATTATCCACAAAAAAGTTAGCATACTTGAAATAGAGTAGGAAAGAGATATTCAGGACTAAGGAGGCGACCAGCCATCTTGATCGTTTTACGCCCACGGTATTGCTCATCCGTTTAATGATAAAGAAATCAATGAATATGGACAAAAGTACAATCAGGATAAACTCCGGAGCTCCCCAGGAGTAAAAGAGAATGCTGGCAATTAAAAGAAAAATATTCTGTCCTTTATGGGGCAGAAGATAGTAGATCACCAAAAAGATGGGCAGGAAATAGAATAGAAACAGAGGCGTGGAAAAAACCATATACAGTGAACTTGAATACTATCTTTTAATGACTTTAACTATTTGAAAATGAGATTTGTCAAAAAATATTTTGATTACATAAGTTCCAACGGAAAAACCTACAAGAGAGAGTGAGGCTCTTTCATTTTGAACTGTTTCGGAAGTAAGTAATTTTCCCGTTAGATCATAGACCTCAATTCTATCAATGGAATATTCCGAACTGAGTATTTCAATGGTAACCTGATCATCAGTAGGATTTGGGTACAGGATAAATCGTGGAGTAACACTATATTCCTGAATGCCAACACCGGAAGTTACTTTCATGGCTACAGGGATTTCAATCAGGTTACCATCCTGAACCTGTATTTTGAGTGTAGCGCTATATCTTTTATTTGTTATTTTGTGATGGGCATCGAAATGAAGTCTAATCTCTTTAGATTGTAAAGCATTAACACTTCCATTCGGGAAATTACTATTGCACCAGTTAGCCGGATATCCACTGGTATCAATAATGGCACAGTTAAACAGAGCAAGAGTCGGGGTTATAGAGGTGAGTGTGAAAGTGGTATCCAAAGTAGTTTCGCGTGGAATTTCAATGTAGATTTGCTCTATATTGGACTCTAATTCAGGAGTATAGGTGTTCGTATCCGGGAAGCAGATAGCATCAATATAAGCTCTGTCATCACCTCTGCTTACGGAGTAATCTTTAACGTACACCCAACTAAATCGGTGATAACCTGCAGTGATGGGATAGCTTATTTCCTGCCAGTTTTGGGTTCCACTCCATTGATCCATTAATTCATCGTCAATATAAAAACGTAAAAAGTCGTAATTGGTTTCTGAAGAGACCTTTTTTCTAAAGGTGATTTCACCATCGACAAGAACATATCTGTCGATTTGCATCGTACTGGATTGATTGTGGGTAATCATACCGGATCCGGCGGAGACCAATCCTTCACCGGGCGAGATTTCGGTTGTAGACCATGGTGTTTCGGGGAAGTAAACATAGGAGGGAATTCCTGACTCAAAGGTGAGACAGGGATTGTAACCTAAAATAGTGACTACCTCAGTTTTGAAAAAAGTATTATCGATATATATATCAAGCAGTGCGTCTACTGTATTTTCCGGAATAAAATTGCTGTTTACAGAGACCAGAAAAGGAACTGCTTCAATCTCATCCTGAACTAAAGATTCAATGGTAACGGGAGGAGAATAAACAGAAAGTTCCGGTTCTAAAAATCGGAGCACAAACCTGAGGTTTTGAAGGTCGAAATCGCTATTGTTTTTTACTTTAATAGTCAAGTTAAGATTTTCGTCGGGATCCAATAGATTATTGTTTCCATCATAGACAGAATAGTTGATAGCTTTGATATTCTTTCCATGTACGTAGTAATGGTGTGTCCCTTCCGTATTGATATTGCTGCTGTTGGTAATCAGGGATTGCAGTTCCAGAACATGTTGATCCGGTGTCACGGGATCCATCACAAAACGGATGGCATTGTTGAGGATATACTCATTACCGGGGGCGATATATCCAAAATATTCGGTACTGTCGATAAAGTGTACCAGGTGGTCAGCAGAGCTAAACTGTAAAACTGACTGTTCCAGACCAATTTGATCCACATTTTTGATCGATACGGAGAGTGAAATAGTATCACCCGCTCTGATTGTAGTTCCTGCCGGACCATTTACAGTGATATTGGTAATGAGTAGTGATGAACCGTAAAGACTGGAAAAGTTGATAATTTTATTGGTTTTAACCTCATTATTATCGAAGCAAGTAACCGCTAAAGGTGTCGGCTCCATAGCTACTTCTAATCTTCCTTTGAGTCTTCCATCTCTTGTTAGGTGGATATGATCTTTTTTTGGGGGAGGAGTCAACCTAAAGTTTCGCCCGGAACACTGACTTGCTGCGGTTTGGGAAACGGGTGTCTCCTGGAAATGATTAACATCTCCCCGAGAGAGTACCGATAGAAACTTATTCCCGCTGTAACTCATATTACCGTAATAGAATTCAATGGTACCATCATCAAATAGCTGCAGGGTAAACTGAACAGATTGACTGACTTGTCCTTTGATTTGTCCTACAAATGAGAGTTTTAAAGAATGTGCCGTACTCTCTTTTAGTAAAGAGGTGATGACCAGGTCAGCCCTAAAAGGTGCGATAAAACGTGTTGTTTTAACTTGATAGTCAGCATCAATGAGGAAAGGCCAATTGTAAGTATTATTTTTGAAGGTAATATATCCATCCGCATAAACATAAATTTCGGAGTATTGATTTTCAAAGCAGGGAAAAGTAAAAGGGAGTTCAATTCGAGTAAATCCATTATCAAAATTAGACAAAGGCACCTGTACTCCCTGATGAGGTGGGTAAGGTGCGTTAAACTCTTCTATTTCATACTCTTGGGTGAATTCCCATCTGTAGGGTTCTACGCCACCGGAAGCTTGCAGGGGAATCTCAAACTCTTCGAAAGCTGCTGTTTCAACCTCGTTTGTGAGAATTGTGGGCTTAGTGAAGTTCACTGCTCTCTGTACCGTTAGATAGGTGGTACTGTTGTTAGCAATGGGCGTATTTTGTGATGGGTGGGAGATCTCTTCTTCCCCCCCATTTGTATAATCGATTAAAGAAAAAGAAACAATCTGACCACTACCTGTACCATTGGGATCAGATTCTGTCACTTCCAAAAAGAAAAGATAGGGAATGTTAGGCTCTATGTCATTGAGCAACGGTGTGATATCCAATCCCAATTCCAAAGTTTTATCAGCTTCGGTAGTTCCACCCTGCATATAGTTTTCACCTCCCTGGAAGTTAAATACGTTAAAATTAATGGTTTTGCTAGGTGCATCAGCGTTGAGATCAGGATTTATTCCTGCTCTCAAGCGAATCTGACTTCTTTTATTGTGCTTGATAGTTACTTTGTAGGTCAACTGAGGAAATACTTCGTCTCGTACTTGCACCACATATACACAGGCATTCCAAATTCCAGCATTTTCAGAATGTGTTTCTGCCAACTTTTTGTATGGCAAGTAGCAAAATCCATTATCACCCCATGTTGGTCCGAAAGTGTTACAAATGATCACTCCTCCAATTTCCCAATCGCGCACATCCACAATCCCATCTCCGTTGATATCCAAGTGGTTAGTGTATATTCCATCCCCATTATAATCGTATCGTATGGAGTCATTGTATCCCACAATAGTTTCGGCGTGGTTGACACTGGTACTGAATTCAACCATCACTGCTTTACCGGCTTCGGGGGTTCCCGGAGGTAAAACACCGTTAGGAGACTGGTGCCTGCAGTAAAAGTTAGCACATCCTCCTCTGGCATCATCGGAACAGTGGTTTGCAATCCAATGTCTTAAGGTGTTAATTCCTTCTTCAGTATGTGTTGGGATGGCGTACATTTCTACAATGCGATTTTGCATTCCACGATAATATTTATCATATCCTGAGAGCCATTTTTTTTCTCCTCCATCAGAATAGCTGGTTCCCCAGTCAGGAGTGAACGGAGAACCGGCAGTACGAATCACTTGCCATGTATCCATGAAGCTGACTCCTCTGTTGGTTCCACTATTGCAGAAGTTCCAGGCAAAGTGAGAAGGAATATGGTATTTATTATATGGGGTGTCAAAAAGTAGATAGCGATTTCTGCGAACGGCCAATTCATAAGAAAAAAGATAAGTAAGGGAACTGGATTGTGCACATTCCAATGCTACCTGGTAGAACATGTAAGGGAAAAAGTAGGATTCAGCATTGTTTACATAAGATGGAATAGGCTGGTTGAGCCGACTTTGATCAATACTTAAAACCGGTACCGATTTCAGAAACTGTTCATCCTTCTCAAGAAGCCAATTCGGAGTTGCTTCATAAAGGGAGTCCAAATAAAGAGTTTCCGGTGTAAGTTGTGCTTTTACCTGAAGAAAAACAAGCATCAGAATAAAAAGAAAAAGGTATTGCTGTTTTTTCATAAGCTGCCCTTATTAAATGCAAAGTGCAAATGTATATTTTTTTTTGACATCATCTCTCTTTTATTTTATTTTATTCTTTATGTCAATTATTTTATATATGTTTGCAGATTGTATGAGTACGAAATAAATTACTAATTTTAATAGGTAAACCTATGAAGAATGTTAAGCAACTAGTTGATCAATTAAATCTTAAGGTGTTTTGTGGAGAAGAACACCTGGACAGAGAAATAAAGGGTGGATATGTTTCCGATCTTTTAAGTGATGTGATGGGTTTTGCAAAAGAGGGTGACGTGTGGGTGACTTTGCAAACACATAAGAATGTTATTGCCATAGCTTCGTTAAAAGAGCTGGCATGTGTTATTGTAGTTAAAGGGTTTACCCCTGATGCTGATATGCTGGAACAAGCCAAAGAAGAGAAGATTCCAATTCTGGGTACCGATCAGCAAACGTTTGATGTTACCGGGAAGTTATACCAATTTATCAACTCATAAAAAAAGGGTGCAATCGCACCCTTTTTTTATTCCCATTCAATCGTTGCAGGAGGTTTCGAGCTGATGTCATAAACAACGCGATTCACTCCTTTTACTTTATTGATAATTTCATTGGATATTCTAGCTAAAAATTCATAGGGTAAGCGTGCCCAATCTGCAGTCATCCCGTCAGTGGATAATACGGCACGTAATGCCACTGTACTTTCGTAGGTTCTTTCATCTCCCATTACACCTACAGATTTAATCGGGAGCAATACAGCACCGGCTTGCCACACCTCATGGTAGAGTCCCTCTTCAATCAATCCGTTGATAAAGATATGATCCACTTCCTGTAATATTTGCACTTTCTCGGGGGTGATATCACCCAAAATACGCACTGCCAGTCCGGGACCGGGGAAAGGATGTCGATTGATCAATGAATCCGGAATTTCTAAACTTCTTCCCACTTTTCGTACTTCATCTTTAAAAAGTAGTTTGAGCGGTTCAATGACTTTCAGATTCATCTTTTCTGGTAATCCTCCCACATTATGGTGTGATTTAATTACCATACCTGTAATAGACAAAGACTCAATTCTGTCAGCATAGATGGTTCCTTGTGCCAACCACTTTATATTTTCCAGTTTGTGAGCTTCAGCGTCAAAAACATCAATAAAGTTTTTACCAATAATTTTTCTTTTCTGTTCAGGATCAGTCACCCCTTTGAGTGCATTGTAAAAGAGTTCAGAAGCATCTACTCCAATTACATTGAGTCCCAGAGTGTTATAGCTTTCTATTACTTTTTCAAACTCATTTTTGCGGAGCAATCCATTATCAACAAAGATACAGAAAAGACGATCGCCGATGGCTCTGTGAAGTAAAACTGCAGCTACAGTAGAATCCACACCTCCGGAGAGACCCAATACGACGCGGTCATCACCCAGTTCTTTACGCAATTCAACCAACGTTGTTTCAATGAAAGAATCCGGGGTCCAATCTTGTTTACATTGACAAATGTTTTTTACAAAATTATTGAGTAGGGTGCTTCCATCCTCACTGTGGTATACTTCCGGATGAAACTGTACACCCCAGGTTTGCTCGCCATCAATGCGATAGGCAGCGATTTTTACTTCACGGGTACTGGCAATGATCTGAAATTGGGGAGGTGTTGTAGTGATGGTATCTCCATGAGACATCCATACTTGTGAATGAACCGGAATATTGTGCATTAAAGGATCATTATTTTGGATTGTGGTGAGATGAGCACGTCCAAACTCTCTGCTTCCGGCTTGTTCAACAGTACCACCGGAATAGTGAACCAATAACTGAGCTCCGTAACAAATCCCTAGTAGGGGTAGCTTTCCTCTAAATGCGGATAAGTCCGGCTTAAAAGCCTCTGCCTGATTAACAGAAAAAGGACTTCCGGAGAGAATAACTCCTTTAATTCCATCGGTTTCTTTAGGATATTTGTTGTAGGGATAAATCTCACAATAGGTGTTGAGCTCACGGATTCGGCGTGCAATCAATTGTGTATATTGTGATCCGAAATCAAGAATGATGATTTTTTCAGTCATTGAGTTTTATTTTTTTGGATTGATAATTATCTAATATATTGATTTTTAACTTTATAATAACACATAGTTTCCCCTTGTTATTACAACGTAAAAACTTTGCAAAGATAGTGAGAATTTTGAAAGTTAAGTTTGTTGAATCCACAAAATTAATTTATTTCCTTAAAATAGAGTTTAAAAGTTGCAATAAAACCTTTATCTTTGCACTTTCAAATAATTCTGTTTGAAAAATTTATAATTACTTAGGTATTAATCAAAATTGATTTTATCATGTCTCAATATTTATCAAGAAGTGTATCTAAAGTAACCACTCATCATCTTCAAAGGATGCGTCAAGAGGGTGAAAAAATTTCCATGTTGACGGCTTATGATTATTCTACTGCAATTTTATTGGATCAAGCGGGAATAGATGTAATTTTGGTGGGGGATTCTGCTGCCAATGTGGTGGCAGGTTATAAAACCACCCTTCCTATTACATTAAATGAGATGATCTATCATGCTTGCTCAGTGACCAGAGCGGTTGAAAGAGCTTTGGTTGTTGTGGATTTGCCATTTGGAACCTATCAAGGGAATTCTAAAGAGGCATTGCAATCAGCGATTCGAATTATGAAAGAATCCGGTGCGGATGCTATTAAAATTGAGGGAGGAGAAGAGATTTCTGAGAGTGTCGATAGAATTCTGACTGCCGGTATTCCGATCATGGGACATTTGGGCTTGATGCCACAGTCAATTAATAAATATGGAACTTATACAGTTCGTGCTACAGAGGAAAAAGAAGCTCAAAAATTGATCAGTGATGCACTCTTGTTGGAAGAGCATGGTTGTTTTGGAGTGGTTTTGGAAAAAATACCAGCTGTTTTAGCCAAAGAGGTAACTGATGCATTAACTATTCCTACTATTGGAATCGGTGCCGGTCCCCATACCAGCGGACAAGTACTTGTTTTTCATGATATGATGGGCTATAGTCTTCAGTTTTCACCTCGTTTCTTGAGACGCTACCATAATTTTAGTAAAGAGATTGTGGAATCTGTGGGACATTACATCAAGGATGTTAAAAGTGGAGATTTTCCCAACGAAAAAGAACAATATTAATCTTAATATCGGATAGATGGACCTGAAATCAAGAATATTGTACGAGGATAACCATCTACTTGTAGTCAATAAATTAGCCGGCGAGATTGTTCAGGGTGATCAAACAGGTGATCAGCCTCTTTTAGAATTGGTTCGTCTTTATATTAAGGAGGAATATCAGAAACCGGGCAATGTTTTTTGTGGTTTGGTGCATCGAATTGACAGACCAGTGAGCGGAGCTGTAATCTTTGCGAAAACATCGAAGGCGTTGACCAGGATGAATCAACAGGTTAAAGATAGAAAAATGACCAAAGTTTATTGGGCTGTGGTTGAAAAAGAACCTCTTGAACTGGAAAAAAAGCTGATTCACTATTTGAGAAAGAATCAAAAGTTAAACAAAAGTTTTGTTTCAACTTCTCCCGGGGAAGGGTATCTTCAATCCGAGTTGATATATAAAGTGGTAGGGAAGTCGGAGCGTTTTTATCTTCTTGAAATAGAGTTAATTACCGGAAGACATCATCAGATTAGGGCTCAATTATCTTTTGAAGGATTTCCAATTAGGGGGGATCTAAAGTATGGTGCACCGAGAGCGAATCGGGATGGATCCATTTCATTGCATGCAGCCGGCTTGTCCTTTGAACATCCTACTACTAAAGCGATAATTCATATTAAAGCACCTATACTTTCTGAAGAGCTAAAAAAAATATGGTGTAATCTATGATTATGAATTAACTTTTTCGTACCTTTGCAGTCTAATAATTAAGTATTGAGTTAATCTATTATTTGAAAAATAAATTGTTATGAAAAAGATATTTACACTGTTTTTGTTATTCGCTACTATGACTGCTTTTTCGCAAGGGATTGAGGTAAGGTATGCAGGAGAAGTAGTTCCCAATGGAGGCACTATTGAAGTGTTTGCTCCCAATAATCACACTGACAACACCTATTATATTGACCTTTATAATCTATCCGGACAAAATTTGGGGATTATGGTTCAACGTACCAGAATAGCGGATGTTACCGGGTCTGAATCTACTTTCTGTATTGGAGGTTCTTGTTGTATCGAAGATGCGAGTATTTTTCCGGAAGAAATTGCTGCCGGTGACTCGTTGACTTATGCCTCAGATGGGGATGGAGCTTTCCATATTCAGTATAATCCTAATGGAAACCAAGGTTTGACACATCATAAGTTTGAGTTTTATGATGAAACTGATAACAGTATAAAAACTGAGCTCTATATTAAAATTAACAATACAGTTGGTATTAAGGAGCAGGAACCTCAAACTCTATTCACGGCTTATCCTAATCCCGCATCTGATCGGGTAACCATTGAGTATAAAATGGAACTTATGCCATCCCATGCGCAAATCGTGATTAGAAATATTGCCGGAGTACAAGTGTTTAGTGTACCTGCTGACGCTTCCGGTAAAACAATCATCTCTTTGGATCAGTTTTCTTCAGGAATTTACTTTTATGCACTTGAGGCAGACGGACGAACTTTGATGACTAAAAAACTGATCGTGAAGTAATATTTTGATTTGTGTATCAGATTGTAAATTTAATACAACTTAAATTAGGATATTTTAATTCCCGGCTACTACAAACCGGGAATTTTCTCATTTATACAAGGGATAATAATAATTTGGCAACCCTCATTTTGTTGCTGACCTTAGTTCTGTTTACTCTTTTGCTTACCACATATAGAAACAGAGTCAGTCTGCTCTTGTTTTCTCTATTCTCGTCGCGCCATTTTTCTCAATTACAACGGGAAGGGAAAGTATCCAATAAAAACTTTTTCTTCTGGGTTCACGTTTTTTCATTCCTTGTCAATGCACTTTTACTTTACTTGTTAGCTACTCGATTCTTTGCTTCTATAACGGATCAAATTTCTACTTATCTGCTTTATCCATTGGCGCTTCTGCTTGTTATTCTCGATTTTGGAATTAAAAGAGGTCTTAATTTTTACTATTATTCTTTATTTGATGCTCAGGATGAGGTTCCCATTTATGCGCTCTATAAACTGTTTTTTAGCTTTACCAATGCGATACTCTTGATTATCATTATTCCTATATCTCTTTATTCGAAATACCCCGGTTTTTTTTATCTCTATTTGCCCCTTTTTTTGATTAATTTTTCCGTCACAGCATACCGACTTTTCAGAATAAAATCTAAAAAAATCAATTTTTTCAATTTTTTTATATACTTTTGCACTTTCGAAATTTTACCCTATTTGCTCATGTTTAAATGGTTGCTAAATTATGTTAATCATTTGTAAATAAGACTCTTAGTATAAAAAGTTATGAAGATAAAAAATATCCTAATTTCGCAGACTCCTCCTCTAGATGTTGAAAAATCTCCTTATGGTGACTTGAAAAAAAAGTATAATATTAACCTGGAATTTTATAAGTTTTTCACATTTTCTCCGATTTCAGCTGCAGATTTTAGGAAAACAAAAATCAATATTCTGGATCATACTGCTATTGTTTTTTCCAGTACTACAACGATTGACTATTTCTTTGCTCTTTTAAAAGAGATGCGGATAGAGATACCTGAGTCTATGAAATATTTTTGTCCAACTGATCAGGTTGCATATTATCTTCAGAAATATATCTCTTACAAAAAGAGAAAAGTTTTTTATGCTAAAAATAATCATCCATCGGGTGTTTTTGAATTGATTTCAAAAAATAGAGAACTCAAATATTTACTTCCTTGTGGAAGTGAAATGGCTTATTCGCATTACTGTGATTTTCTAACTTCTGAGGAGATTGAATACAATCAAGCTGTAGTTTTTAAAACTGTTCCGGCTAACATAAAAGAAGATGTTGATATCAGCAAGTTTGATATGATTGTATTTTTTAGTAATTCAGGAGTTGATGCGTTAAAAGCCAATTATCCGGAATTTGAGCAGGGAGAGATGGCTTTTGCCGCGTTAGGAACAGCAGCGGCAGATGCAGTTCGTGCAGAAGGGTGGACATTACATGTTGAGGCTCCTACAAAAGAGGCTCCCTCAATTACCATCGCATTGGATCACTTCTTAAAAGAACATGCTACAAGAAGAAGATAACTTAATTCAGAATTATAGTTTTACTAAATCTGAAAGACTTTGTTCGCGAAAGAGTATAGAAAGCCTTCTTCGTGAGCAGAATTCCCATTATCATCATCCGATAAAGTGTTACTATCTTTGGGAGCAGAAACAAAAATCTTCTGATCAAAATCAGATAGCGATTGCTGTTCCTAAAAAAAACTTCAAAAAAGCTGTTATCCGAAATAGAATTAAGAGGAGAATAAGAGAGGCATATAGACTCAATAAGCGTCAATTTTTGCTTGATAATTTGTCAAAATCGGATAAAAAAGTGAATTTATTGTTCTATTATACATCCAAAAAGGAACACGATTTTGCTCTGATAGAAGAGGCTTTAATCGCTGTTTTAAAGGATCTTACAGCGACACAGTAGCTTCCCCCCTTTTTACAAAAATAAAAAAATAAACTTTACATATATAATAATGTAGTATTTTTGCGGACTGAATTTTTTATCATAATATTACAATATCAACTCTATGAAAATATCGTATAATTGGCTGAAACAGTATATTTCTTTTGATCTTCCTCCTTTAGAAGTGAGTAGATTATTAACAGATTGCGGCCTGGAAGTTGAATCACTTACTCTTTTTGAATCGGTTCAAGGTGGCTTGAAAGGATTGGTTGTTGGAGAAGTATTGACCTGTGAAGATCATCCTAATTCTGATCATCTTCATCTCACAACAGTGGATGTTGGTGAGGAAACTCCGCTCAATGTTGTATGTGGTGCACCTAATGTGGCTGCAGGTCAAAAGGTGATTGTAGCAACGATCGGCACTACTTTATATTCGGGAGAAAAACCTTTTGTGATTAAGAAATCCAAGATTAGAGGTGAAGTTTCAGAGGGAATGATTTGTTCAGAGGTAGAAATAGGTGTGGGTACTTCTCACGAAGGTATTCTGGTTTTACCGGAGGATACACCTGTGGGATTGTCAGCAGCTGAGCTCTATAAAATTGAAGAGGATTATATTTTTGAAATTGGATTGACACCCAATAGGGGAGATGCTGCTTCGCATTATGGCGTGGCGAGGGATTTGTATGCTGTTATGAAACATAATGATATTCCTTGTTCAACACTTCTTTTACCAGAAGTTTCAGACTTGTTGCCCTCAGCGAATACAACAAGGATCGATATTGAGATTAAAAATAATGAGGCGTGTCCGCGTTATTCAGGGATATGTATTGATGACATTACCGTGGAAGCTTCTCCTAAGTGGCTACAGGATAGACTACTTTCAATTGGAATTAAGCCGATCAATAATGTGGTGGATGTGACTCAATATGTGATGTTTGAAATAGGACATCCCCTGCATGCTTTCGATAGTGATAAAATTGCAGGTGAGAAGATTATTGTTCAAAATTTGCCTACAGGAACTCCTTTTATAACACTGGATGGTCATGAGATTAAGTTGGATGAGGAGGATTTGATGATTTGTCATCAATCGGGCCCCATGTGTATCGCCGGAGTGTATGGAGGAATAGAGTCAGGGATTACTGAGAATAGCAAAAATATATTTATTGAAAGTGCTTATTTTCATCCTACTTCAGTAAGGAAAACATCAAAAAGACACCATCTCAAAACCGATGCAGCCTTTAGATATGAAAGGGGATGTGATGTAGATATGACATTATATGCTTTGAAAAGAGCTGCCAATCTGCTTCAAAATATTGCAGGAGCAACTCATTTTTCAGAAATTATAGACTTGTACCCCTATGAAGTTGAAAAGGATAAGATATTACTCTCTCTGGTTCAAGTAGAGGAATTAATCGGGAAAAAGATAGAGGATAATGAGGTTATCAATATTCTTCAATCTTTAGGATTTAATATCACTGTTCAAAACACTGAGCATTTGTTGGTGGAAGTTCCTCATAATAAGAGTGATGTCACAAGACCTGTCGATTTAATAGAAGAGATTTTGAGGATTTATGGCTATAATCAAATTGAGTTCCCTGAAGAGTTTAGTTTTGTGATGCAGAAAACTCCTCAGAAAGGACTTACTCATTTTCAAAGAGAGATCTCTTTACATCTGATTGCCAACGGGTTTTATGAGATGATGAATAACTCATTAACAAAAAGTTCATATATTGAGCAGATGCAGTTGACTGATCTTTCGACTGTTGTGAGGATCTTGAATCCTTTAAGTAATGAGTTGGATTCGATGAGACAAACTTTGTTGACAGGTGCTTTGGAAACGGTTGAGAGAAATATCAATAATGGGAATCCAAATTTGAGATTGTTTGAATTCGGTAAAACCTATTTCTTGAATCCGAATGCCGGTTCAGATGCGGAAGTGACAGAGAAATATCACGAAAAGGAAAAGATGGCTCTATTGCTGACAGGTAAAAAGTTTGAAAAAACCTGGAATCAGAAAGATGAGGATGTTGATCTGTTTTACTTAAAAAATATAATTGAGCATCTGTTTGTTAAAGCTAATGCACCGATTGACAAAATAACATCAAATCTGATCCAAAATAGTTTGTTTGTTGAAGGTCTTGAGTATCTGATAGATGACCAGGCAGTTTTACAGATGGGCGAGGTTCATCCTAAAATTTTAAAACTGTTTGATATCAAAAAAACAGTCTATTACGCCGAAGTAAATCTTAATGTGTTGCTTCAAAATTTTGGAACTCCTGATGTGGTTTACCAGCCGATTTCTCCTTATCCTTCCGTAAAGCGAGATCTTTCATTGATTTTGGATCGTTCAGTAGATTATGGCAAGTTGGAAGAGATAGCGTTTAAGTATGGTGGCTCAAAATTGAAAAAGGTAACCCTTTTTGATGTTTATGAAGGAGCTAATCTGGGGGATGATAAGAAATCTTATGCCCTTAATTTTGTTCTTCAGAATGAGAATAAAACTTTAACGGAAGAAGAGATTAATAAAATAATGAATAAGTTGATTTCAGCTTTTGAGAAAGAGTGTGGAGCACAGTTAAGATAGATTGTAATGAAAATTATAACTAATTTCGAACCTATATCTGATATTCTTGGATCCGTTGTCACCATTGGCTCTTTTGATGGTGTACACAGAGGGCATCGTCAGGTTTTGCAACAACTGTGTCAGACAGCGCAAGAGAAAGCACTTCCTTCCATTGTGGTAACATTTGAACCCCATCCTCAGCAAGTATTGGATCAGAATCCGGACTTCTTTTTGATTTCCACTTTGGAGCAAAAGATTGAATTATTGTCACAACAAAAGATAGATTATCTCTACATTATTCCTTTTACTAAAGAATTTGCAGAGTTGACATCAGAAGAGTTTATAAAACAGGTTTTGATTGATAAGCTCAAAACAAGATATTTGATTATGGGCCCTAATCATCGTTTTGGAAAAAATAGAAGCGGTACTTACTCTTCGACACATCATCTTGCAGAATTGCAAGGAATTGACATATTGATGATTGAAGAGTATCTTTTAGATGATATCGCCGTCAGATCTACTCAGATCAGAAAAAAAATAGCAATGGGAAACTTTGAAGAAGCAGAAGAACTATTAGGACACTCGTTATTTATTAGGAACAACTAAAATATAAAAATAAAATACTATATGTACAAGAATTTAATTATTGTAGAGTCACCTGCCAAGGCTAAAACTATTCAAAAATTTATTGACAACCAATACGAGGTAGTTTCCAGTAAAGGACACGTTAGAGATTTACCTCAAAAAGAGATGGGAATCGATATTTCCGGTGGATTTGCACCTCAGTACGAGGTGATCCCGGAGAAGAAAAAGATGATTCAAGATCTTAAAAAAATGGCGGACAAGGCTGAGTTGGTTTTATTGGCAACGGATGATGACCGTGAGGGTGAAGCAATCTCTTGGCACTTAATGGAGGCGATTGGAATTCCGAAAGAAAAAACCAAAAGAATTGTTTTTCATGAAATTACAAAATCTGCAATAGAAAAAGCGATCCAATCACCTCGTGATCTGGATATTGATTTAGTAAATGCTCAACAAGCCAGAAGGGTTTTGGATAGATTGGTTGGATTTGAATTATCACCAGTTTTGTGGAGAAAGGTTAAACCCCAACTTTCAGCAGGACGAGTTCAGTCGGTTGCTGTTAAATTGATTATTGAAAGAGAAAGAGAAATTATTGACTTTGATATTACATCAAACTATAGAGTTGTTGGAGACTTTTTTGCGGATCAATCCAAACAACATCAGTTTGAAGCGGTTTTGAACAAAAGGTTTGACACAAAAGAGGAATCTTTAGACTTTTTAAATAGTTGTATTAATGCACAGTTTGTAATCGATGGGATTGAGAAATCCCCTGCAAGAAGATCTCCCGCCGCTCCGTTTACAACTTCAACATTGCAACAGGAAGCTTCTAGGAAATTAGGCTTTTCAGTGAGTAAAACTATGGTGGTAGCTCAGCAGTTATACGAGGCCGGTTATATTACCTATATGAGAACAGACTCTGTTAACCTTTCCGATTTTGCAATAGAAAGTTTCAAAGAGGAGATCATTCAATTGTATGGTAAAGAGTATTCTAAAACCAGAAAATATAGAAGTAAAATAAAAGGAGCTCAAGAAGCACACGAAGCGATAAGACCGACAAATATTAAAAATCATACCATTTCCGGTGATGCTTCGGCTAAAAGATTGTATGATCTAATCTGGAAAAGAGCGATTGCCTCTCAGATGAGTGATGCAGAAATCGAAAAAACAACGATTAATATACCCGTTCCCAACAGAGAAGAAAAGTTTGTTGCCAATGGAGAGGTGATTCTGTTCCAGGGTTTTTTAAAAGTCTATTCAGAGTCTAAAGATGATGAGGAAGAAGAAGTAAAAGGCTGGTTGCCTCCATTGAAAAAAGGAGAAACAGTGATCAATAAAGAGATTCATGCAACACAAAGATTCTCACAACCACCTGCCCGATATACTGAAGCCAGTTTGGTAAAAAAATTGGAAGATCTGGGTATTGGAAGACCTTCAACTTACGCTCCTACAATTACGACAATCCAAAAGAGAGAATACGTGGTTAAAAGCAACAGACCAGGTCAGGATAGAGAGTATTTGCAATTGGTGTTAAAAAATAATCAGGTTACTGAAATGTCCAAAAAGGAAAAATTTGGTGCTGAGAAAGATAAACTGTTTCCAACAGATATAGGAATAGTGGTAAATGATTATTTGCAACAGAACTTTGAGAATATTCTGGATTATGGCTTTACTGCAGAGGTGGAAAAAGAGTTTGATGAAATTGCTGAAGGGGGAAAATCCTGGAAGAAAATGATTGACACTTTTTATAAAGAGTTCCATGAATCTGTAAATGATGCAATGCAAAATACATCCCGTGCTAATCGTGAAAGATTGTTGGGAAAAGATCCTAAAACTTCTGCAAATGTTTATGCTAAGTTGGGTAAATATGGTCCTATGGTTCAAATTGGAGAAAACGATGATGAACAAAAGCCAACCTATGCAAGAATGAAGGATACGCAATTTATTGACACCATTACTCTGGAAGAAGCACTGGATCTTTTTAAACTTCCCAAAACTGTTGGGATTTATGAAAATGAAGATGTAGTAGTGGGTATTGGAAGATTTGGACCCTATGTAAAATATGGCAATAACTTTGCTTCTATACCTAAAACCGAAGACCCAAATGAGGTGGATTACGACAGAGCTATTGAGTTGATAGAGAATAAAAAGAAGATCGATGCTGAAAGAGCACCCCGACTGTTGGGAGAGTATAATGGACATGAAGTTCATGTCATTGTGGGTAGGTACGGTCCATACATTAAATACGACTCACAAAATATTACCCTGGAAAAAGGCGTTATTCCTTCAGAGTTATCACTGGATGACGCGATTGCATGGATAAAAAATAGTAAAACTAAAAATCTAATCCTTGATTTTGAAGAAGATAAGAATATAAAAGTGATGAATGGAAGATATGGTCCCTACCTGACTAATGGAACGGATAACTTCAAGCTTCCTAAAGGGGTTGTGGCTGAAAAGTTAACTTATCAGGAGTGTTTGGATATTATTAAAAATACAACGCCAACTGCGAAAAAAAGATTTTCTAAGAAAAAATAATGAAAATGGATGTTTTAAGTTTTTTTGAACCCTATCCTTTGGAGAAAATAAAAGATCTCCAACAGGGTGATCCTACATTAATCGTTAATGCACATACCCATTTTGCCCATTATCAGAAGAATTGGATGGATAACACCTACCAATTGGCTATTATTGGAGTTCCTGAAGCACGCAATACAGTTGGAAATGAAGGGGCTATTTTTGCACCCGATGAGATCAGAAAACAGTTTTATAAACTCTATTCATGGGGAACTGCTCTCTCTATAGTGGATTTAGGAAATCTGAAAATTGGAGAAACATGTGAAGATACCTATGAAATCCTTTCCGAGGTTTTGGTTTTCTTTATCGAGAGGGATGTGGTTCCTATAATATTGGGAGGAGGAAACGATTTGGTGTTCGCAAACTATATGGCGTATCAAAAAATGGAACAGGTGGTTAACATGGTCTCTGTCGACTCCCTTTTTGATCTAAATCCCAATGCCCCTAAAATGAACTCTCAATCCTACCTGACATCGATTCTGTTGGAGGAGCCCAGCTATCTGTTCAATTATGCTCAGGTTGGATATCAAACTTACCTCAACTCCCCAAGAGAGGTGAAAGAGATGGAAAGTCTCTTTTTTGAGACCTATCGATTGGGTTTAATTAGACAAGATATGGAAGAGGTAGAACCGATTGTCAGAAATGCGGATCTGCTTTCCATTGATATATCCTGCGTTAGAAAAGGGGATGCACCTGGACATCCACATAGCTCACCACACGGATTTTATGGTGAAGAATTGTGCCAAATTGCAATGTATGCCGGTGTGAGTGATAAACTCTCTTCCATCGGAATATATGAGTATAGTCCTTCCATAGATTATCAAGATCAAACATCTCAACTGATTGCTCATGTAATTTGGTATTTTATTGAAGGGTTTAGACGCAGGATAGGGGATACCCACTTTAAAGAGAAAGATCAATACTTGAAATACAGTGTTCCGGTATCAGGGCATGTTGAAGATTTGGTCTTTTTTAAAAGTAAAAGATCGGGAAGATGGTGGGTTATTGTACCTGTTACAAGTAAACAATCTCAGGTGGTTCAAAAATATTATCTCCCCTGTTCTAAGAGAGATTATGATATGGCTTGTAAAGATATGATTTCAGATCGTTGGTGGAATGCTTTTAAAAAATTTAATCACTAAATGAAACGAATAGATTGGATAGATCTGTTTAAAATAGAAGTTGTTATTCTATTTCTTCTGTTTTATCAACCAATCTTTTCTCAGGATGTGGTGAAACAGGAATTACCCGATCAAAATTTAAAAACATTGGATTTAAAACCGGTTTATGAAAGTAATGGATATTATTATTGGTTGGATTATTGGAAACTTATAGGCGAAATAGGACTCAATTTAGCTCAAACAGACCAGTGGAACTGGACAGATGGTGGGTATAAACATTTTGATGCAGTGCTTTTTTCAAAAGTACAATTACTTTATCAAAAAGATAAGCTCTCTTGGGAATCGCAGTGGGATGCAGAATTGGGTATTATGTATTCATCGGAATTATTACCAGTATGGAGAAAATCTACAGATAAAATCAATTTTGCATCCAAGTTTGGTTATAAAGTTGCAAATAATATTTACGTTACCGGATTGATGACGTTTAAATCCTATCATGCATTGGGCTTTCGTTATCCGCAACAGCATCCGGCATTGCCCGAACCCAAGCGGGTTTCCAATTTCTTAGCCCCGGCCTATACGGATATTTCTATTGGGGTGGATTGGAAATATAAGGATTGGTTATCGGTTTATTTTTCGCCTGCCGCCGGGTTGGTTACCAGTTGCTATGATTCGTTGCTAAGAGCTGATTATGGCGTTCCTGTAGAGAAAAGGAGCATCACAACCGTTGGACCAAAAGTGAAGATTAATCTCAATAAGGAATTGGTTAAAGATTTGAAATTAGCAACGGTATTGGAACTCTATACACCCTACAAGGATCCAATTCAAAAGTTCGGTAACTTCAAGGTCGATTGGGATTTAACCCTCTCATATCAGTTCTTGAAAATGTTACAGTTCAGGGTCTCAACCTCACTCAAATACAACGAAAAAGTGCGATTTGACGAGTGGGAGAACGGTATGGATCAACCCAGAACACGCATTCGAAGAGTCCAGTTCAAAGAAATCATTGGAGTCGGAATTGTGTACTCATTGAAATAGAGAGCCTCTTCTATTTTCTTTTTTTTCTTCTTTTGGAAATATAAATAAACAGGGGGCAGATCATGTTCCCCTTTTTAGTTATGTTCCCACCCCACTCTGGAATTCCATCCCATTGGGAGAAATTGTGATCAATTACGAATTACGGTTTTACAAGGAAGAAGGTAGAAGGAAGAATGAAGAATTGATTTTACAATTTATAAACATTTTCGCCCCCTTCAGGGATCATATTGCGCATATCCACAATCATTTTGGCATGCTTTTTGACCATTTCCACATCAAAAGCGGAGTGATTGGTAGTGAGCACAACACAGTCCGCATTTTTAATCGCTTCTTGGGTGAGTTCTATAGAGTTGTAAACATGTCCTTTGTTTGTTTTCACATGCGGAATGTGCGGATCGTTATAGGAGATGATTCCTCCCTTGTGAGCCACAATATCCATAATCTCTAAAGCAGGTGATTCCCTATCGTCGTTAATGTTGGGTTTATAAGCCACACCTAAAAAGAGGAGTTTACTTCCATTCACCGATTTTTGGTGTTTGTTCAATGCTGTGGCTATCTTGATATACATATAGTGCGGCATCCGCATATTGATGTGCCCTGCCGTGTGAATCATGCTGAGGTCAAAATCGTACTGTTTGGCGATATGCTCCAAATAAAACGGGTCAAGTGGAATGCAGTGCCCACCAATACCGGGTCCGGGATAGAAAGCCTGAAATCCGAATGGTTTGGTTTTAGCTGCTTCAATCACCTCCCAAATGTTGATGCCCATTTTGCCTGATAATAGCGCTAACTCATTGATTAAGCTGATGTTAATCAAGCGATAAGTGTTTTCAAGTATCTTGACCATCTCTGCAACCCGTGGTGAGGAAACAGGATGAAGCGTTTCGATCGCTTTGCTGTAGAGTTTGATCCCAATTTCCAGTCCATCGGGAGTATATCCGCCAATCACTTTGGGTGTGTTGCGGGTGTGGAAGTTGATATTTCCGGGATCCACCCGTTCGGGAGAGTAAGCCATCCAGAACTCTTTTCCTACTTTCAGACCGCTTTCACGCTCAATGATGGGAAGCATGAAATTTTCAGTAGTAGTAGGGTAGGTGGTGCTTTCCAAACAGATAAAAGTCCCCGGGGTCATATTTTGTCCAATCTCGATACATGCATTTTCGATATAGCTCATGTCGGGCTTGCGAAACTTGTCGAGTGGTGTGGGAACACAGATCAGCAGAGCATCGCACTCGCGGATGCGCGAGAAGTCGGTAGTGGCCTCTAAAAAGTGCTCATCAATCACAACACTGCGCAATACCGCATCGCGGATATCCCCAATGTAGTTGTCGCCATGATTGATCATGTCCACTTTTTTTTGATTTTTGTCAAACCCCAATGTGTTGACTCCGGCTTCGGCAAAATTAACTGCTAATGGTAGTCCGACATAACCTAAACCAATAATTCCAACTACCTCTTTGTTGTTTTCTATTTTTGATAAAATCTCTTTTTTCATGTTAGCTCTTTACGTGTCAGTGTAAACTGCAAAAATACCTCTTTTTTTTGGATTAACTCTATTTTTAGTTTTATTTTTTAACTCATAAAATATCAGAGATTCATTACCCAAAATCTCATTTTTTTTTAGTATCTTTGCACGTTTTAAAAAGAAATGATAATTCACATATAATTAACACTTTAAAATTTAGAAAAAATGAGTAAAAAGTATGTTTACACCTTTGGAGGAAAGACTGCTGAAGGAAGAGCTGACATGAAAAATTTGTTGGGTGGTAAGGGTGCCAATCTTGCCGAAATGTGTCTTTTGGGGTTACCGGTACCTGCCGGTATGACAATCACTACTGAATGTTGTACAGACTACTATAAAAATAATGAGCAACTACCTGCCGGTACCATGGATCAAGTATGGGAAGGTATGAAATCGGTAGAAGCTAACATGGGACTAAAATATGATGACCCTGTTAATCCATTATTGCTTTCTTCACGTTCCGGAGCACGTGCATCAATGCCCGGTATGATGGATACTGTATTGAACATTGGTTTGAGTTCCAACACTATCCCCGGTTTGATTAAGAAAACTAATAATCCTCGTTTTGTATATGACTCATATCGTCGTTTGATTATGATGTATGCTGATGTGGTAATGGAAAAAGCAGAAGGATTAGAGCCTGCAGAAGGTGTGGGAATCCGCAAAATTTTAGATGATCAGTTGGATGCTTTCAAAAAAGCAAAAGGGTACACATCAGATACTGACATGACTGCTGAAGACTTGGAGCAACTATCCAATGATTTTAAAGCTACTGTTAAAAAAGTTTTGGGAGTTGAGTTTCCGGATGATGCTAAAGCACAATTAGAGGGAAGTATCAAAGCGGTTTTCAAGAGCTGGAATGGTAAAAAAGCTGTTTCTTACCGTCGTATCGAAAATATTCCGGATGATTGGGGTACTGCTGTTAACGTTCAAGCGATGGTGTTCGGTAATATGGGCGAAGGATCTGCTACCGGTGTAGCTTTCACCCGTGACCCCGCCGTTGGTGATAATAAATTTTATGGAGAGTGGCTCGTTAATGCGCAGGGAGAGGATGTGGTAGCAGGTATACGTACTCCTAACCCCCTTAATGATGATACTAAAAATGAGCAAAATAAACATCTCCACTCTATGCAGGAATTAATGCCTGAGACTTACAAGGAGTTGAATGATATTCGTATTACATTGGAAAAAGCATACAAAGATATGCTGGATATTGAGTTTACAATTCAGGATGGAAAGCTTTATATGCTACAATGCCGTGTTGGTAAACGTACCGGAGTTGCAGCTCTAAATATGGCTTTGGATATGCTTCATGAAGGTTTAATCGATAAAAAAGAAGTGGTAATGAGAGTACAACCCGCTCAGTTGGATGAGTTGTTACACCCTATTCTAGACCCACGTAGTGAAGAGAAATTTGATGTGATTGCAAAAGGATTACCAGCAGGTCCCGGTGGAGCAGTCGGTTATATCGCACTCACCAGCGAAAAAGCAATGGAATACCAACGTGCTAAGAAAAAAGCAATCCTGGTTCGTGAAGAAACTAATCCGGAAGACGTAGAAGGTATGAGTGCAGCAGTAGGAATTTTGACTGCCAGAGGAGGAATGACTTCGCACGCCGCATTGGTTGCCCGTGGTTGGGGTAAATGCTGTATCGTTGGTTGCGATGCCGTGCATATTGATCTGGATAAAGGAACACTTAAAATTGGAGATAAATCATTCAAAGAAGGTGACCTACTAAGCTTGAATGGTACAAAAGGATGGGTTTATGACCAAGAAGTTGCAACTATGGATCAAACTGAAAGTCCAAGATTCCAGGAGTTTATGGCTATTGTGGATGAGTACAGAACAATGGGCGTACGTACCAATGCTGATACTCCCGAAGATGCACAAAGAGCTTTAGATTTTGGTGCTGAAGGTATCGGGTTATTCCGTATCGAGCACATGTTCTACGGTAAGAATAGCGAAGAGCCATTGGCTAAATTACGTAACATGATTTTAGCTACCAATACAGAAGAAAGAGAAGCTGCTTTAAATGAACTAGAGCCTTATATTTTGAAAGCTGTAAAGGGAACCATGAAAGTAATGGACGGTAAACCCGTAACTTTCCGTTTGATGGACCCACCTTTACATGAGTTTGTTCCGCAAACTGAAGATAAACAACGCGAATTAGCAAAAGAAACAGGCTTGCCTTATGAGGTGATTAAGAGCAGAATCGAAGCACTTCACGAAACTAACCCCATGATGGGACTTCGTGGTGTTCGTTTGGGTATTATGTATCCTGAAGTAACTGCTACTCAATATCGTGCGCTATTCCAAGCTACTGCTGAGTTAATGAAAGAGGGACAACATCCTCAATTAGAGATTATGGTGCCATTGACAGTGAATTTAGCTGAGTTACAACACCAAAAAGTGATCGCTGATCAAATCCATGCAGAAGTTGAGAAGAGTATGGGAGTTGAAATTAGCTACACTTATGGAACTATGATTGAAACTCCACGTGCTACTCTCGTTGCTGATGAGATTGCTCAATTGGCAGACTTCTTCTCATTTGGTACTAATGACTTGACCCAGATGACTTTCGGATTCTCCAGAGATGACGTGAATACCATTGTTAGTAAGTATGTTGATGAGCATATTATTGACAATGACCCATTTAACACTATCGATCAAGGAGGTGTTGGACAATTGGTTCGTACCGGAGTTACTCTAGGAAGAGCGACTAAACCTAACTTGAAGATTGGTGTTTGTGGAGAGCATGGTGGAGACCCTGCATCAGTTGAGTTTTTCTTTAATACAGGATTAACTTATGTTTCTTGTTCTCCATTTAGAGTTCCTGTAGCTCGTCTGGCAGCAGCGCAAGCTTCCGTTAAGGAAAGTAAAGCAGGCTGCAAAGGTTGCAATAGTTAAGACTATAAACTAACAATAAATGATAAAAATGGGTTCGTAAGAGCCCATTTTTTATTTTCCCGTAATTCGTAATCCGTAATTCGTAATTGATAATACAGATCTAAAAAGGTATGATTTAGAGAGTGGGGGAATAAAATTGCGCAAAGGTAAGTCTTGTCTGCCCCCCTTTTTTTTTATTTCAAAAAGAAGAAGAAAAAGAAATTTAAAGCATAAATTATTGTTTATTGTGACTAAATTTCTTCAAAAAAAATAGTTGAAATGTGATTTTTTTTCTTATTTATCGGTTAAATCAAGATATATTATTTTGATTTACTGTTTTTTACCCTCTAATTAAACTTTTTAGTTTTTTTAACGTCTAACTCTAAAATAAATTATAATTTTGCAGCGTTAATCTAAAAGTTATGGGATCTTAGAAGGCTTCAATCTCTTAACTTTAATAAACTGGAAGTCTTATAATTAAAATTAAAATGAAAATTATGAAAAAATTAAGTGTTTTTTTATCAACTATTTTAGCTATTGCAATTGCTATTTCGTTCACTTCATGTGAAGATCCTGCAGGTGTTTATAAACCAGAGAAAAAAATTGCTAAAGTGTACGAACAAGAAGTAGGAGAACCTGAGTATTTATCTCAAGAGTGGACATGGGATGGAAATAAAGTAGCTTCTATCAGTTATTATTATGATGGTGAGTTTGGAGGTAAAGATGAGTTTACATATGATGGAGACAGAGTAGAAAAAATTAGAGATAATTATGGATACTATGCGGAATATGAATATAATGATAAACAATATGAAAAGATTGAATATTATAATCCTACTAATGAACTTTTAGCTGAGATTACATTCCAATATGACGGGAAAAAGATTTCCGTAATTACTCTTAAATCTTATGTTGTGGATAAAAATGTAATCAAAATGGTAGAAAGAGGTTTCATCGGTAAAATGTTACCTAAAGAAGGAATGAAAGTAGTTGCTGAAAAAATGGCTGATCAATCTAAAGAAACTACTGTTATGAGCCTTTCTTATGATGGAGATAATATTTCATCTTTGACTACAGGAAGCAATGTTTTCTCTTATTCAGACTATGATACCTATTCAAATATTTGGTTTAACTTCTTCCCATTCTCTGCTTATGAAGCTGACGCTAATTCTCAAATATTCAGTAAAAATAATCCCGGAAAAGTAGTTAGTCAAATGGGTTCAATTAATATTCCAACTACTTTTATCTATACTTATGATGGAAATGTACCAGCAACTATTCAAGCTAATACTACATTTATGGGTACCAGTTCAGCAAAAACAACTCGTTTCGTATATAACTAATCACTACCGATTGAGAGTGATATCATAACTGAAGGGGGGAGTTTAGACATCCCCCCTTTTTTATTTTTTTTCATAAAGAAATAAATAATATAATTGCAGCGTTATTATTAAGTTATGGGATTTCAGAAGACTTCTATCTCCTAACTTTTTTTTAATCAGAAGTCTTATCACTAAAATAATAGTAATATGAAAAAATTAAGTGTTCTCTTATCAACTATTTTAGCTGTAGCAATTGTTGCTATTTCGTTTACTTCATGCGAGGAGCCGGAAGCCGGCGTATATAAACCTAAGAAAAAGGTTGCTAAAGTGTACGAACAAGAAGTAGGAGAGGCTGAGTACTTAACTCAAGAGTGGAAGTGGAATGGAAATCAATTGGCTTCTGTCTCATTTTATGATGAAGGCGAATTTAAGGGTATGGATGAGTATATCTATGAAGGGGATAGAGTAGTTAAAGTGAGAGATAATTACGGTTACTACGCTGAGTATTCATACAATGGCAAGCAATTTGACAAGATTAAATATTATACTCCTGAGAAAGACCTTATGGCTGAATTTACATTTCAATATGATGGAAAAAAGATTTTCAAGATTACACTTCAGGCTAATGATGATTTTAAAAATATCACCGACATGATGAATAGAGGATATGTAGGTCAGCTTTTGTCGAAAGAAGGAATGAAAATGGTGGCTGAAAAAGTGGATAGCCATTCTAAAGAAACTTTTGTGATCAATCTTTCTTATGATGGAGATAATCTTACATCAATTGTAGTGGAAGATGAATCTTTGACCTTTTCAAATTACGATACCCATTCCAATATTCTATATAACTTCCTTCCATTCTCTGCTTACAACGAAGAAGTGGAATGTTTAATGTTAAGCAAAAATAATCCCGGGAAAGCAGTTTTTACAGTTGGGTCGTTTAATATTACTACTACCTATATTTACACATATGATGGAGATTTTCCCGCAACCATCCAGTCTAACACGGTTTTTGAAGATGAAAGTTATGCATCGATAACTCGTATCATATATAAGTAATTTTTTTCTTTTTAGAATGAAATAAAAAAAGGGGGGATGCTAAGGTATTCCTCCTTTGTTGTTTTATAACAAAAATTTATATATATTTGCACTGTTGATATTGCGTTAAGAGATTTGAGCGGATTTCAATCTCTTAGCTCAATCGGTTCGGAAGTTCTACAATTCAAAAATGCAAAATATGAAAAAGTTAACCGTTTTTTTATTGACTGTTATAGCTGCTGTAATAGTTTCAATTTCGTTCACCTCATGCGATAAGGAGGAGCCTGGTGTTTATAAACCTAAGAAAAAGATCTCTAAGATATTTGAAGTAAATACAGTGGTTGTGACAAATGGTGATGAATGGTGGGAGGAGAATGTTGAGAGATTAGTTGAAGATTGGGAATGGGATGGAAGTAAGGTGGCTTCAATCACTTATTATTGGTCTGATGGTGAAGTTGATGGTAAGGAAGAGTACATTTATGAGGGTGATAGGTTAGTTAAAATTCAATGTGATTCAGGGTACTATGTAGAGTATTCTTATCTTGATAAGAAATTTGATAAAATTAAATTTTATAATCCCGCAGGTATTCTTGAACTTGAACTGGTATTTCAATATAATAAGGAAAAAGTTTCTGCAATTACATTTCATTTTTATGATGATATGGACAAAAGTGTAATTCGCATGATTGAAAGAGGATTTGTGGGTAAATTAATATCTAAAGAGGGAGTGAAAATAGTTTCAAAAAAAATAGCTACTCAATCTAAGGACTCCTTCGTTATGAATTTTTCTTATGAAGGGGATAATATTTCATTGATAACTGATGGAGAGTATACTCTAACTTTTTCAAATTACGATGCTCGCACTAATATTTACTTCAATTTTTACCCATTACGTGTTTATGAACTAACGTATGATACCTCCATATTTAGTAAGAATAATCCAGGGAAATCAATTTTACGGGATGGATCAACCTTTGAGCGTGTTACCACCAATACTTACACTTATGATGGTAAATTTCCTCTAACAATCCAATCTCATGTGGTTCATAATGAAGGGAACGATTTTAACTATGAATTTACGTTCACAACACGTTTCGAATACAAGTAGTTTTAAATCAAAAAATGAAAAATATGAAAAAGTTAACCGGTTTTTATTAGCGATTTTAGCATTCGCAGTAGTTTCGATTTCGTTTACTTCGTGATGGGAGCCGGAGGAACCGAATGATCCAAATATTCCGAATGTTCCGGAAGAGACGGTAGCAGGTGTTTATAATCCTAGGAAAAAGATCTCAAAAATCTATGTGCAAAAGGAGGGAGAACAGGAGTATTTACTTCAAGATTGGGAATGGGAGGGTAATAAATTGGGATTTATTACCTATTATGAAGAGGGAAGGTTTAAAGCCAAGAATGAGTTTATTTACGAAGGGGATAGATTAGTTAAAGTTGTGGGTGAAGGTCAATTGGGATATCATACTGAGTATTTTTACATTGGTAAGAAATTTGAAAAGATAAACTATTATAAACCTACCGGTGATATTTCAGCTGAGTGTAGATTCCTGTACCAAGGAGACAAGATAACTAATGTCATAGTTAACCGTTATAATTCATACGGTGTTGGTAAAGATGCAATCAGTATGATAGAAAAAAGTTTAATAGGTGCTGAAAAGTTAGTTAACCAAGTTGATACGTTTACTCACTTTTTTGATTTTTTATATGAAGGGGAGAATCTTATATCAATTAGTCAACCTTCCGGACCTTTTTTTACTTTAGAAGGGTATGATAAGTGTTTCAATGTTATGTATAATTTTTTTCCATTTGCTACTGTTTTGTATGCTCCTTTTCCATTTTCTGTAATTGATACAGATCTTGATGTTTTTCTATTTAGTAAAAATAATCCTAGAAAAGTAACTTATGAATTTTACCAGGCAATAACCACCTATACTTACACTTATGATGATCATTATCCGATAACAATCCAAAGTAATATGATTGTTGGAGATCGTCATGAGGAAACAATTTATCGCATATTATATCAATAATCTTTCCGATTGAGAGCGATGAAAAAACTAAAGGGAGGAGGCTTGGCATCCCCCCTTTTTTCTTTTTTATAAAAAGAGAAATAAGATGTATGGTTTTTTTCTATATCTTCGCGGGTTGAATTGTTCTTTAATAATAATAAAAAATATATAGAATGAAAATAGAATTCAAAACATCGATGTTGCTGATTTTGCTCATTGCATTATCAGTCGGTTTGCAAGCCCAACAGGCTTATCGCTTAATGCAAAATGATAGTGAAAAGATTGAGTTGAGGCTGAATAGTACAACGTTAACCAGCGTTGAAGTGAAAACGGATGCGGGTTATTTTTCCCGTTTAGTGATGGACCAGTTTCACTCTTCAGTACAGGTTGGGGATCCTGAGTTACCAACTTTAGTGAAATTAGTAGAGATTCCTCTTTGTGATGATATTGAATTACATGTTACACCAGGAGATTTTGTAATCTATGATGCAGCGGATTTGAATATCAGCTATCCTGTTTTCCCTGCACAACCTTCTTACGAAAAATCATATGAAGGTCCTATTGACTTGATTAAAAATACTCAAACCTATCAACAGGATCAGTTTTTTGCTGCTGCTCCTTTGGTAACAGTGAATCCGATAGGTCAAATGAGAGATCAAAATTTAGCAGAATTGACTTTTTCTCCTGTTAGTTATAATCCTGTTACACAGCAGCTTAAAGTGTATCAGTCTGTAGATGTGGAGATTCGTTTTGTGAACCCCAGACTGGGAGAAACTGCTGCTATGAAGCAACTTTACAATTCGCCTATGATGAGCGTTCCCAAATCTCTTTTGGTCAATCCGGCTGAACCGCAACGTGCAGAGTGGAACCATAACCCGATTAAAATGGTGATTGTTTCCCATCCTATGTTTGAGACACAATTGGCACCATTTATTGAATGGAAAAAGCGCAAAGGATTTATTGTGGATTTGGCGTTGACTAATAATCCGAGTGTGGGTTCAACAACTACAACCATCAAAAACTATTTGAAAGCACAATATGATAATGCTACGGAAAGCAATCCTGCTCCTACCTTTGTTCTTTTTGTAGGTGATGTCGCACAGGTTCCTACATTTTCCGGTACGGAAGGTAGTCACGTAACCGACCTTTACTATGTGACTTTCACTACAGGTGACCATCTACCCGATGCCTATTATGGTCGTTTTTCTGCCACTAATGCTAATGAACTGGCACCTCAATTGGAGAAGACTTTAATGTATGAAATGTACACTATGCCGGATCCTTCCTATCTAGATGATGCAGTTTTGGTTGCCGGATATGATAGCTACTGGTCGCCAACTCATGCTAACGGACAAGTGAACTATTTAACTGATAACTACGTTAATACCGGATATGGTTATTCCAATATTTATAAACACCTCCATCCTTGCTCTTCGCAAGCGGCGTTGATTCGTCAGCAAATTGGAAATGGTGTTGGTTATGCAAACTATTCTGCCCACTGTGGTCCTACAGGCTGGGGTGATCCTTCTTTTGAGAATCACCATGTGCCCGCTATGAATAATGAAGGTAAGTATGGATTGATAATTGGTAACTGTTGTCAATCAGGTATGTTTGATAATTCAGTTTGTTTCGGAGAAGCATTATTGAGAGCGGATAAGAAAGGGGCTGTTGCTTATATTGGAGCATCCAACAATACCTATTGGAATGAGGACTTTTATTGGTCTGTAGGCTACAGATCTTCCGTTACAGCAAATCCTGTTTATCAATCGAATAATTTGGGGGCTTATGACCGTCTTTTCCACACTCACAATGAGGCTCATAGTGAGTGGATGGTTTCCAATATGGCAATTTGTCACGCAGGGAACTTAGGTGTACAATCCTCTTCATCTTCAGCATCTACTAAGAAATATTATTGGGAAGTGTATCATCTATTTGGTGACCCTTCAGTGATTACTTATCTCACTCAAGCTGATGAAATGGATGTTTCAGCTCCGGCGGTTCTGACTGTGGGTGCTAATAGTATCTCTTTGACAGCTGCGCCTTATGCGTATGTGGCGTTAGTTAAAGAGGGCGTTTTAATTGGAGCGAACTTTGCCGATGCTACCGGTTCTGTAACTTTGACGTTTGATCCATTGACCGAACCCGGAGAATATGAGTTGGCAGCGTGGGGGCAAAATTATCAACAATATTTTGAGACTATCAATGTGATTGTGCCATCAGGTGCCTATGTAGTGGCATCTACTGCTGCTTTGATGCCCGGTTATCAACCTTATATTAATTCTGTGATGGGACTTAACCTGGTTCTTTCCAACTTAGGTGTTGCCAATGCAAGCGGTGTTTATGCAACTTTGTCCACCAATTCTCCTTATATTAACATAATCAATGACTCTGTTTATGTTGGGAATTTAAATCAAGGGGGGGATATAGATCTCTCTGAGATGCTTTCTTTCCAGGTAACCCAGAACTTCCCCAATAGAACTACTGCTGAACTACAGGTAAATGTACACTCTTCCGATAATAATAGCTTAAAGAAAGTGGTGTTACAGCTATTGTCACCCGAGTTAGAGTATCATTCAGTAGAGTTTGCTGAGTTAACCGGCAATGGAAATCAGTTGTTTGATGCAGGAGAAGAAGTGAATGTAAAGGTGAAAGTAAAAAATGTCGGTAAGGGCACCCTGTTTGGATTGAGGTCAAATTTAATCTCTTTCACATCTCAAGCTGTAGTAGAGGATGACGTACAGTGGATTGAATCAATTACTTCGGATCAAATTGTGACTGTCACTTATAAAGTTACTTTAGGAGAAAATTTGGAAGCGGGTGATTTAGTACCACTTCATTTCAAGTTTTACAAAGGAGAGTTTGAAGTAGTTCAAACACTACATATACCTATTGGTTTGGTATGTGAAGATTTTGAAACCGGAGATTTTACTAAATTCCCCTGGGTCAATACTTATAATCCCTGGGAGATCGTATCTGCCAATGTGTACGCGGGAACTTATGCAGCAAAATCAAAAACAGGTTTATCCAACAATAGTTCATCTGTGCTTCAAATTACAATGCAAGCTCATGCAGATGGCAATATTAGCTATTACCGCAGAGTTTCTTCAGAAGCAAATTATGATAAATTTACTTTTTATATTGATGGGGAGGCTAAGGAAGAAGTTTCAGGAAATCAAAGCTATCAAATGTCCTCTTTCCCTGTAACCGCCGGTACACACGTATATAAATTTGAGTACAAAAAAGATGTTTCTGTGAGCAACGGTTCCGATTGTGTTTGGATAGATAATATTGTGTTCCCGGCTGCCGGAAATATTATAGAAGAGGATCTTCCAATCTTGGAGATGACTTCTCATGATTGGAGTGTTGGTGGAGTTCCTGTTAATAGAATTCCAGTGGCTGTTCCGGCACAATTGAGCGTACAGATTAAAAATGTATCTGTTTATACAGCACATACACCACAAGTAACTCTAACAACTCATCATCCGGATGTAGAGATAATCCAGGGTGCATCACAACAACTATCGGATCTGGAATCACAAGCAACAGCTAATGTAGATTTTACTGTTAAATCCAACGCCAGAGGAGTGATTCTTGCACCGGTTGATTTTGTCTTAAAGATTGTTTATGATGATATAGATATTGAGTATCCATTATCAGTTGTTTTTGAAGAAATATCAATGGGAGTTTGTCAAAATTATGATTTGAATTGTAACGTATATCCTATCCCTACACAGGATGTTTTAACTATCGAATCTGAAAAGTTGATAGAAACAATTCAATGTACCGATATTAGTGGAAGAACTCTTTTTGTAACAGATTGTGACGGAGTTCAAGAAACTATAATTGATATTTCAAGATTAGCTACAGGAGTTTACTTTTTAACGATTAAAGCTGTAGATCAAACACAACAAGTACAAAAGGTGATAAAAAAATAGAAATAGTTAGTTAGTAAAGATGAATCAAACAATAGAAGAGTATAATCAGGTAGTAACCCGCTGTCGGGAACTTTTTGAAAAGAAAGCCAAAGACTATGGAACAGCATGGCGTGTTTTGCGCACCCCATCACTCACCGATCAGATTTTTATCAAAGCACAACGAATTCGCTCTATTGAAGAGAAAGGAGTTGCTAAGGTAGAAGAGGGAGTGATTCCCGAATGGATTGGCATCATCAACTATTGTGTGATGGCATTGATTCAACTGGAAAAGGGAGTACTCAATGCTCCTGAAGAGAATGAAACAGCAGAACACATCTTATCACTCTATGATCATTATATTCAGGAGGCTCAATCCTTGATGTTGAATAAAAATCATGATTATGATGAAGCTTGGCGACAGATGAGAGTGAGTTCGTTGACTGACATTATACTTATGAAGTTATTGAGAGTTAAGCAGATAGAGGATAATGAAGGAAAAACTTTAGTTTCTGAGGGTATTGCTGCCAATTATTATGATATGATTAACTACGCAGTTTTTGCTATGATTAAATTAACTTTATAAAAAATAGAGAATATGAGAAATAAAAATCGGGAACCCATTTGGATTATGGTTTTGAGAGTAGCTTTAGCGCTATTGTTCCTATTTTCCGGAATGACTAAAGCGATTGACCCAATCAACTGGGGAATCAAGATGGATGAGTATTTTAACTCTTTTGGAATCACCTTTTTGCATCAGGCATCATTTTATATAGGTTTTATTCCGGTTATTGCAGAGTTTCTTTTAGGTTTTATGCTGCTTTTCCGGATTCAGGTGAGATGGACAGCTTTAGGCTATCTGCTCTTTATGGTTTTCTTCTTCTTCCTGACCCTATGGCTTGCAGTAGCAGAACACCTGGAAGTAAATTATGGTTATAATTTTGGAGTGGTGAAAGATTGCGGCTGTTTCGGACAGGCAATTGCTATGAGTAATTTGGAGACCTTCCTTAAAAATGTAGTGATTATTATTCCAACAATCATTATCTACTTGAACTACAAGAAAATACCGGAAATGAAAGCTTCTGCTTTAGGTAAGTTTCTTCTAACTTGTGTGGGATTGGCTATAGTAGTTGCGGTTCAGATTTACTCTTTGGTATTCCTTCCACCTGTGGATTATTCCAATTGGAGAGTTGGGGATCAAGTCGTGAATACTTTTATTGACATGCCGGCTAAAAAGGAGATGCTCTTTATCTATCAAAACAATGCTGATCCCAATGATCAGATTAGGTTGACAGAAGAGCAGATGGGTAGCATAATGGATGAGAAACCTAATTTTTATGAAGAATACGAATATGTAGATCGGATTGACTCAATTGTAGCTCCTGCGATTGAAGCCGAAATTAGCGGCTTTAATATGTTGGATAGTATGGGAAGAGATCATGCACCTAACTACATTAATCCGGATCAGGAAAAACTATTCCTCCTTTTTATTCATAATTTGGATGATGCCAAATCCAGAGCAATGAAGGGTAAAGCTTTACAATCTTTGGTTGCAGCTTGTCAGGAAGCAGGAATTCCTTTTGTTGCTGTTACCAATGATAATTATGACGAGATAGTTTCTTTTATTTCTAAATATCAACTCACCTTCCCGATCTACCAGAATCTAATAGATCCGGTTAAGGGTCCTTTTATGACTCGTGATGCTATTCGCTCCAATCCCGGTTTGATTCTGATCGAAAAGGGTGTAGTAACAAAAAAATGGTCATGGAGAAGGATCCCCTCTACATTAACTCAATAAAATAAACTAAAATTAATACTAAAAATGGAATATAACACTGAACGAGACCCGCTAATTATCCGTGAATATGGTAGAAATATTCAAAAACTGATAGAAAGCGTGGTTGCTATTGAAGATATTGAAGAGCGCACTAAAGCGGCCAAGGGTGTGATTAAAATTATGTCACAGCTCTATCCGGATCAAAAGTATCAACAGGATTATCTGGATCGGAGAAGGAGTCGCTCTGCAGATTATTGGCATAAGTTGTGGGATCACATGTATATTATGTCGGATTATAAGCTGGAATTAAGTACGCCGGTTGTAGAACCACCAGTACGTGACCCGGAGAGAAAAATAGTGAAGCATCAATACAATAGAGACAAAATAATGTTTCGTAATTATGGACGAAATATTGAAAATGTGATTAAATTAGTAGCTTCATATCCGGAATCCTACCGTAATAAGTGGGCTGTTGAGCTGGCTAATTATCTTAAAAAGAGCTATATCATACAAAATAAGTCCTCTGTGAAAGACCACGTATTGATTGATCATTTAAGAGAGCTTTCCGAAGGAAAAATTGATCTTCCTTCAGATACAGTATTGGAAAGTACACATAATTTAATGAAATCGGTTAATTATAGTCCAAGAGGACATGCCTCTACCTCAGGAAGACAAAGAAAGAAAAAATATAGAAGAAGAAATGGAACGAGCCCAAGAAACTACTAGAAACACAAATCCCATTATTGAGGTTCAAGGTGTTACTAAACGATACGCAAACCATTTAGCTATTGATGAAGTTTCTTTTTCGGTATCGAGAGGAACTATTTTTGGACTTCTGGGACCCAATGGTGCAGGAAAAACGACGCTTATTCGTATGATCAATCAGATCACAGCTCCGGATAATGGAACGATATTCTTTGATGGACGTCCCATTCAAAAAGATGATGTGGAGCGGATTGGATATCTTCCGGAAGAGCGTGGACTCTACAAAAAGATGAAAGTAGGGGAGCAGGCTTTGTATCTGGCTCAACTTAAGGGAGTTAGCAAACAGATTGCTTTGGAACGTTTGGTCTACTGGTTCAGAAAGTTTGAAATTGTAGGATGGTGGGATAAAAAAGTAGAGGAGCTTTCCAAAGGGATGCAGCAGAAAGTTCAGTTTATCACTACAATTATACATCAACCCGATTTTTTGATCCTGGATGAGCCATTTAGCGGATTTGACCCGATTAACACCAATATCATTAAAACGGAGATTTTGAGATTAAAAGAAGAGGGAACAACCATCATTCTTTCAACACACAACATGGAATCGGTAGAGGAGATTTGCGATGATATTGTTTTAATTAATAAATCCAAAAAGGTTCTGGAGGGAAATCTTCACGACATCAAACAGCAATTTAAGGAGCATCTTTTTGAGGTTACTATTGATACAGGCGAAGAATTACTTTCAAATTTAAAAGACAATGACCTCTTTACGTTAAAAGAGAGTCGTCTTTCTCCATTGGGTTTGACGCTTAAATTTCAAATGAATGAAGGTGTAAACGGTAATACGCTATTAAACACTCTGCTCCCTCTTGGAACTATTGTTTCATTCGAAGAGATATTACCTTCTATGAATTCTATTTTTATCAAACAGGTTAACGCTACAAAGTAATGAATAAGATTAAACTGATTATTTCACGAGAGTATCTGACACGGGTTAAGAAGAAAAGCTTTATTATTATGACGATAATTGGGCCAATTCTAATGGCTGCCCTTTTTGTGGTTCCCGTGATTGTAGCTCAACAGACTCAAAAGGTGATGAAAGTGGTAGTAGTGGATGATAATGATTTTTTTATCAATAAATTTACTGATACGGATAAAACAAAGTTTGTCTATCGTAGCGGAGATGTGGAACTGATTAAGTCGGAGTCATTTGATGCAGGGTATGATGCCGTTTTGCACATTTTAGAAGGAACCCAGGCAATTAAAACCAATCTTTTCTTTAAAGAGGAGCCCTCGATGAATTTTAGCTCTGTGATTGAGAGTCAGATAGATAAACTGCTCTTTGATCGGGTGTTGATCGATAGTTTTCAGATAGATCCGGTGAATTATGAGAAGATGAAGAGCCTGACTAAAAGTTCGGTTTCCAATATAAAGATTGATGCTGCAGGCAATGAAAAGGAGAGCAATGCCGATTTGGTACGTGTAGTGGGTGTGTTCAGTGGTATGGCAATCTATTTCTTTATTTTTCTCTTTGCTTCTCAAGTTTTGAGGGGGGTACTGGAGGAAAAAACAAACCGAATTGTAGAAGTGTTGATCTCATCGGTAAAACCGATTCAATTGATGATGGGTAAGATTGTTGGAATAGCAATGGTTGGGTTAACACAGTTTTTGATATGGGTTGTATTAACATTTGCAATTATATATGGAGTTCAACTTTCTGCTCCTACACTTTTTGAGGTAACTCCCGAGGTGGCAGAACAAGCGGCTACTTTACCCGATGGAGTACAAGCACCCATGGCAGATGTTGATAGTGCACCAACAGCACAAACCTCTATTTTTACGAAGATTGATAACTATTTCAATATCTCTTTTACCGCACTCTTACTCTGTTTCCTTTTCTATTTTTTGATAGGATACCTGATTTATGCAGCACTCTTTGCTGCAGTGGGTTCTGCGGTGGATAATGAGGCTGATTCACAGCAGTTTACGATGCCGGTGACTATTCCGCTTATTCTTGCAATGGTACTTATAGTGCCCATTACTGAGGATCCCAATGGATCGATTGCATTCTGGTTTTCTATGATTCCATTGACCTCACCAATTGCTATGATGATTCGTTTGCCTTCCGGAGTACCGGCGGGTCAACTCTTTGCATCCATGGCTATTGCTGTGGCTTTCTTTATCCTCTGCGTTTGGTTTGCAGCTAAGATTTATCGCGTTGGTGTTCTGATGTACGGAAAGAAAGTTACGTATCGTGAGTTGTTTAAATGGCTGAAATATTAGAAAGAACTCCTTCTCATTAAGAGTAGAGTCCAAATGCCTTTTTATCTGATCAGGTTTATTGAACCGGTACGCTTGAATCCCTTCCCATTATCATTCTGGAAGTAAAGGAGATAGCTATATGTTCCGCTGGGGACTGCTTTATTCTGATGAGTCCCATCCCATCCATCTGAAGGATTGGTGTTTTGGAAAATAATCTCACCCCAACGATTAAAAATACTCAACTGATACCCAGTTTCACTCACAGAGGAGAAAATAGGAATAAAAACGTCATTAACTCCATCATGATTGGGTGTAAAGGAGTTCGGTATAAATACTGTAATTTCTCCTGAAATGAGAATATTTACACTCGAGGAATCAATACAGGCATATTGATTGGTTGTGATAAGGGTAACCTTGTAGATTCCCGTACCCAGGTATCGATGTTGGGCATCATATCCGATGTAACTTGAACCATCACCAAATTTCCACTCGTAAGACTCACCATCTGTAGAACAGTTTAAAAAATAGATCAGTTGGTTGACCATAAGCTCGTTATTGGGTTCGTGCTCAAAACAGGCAACAGGCCTGGGGGTCTCTTCGATTTCAAAGGTGACTGTGTCCACACAACCATAATCTTCTACATATACCGTGTAACTTCCACCGGAAAGCTGATTAGCATACAAGTGGTCATGATGCAAAACAGGTCCCCAATCAATATGAGGATTTTCAATATCTCCCGTTAGGGATAGCGTAACAGTACCGTCGTTTCGCTCACAGTATGAAGGAGTGACTTCCAGAACTGAAGCAGTAAAATCTACACCACCAATTTCGACAGAGGTGGTGTCAGTACAACCATGTTGATCCGTTACAGTAACGAAATAGTAGCCACTGGCTAATTGGGTGATATTGTTGCCGGAAGAACCACTGCCACTATTCCATTGGTATTCGTATGGTGCAGTTCCTCCTGAGAATGTAATTTCAATTGCTCCATTATGTTGATTGCAGGTTTCACGATAACCAATAATCCCGGTTATTCCCATCGGATTGAGTTTATGAATAGTGTCGTGGAGGCTCGTTGTACATCCATGAATATCAGTGATGGTACAAGAATAGAATCCTGCTTCCAGATTTAATACTTGTGCACTATTTTCTCCATTTGACCAACTATATTGGTAAGGTGGAGTCCCACCGGCGGGAATCACTTCGAACTTTCCGTTATTTCGTTCACAGTACGTATCAGTTGTAGTGTAATTAACAGATAATAAGTTCGGTTGTGTAATAGTGACATAGGCACTCAATGAGACACCTAGTGAGTCTGTAACTGTTACCTGATAGTTGCCCGCTTGTAAAGATGAATTAACAGTACCTCCTGGTGAAGCGGAATTACTCCATTGGTATTGATAAGGTGGAATGCCGCCGTAACCACTGACGGTTGCACTTCCATCATTACCCCCAAAACAGCTAACCTGAGTTGAATCGGTCATCTGAACATAGAACGGAATAATAATGCGAACTGAAGCAGTAGAACTATTACCACAAGGATCTGTTACAGTCACCTGAACGTAGCAGTTTTCATTGAGGATAGTTCCTGCTGCAATGCTTTGTGAGATGTTTAACTGATTGATATCCCAACAGTTATCACTGCTGTTGTTGCGGACTAAATCGGTGAGATCAGGCATTGTATAGTTTGGAAAAGTTCCTGTTGCATATTGAAAAGGAAAAGGAAGTGTTGTAAATTGGGGATTAATAATATCAGAGACGTTGATGGAAATCGAATCGCGTCCTGTGCAAAGATTTTGGTCAGTAACTTCCAATGTAACAGGAATTTCAGCATCACAGTGCGTAATATTTGGAGTAAATTGGGTTGTGCTGCTATTTTGATTTACAATACCGACACCTGACCACGAATAGCTATATCCCGGAGATCCTCCGAAAGAGATGCTATTAATTGATATGGTAGCGCTATTGGGACACATTTCGCCCATCGGTTCCTGGATTTGGACTTGCGGTGAAGGATTTACTGTAATCGTGATTTGTGCTGTATCTATACATCCATAACTATTTCCTATTACTATGTAATTAGTATTATTGGGGGGGATGGTAGTGTGTTGGCTGCCGGGTCCTAAATCGTGACTCCAACTGTAGCTGTTGGCTCCATCAGCAGTGAGTGTCACCGATTCGCCCGAACAAATGCTCAGAGCGCTACTGTTTAACGTAACGGATGGAATGGGGTGCACAAATACCTGTGTACTGTCAGTAGAAGAGTTTCCTGCCTGATTGGTAACAGTTAAGTAATAAGTTCCCGAGTTTGCTGAAGTGGCACCGGGAATGATTGGGTTGGGATAAGTAGATGTAAATCCGTTAGGACCACTCCAGGAGTGCGTGATATCGGGCTGGTTGTTGTTGGAGTTAAGGTAGATGGATTCTCCCTCGCAAATATGACCACTGCCGGTGATTGATGCCAAAACGGAACAATCGGTAGTAGCTGTAGTATATTCCGAAACAGTATTAAAATCGATTATCCCCGGGTGGCGTCTGTAATTGGTGATCAGCAGAATGTAGTATTGCCCCTCTTGAGCATTGGGAATAAATGCCCATTCTGTGGATTCAATATGGTAGGAGCAGTCAACAAGATTAGAGATGGGATAACCGCCCATATCGTTGGTATGTACTCCATTTGGAGGCCTGTGAGTTGAAGCACTTCCGTCATAAAGATCATATTCTCCACAACACCATCGTTGCATGAAGTCATTTTGATTATCAGCATAAAAAGGACCCCAGCAGGCAAAATCGACATCTATCCCGGCACCGCTTGCAATTGAAGTTTGGGAAATGTAGATCAATAGATCGCCGGGAGTATTGATGCGCATAAAGTACCATGCCGGTGCCGGAGTTGAACCAAGACAACCGGGAGCGGTAATGTATGATTCTGTACTGCCCGATATTCCGGATGGATAACTGATACCCATTGGATTCTCATCAGTACAGAAAGGTTTGGCTGCATAGCCGGTGATACTGTTAGGATCGGGCTGACAGGGTGATCCGGTGGTAGTAGCAACAGGAGTGCAACTCCGACATTCAATTTGAGCTAACCAGCCTGCAGATTCAATGCTGTTATCGCTTTTAAATTTAAAAGTGAGTGAACCTCCTGATGAGGTAAAACTAAAAGGATTGACATAAACTCCGAAAATTCCAACAAGTGGAGCATTGGTGCTGTTTCCGTTGTATATCCAAAGAGTGTCCCCATCAGCCAAATTAAAATCTAAAAAGCGTACCTCCAAACGACTGTTCGGAGAGCTACTGGTAATCACTTGTGTAAAATTTTGATTGGGGCTATAATTGTCCATCCCCCCTGGATCTGAATATAATAAATCACAGGTATGAATAGGAGAATTAGACATCGGTGTTGGAGTACACTTATGGATTTTTATTTGATTGCGTGCGTGAACACGTGTTCCTACCAGTGGAGAGGCGGGGTCAGGATTGCTTATGTCTGAACTCTTGTAGATAGAACCATTGGGTGTACTAAAAGTCTTGAATGTTTGAGCAGCCTCCTTAATTTGAGTATTGTCATCAAAGGCGATTACAAGATTATCGACTCCATCATATTGAAATGGGGTGTCAAAACTAATATAGCTCCATGTGTTGGGTAGAAACTTGACAATGCCGGAGAAAACAACTGTTAGTTCACCGGCTGGGACCCAGCTGTTATTAGAACTAAACTCCGATTGCTCCGTGTGACCTAAATAGATGGTAATATAACGATAGATTATACCACTTGAGGATTTGAATAGGGATATTCCGCAAATGGGGGCAGCACCATCCAGTTCAGAGGCTGTGTAAATCTGTTGGGAGTAGCTGTAATTTTGACTTAAAACACCGGGAATTGATGTATTGGTATTATTTCCACTTCCAATAGTCACAACCTGCCCATTAATAAATGAGAAGTTGAATAAGATAAACAGAAAAAGCGTAAGTTGCCTCATCGAATTAGTGGATAATATCAAATTTAAGTGTTCAAAAGGATATAAATTAGTTTTTATATGACCTTAATGTTCTGTATATTATACTCTTATATTAAGATTTTGTTACATTTACAATGAAAAAATATTTCATTGTCCGATAAAATCTCAAACAATTTATCGTAAGTTCTCAAATTTGATAAAATGTTAGAAATGAATATTCTAACTTAAAATAAAAATGTTAATATGCTTTTATACTATCTGATTAAGTGCAATGTGCCGGCACGTCTATATTTTTTTCCAGCCTCATCTTGGAAAATAAGCACGTAACCATATGTTCCGGCAAGAGCTTCCTTATTGCGATAGGTTCCATCCCATCCATCTGTAGGATTAGTAGTATGAAAAACAATCTGACCCCAACGATTTAAAATGGTCAACTGATAACCTGTTTCATTGATTAAGGAGAATAAAGGAAGAAAAACATCATTAAATCCATCCTGATCGGGTGTAAATGCATTAGGAATATGTACAGTGACTCCTCCTCTAACAATAATGAATACACTGGTGGAGTCAATACAGCCATATTGATTGGAGGTGTACAGGGTTACTTCATATTTTCCTCCACCATAATATGCATGTTGTGCATTGTATTCAGTATAGGTATAACCATCTCCAAAATCCCATTCATAAAATTCTCCATGAGAAGAACAGTTATAAAAATAAACCATTTGGTTGATTTCAAGTTCACCAGTAGGGTCGTAATCGAAACAGGCAATAGGTCTGGGAATATCTTCAATCTCAAATGTGATCGAATCAATACACCCATAATCTGCGATGTATACCGTGTAAATTCCACCGGAAAGACGATGAGCATACAAGTCATTATGATGTAAAATAGGACCCCAATCAATGAAAGGATTTTCAACATCTCCCGTCAAGGCCAGCGTAACAGTACCATTGTTGCGTTCACAGTATGAAGGAGTGATTTCTGCAACTGAAACACTAAAATTTACACTGCTAATCTCTATTGAGGTAGTGTCAGTACAACCATATTGATCAGTTATGGTAACAAAATAATAGTCACCGACTAATTGAGTGAGTTCACTACCGGAAGAACCGTTAGCACTGTTCCAAAGGTATTCATATGGGGGAGTTCCTTCTGCAAGTGTAATCTGAATAGATCCATTCTGTTGATTGCAGGTTTCACGATTACCGATAATTTCAACAATATGCAGTGGATTGATTTTATGGATGGTATCCTGGAGGTTTGTTGTGCATCCGTGAGCATCTGTGATTATACAGGAATAGACTCCTTCTACTAGATCTGATATTTCTGCATTATTGCCTCCTTGAGACCAATTATATTGGTAGGGAGGAGTTCCACCGGAAGGTGTCAATTCAAACATTCCGTTGTTCTATTCACAATGTGTGTCAGTTTTGGTATAATTTACAATTAAAGAGTCCGGTTGAGTAATTGTGATATTATCATTTAATGCAACACCTAATGAGTCTGTTACGGTTACTTGGTAGGTGCCGGCTTGCAGAGATGAAATGACAGTACTTCCCGGTGGAGCGGAATTACTCCATTGATATTGATAGGGCGGAATTCCTCCATAACTACTTACTGCCGCACTTTCGTCATTAGCACCAAAACAGCTGACATGATCTACATCGGTTATCTGAATATGGAGTGGAATAATAATTCGAATTGATGTTGAACAACTGTTTCCACAAGGGTCTGTTACAGTAACCTGAACGTAGCAGTTTTCATTGAGAGTAGTCCCTACTTCAATACTTTGTGAGATGATTAATTGATTTATATTCCAACAGTTATCGCTGCTGTTATTCCGTACAATATCTGTAAGATCGGGCATGGCATAGTTAGGAAAAGTTCCTGTTGCATATTGAAGTGGGAAGGGGAGTGTAGTAAATTGAGGGTTAATAGTGTCAGAGATTCCTATTAAAATTGAATCCTGTCCCTTGCAAAGATTTTGGTCAGTAATTTCCAACACAATAGAAAATTCTTCATCACAATACGTGATCTCGGGATTAAACAGGGTAGTGTTGTTGTTCTGGTTTACTATACCGGCACCAGACCACGAATAGTTGTATCCTGGCGTTCCCCCTGAGGGGATGCTATTGATTGGAATAGCACTGTAGTTGGGACATATTTCGGCTATTGGTTCCTGGATTTCAACTTGAGGTAAAGGATTTACAGCAATACTAATTTGGGCTGTGTCTATACACCCATAGCTGTTTCCTATTACGATGTAAGTAATACTATCAGAGGGGATGGTAGTGTGTTGGCTCCCTGATCCTAAATCGTGATTCCAACTATAATCGTTGGCTCCACTGGCAGTGAGTGTCACTGAATCCCCAATACAAATACTCAAAGCGGTACTGCTTAACGTAACGGATGGCATTGCATGCACAGATATATAGGTGGAATCAATAAAAGAGTTTCCTGATTGATTGGTAAGAGTCAAATAATAGGTACCTGAGTTAGCCGGAGTGGCGTTAGGAATAACCAAATTGGGGTAAGTAGATGTAAATCCGTTGGGACCATTCCATGTATGAGTGATACCAGGTTGATTATTGTTGGAGTTGAGGACAATAGGGTCTCCTTCACAAAGATGACTACTAGTACTTAGAGAACTTAAAAGGGAACAATCAGTAGTAGCAGTAGAGTATTTAGGAACACTATTGAAAAAGATTTCCCCCGGTTGTTCACTATAATTAGTGATTAGAAGAATGTAGAATTGTCCTGTTTGAGCATTGGGAATAAAAGCCCATTCTGTAGAGTGATTGTAGTAGGAACAGTCAACGAGGTTAGAAACGGGATAAACTCCCATATCATTAGTATGGTTTCCGTCGGCGGGTCTGTGACTAGGGGTATTTGCATCATAGAGGTTATATTCTCCACAACACCAACGTTGCATAAAGTCATTCTGATTGTTAGCATAAAATGGACCCCAGCAAGCAAAATCAACATCCAATCCGGCACCGGTAGCAATTGAAGTCTGTGAAATGTAAATCAGCAGATCACCAGGATCATTGATTCGCATAAAGTACCATGCCGGACCAGTTGTAAAATAAAGGCAACCGGGAGAAGGGAGGTAATCATTTGTATTGCCCGTTGTTCCGGATGGATACGTGATTCCTAATGGATTATCATCAGTACAGAAAGGTTTGGCAGCATAACCGGTGATACTGTTGGGATCAGGATAACAAGGCGATCCAACGGTACTAACAACCGGAGTGCATCCCTGACATAGGATTTGAGCCAACCATCCTGTAGATTCAATAGTGTCATTACTTTTAAATCTAAAAGTAAGCGAACTTCCAGATGAAGTAAAACTAAAAGGGCTAACATAGATTCCAAAGATTCCAATAAGTGGAGCATTAGTATTATCTCCATTGAATATCCAGAGGGTGTCTCCATCAGCGAGACTAAAATCTAAAAAGTTTACCTCTAAACGGTCGTTCGGAATGCTGCTAGTGATCACTTGTGTGTAAGTTTGATTAGGTCCATAGTCATTCATCCCTCCTGGATCTGAATACAATAAATCACAGGTACTAATAGGATTATTTGACATAGATATTGGATTACACTTATGGATTTTTATTTGATTACGTACAGAAAGACGTGTTCCTTCCGGAGGAGAAGCGGGATCAATATTGTTTATATCAGAACTGCTATGGATAGAACCGTTTGAAGTGCTAAAAACTTTGAAAGCTTGAGGTGTTTCCTTAACTTGAGTGTTATCATCAAAGGCAATTACAAGATTACCAACACCATTGTATTGAAATGGAGTGTCAAAACTAATATAACTCCACTCATTGGCCAGAAATGTGACAATGCCTGAGAAAACAAGAGTTAATTGATTGGTTGGAATCCAGTTGTTGTCAGCATTAAATTGTGATTGTTCAGTATGCCCCATATAGATTTTGGCATAACGATAGATTGTACCATTTGAGGTTTTGAATATAGATATTCCGCAGATGGTAGACGCGCCTTCCACTTCTGCTACAGTGTATATTTGCTGAGAGTAGCTGTACTTTTGACTTAATAAACTCGGCATTAAGGTATCGGTACTGCTTCCACTTCCAATGGTCACAATCTGCCCGTTTATAACCGAAAAACTGAATTAAATGGATAGAAAAAATAGAAGTTTTTTCATTTTTTTGCTGAAAAATACAATATAATAATCAAAACGTCAAAAGTATATAAAAAAAGGACTTATATAATATTCACTATATTATAATTTTACATTAAGATTTCGTTACATTTACGCGGAGAGAGAAGAAAAAAAGGTGTCATATTGAAAAAAAATATACCTTTGCAGATTAATGTTTATTTTATTACATCTATGATTAAAAATAAATTTATGAGTCACCCGCTGCCCGGTACATTTAATCCCTGGCACTGTGTTAATCCCGGACATGATGTTCCCCAAATTGTTAACGGTATTGTTGAGATTCCAAAGGGAAGTCGTGCTAAGTATGAATTAGATAAGGATAGTGGTTTATTGATATTGGACCGCGTACTTTACTCCTCGATGTATTATCCGGCTAACTACGGCTTTATTCCTCGTACCTATTGCGATGACAAAGACCCGTTAGACATCATGATTGTTTCACAGGTGGAGATAGTCCCCCTTTGTATCGTTCCGGCCAAGGTAATTGGAGTAATGCGAATGTTGGATAATGGAGAAGCGGATGATAAAATAATTGCAGTCAATGCCGGTGACCCCAGTATCAATTATGTAAATGATATTACAGAACTGGCAGATCACTTTACTACAGAATTACGCAACTTCTTTGAAGAATATACCAAACTGGAAAATAAAACTGTTGAGGTGGAAGAGTTCTTTAATAAAGATGTAGCTCATCAGATTATTCAAGAAGCTTTTGAAATGTATGAGGAGTATTTTGTAATCAAGGCTGACAGACAATATGGCTGTAAGGGTGTAATAAGAAAATAGCCATGGCTACTCAGTTTTTTATACATGCCGATACAGAAGTGGCTCAGGTAGTATTTGAGTATCCCCACTTCATTCTTTTTTTAGAACACTTTAATATTGACACACCTTTACAAAGCAAAACGGTAGCTGAAATCTGTCAGCAATACCAAATTAGTGAAGCACTTTTTATTGCAATAGGTAATCTGTATCTTCGCCACGAAGTTGCAGATTCCACCGCTATCACCGTGGATGATCTGCCCACAATTATTCACTTTTTAAACAATACCCATCGATATTATTTGGACGATATCTATCCAAAAATTGAACGTGCCATTCAAGAGATTCAACAGTTGAATGATTCGAAAGAGATCGCTTTGTTGGAGCGTTTTTTTGAACTTTACTTCAATGAGGTGAGAGAACACCTGAATTATGAGCTGGAAGTGGCCCATCCTTATATCGAACAACTCTATAAAGCAGCATCCGATACCGAAATAGCTCCCAATATGATGACCTATTCCGTGAGCGATTATGTTGAACATCATGATGATATTGAGGAAAAATTGGATGATTTGGTGAATCTATTAGTGAAGTATTTACCTTATCAGAAAGATTTTCATATCAGGAGGAGTCTTTTTCTTACTTTGGTTGAGTTGGATTATGATTTGAAAATCCACAGTAAAATTGAAGAACAGATATTGATTCCTTTAGCTCAAAATGTTGAACAAAATTTAAAGAGGAAGCAATGAAACTGATCGCCTCCATTCTGATTCTGGAATCTTCTTCAATTCTATATGAAGGGTTGGCTCAGGTGTTGCAACCTGCCCAACATGCCCGAAAAGTTAAACAGATATTCAGTTTTCAAGAGTTGGAGTCCTGCTTAGAACTTCATGAGGATAGTGTTGTATTGATCAATCCTTATTCTGTCCAGTATAATCTAAAGGAGTTTCAACAGCTAAGGTCTAAGTATCTGAAGGTTAGTTTGATAGCATTTTGTCATTGGCACGTTGATCCCAAGATTATAAGTCAGTTTGATGCTGTGATAACTGTACAAGATACTCCTGAAATGATCAATCATACTGTTTCTCAGGTAATTCAATCAAAAAAAGGGGATACCATTTCTCAGAACTTGCTTCTTAGTGATCGTGAGATTGAAGTTTTACAGCTTTTAGCACAAGGGTTTACTAATAAACAGATAGCTTATCACCTTAATATTAGCGTACATACCGTAAATACACACCGAAAGAATATATCCCAAAAGACAGGAATTAAGTCTGTTTCGGGATTGACCATCTACGCGGTTACCAATAATTATGTAACAATAGATCAAATTACATTGGCTCACTAATAATAGTGATTGGTTGTACAATATTTCACCTATTTTAATGATAATTAAGTTCCTGTTTTTTTTATAATTTTGCGTTTGCAAATAAATGAAGATGATGGAAGATAGGAATTGTCATGTTTATCTCTCCGATATTCCAACCGGAGAGTCAGTATATATTACCAAGGTTTTGGGACATGGTGCGTTCAGAAAGAGAATCACCGAGATGGGGTTTGTGAAAGGGAAAAAGGTAAAAGTGATCAAAAATGCACCTTTGCAAGATCCGATTGAGTATGAGATTATGGGCTATAATATGTCGCTCAGACGTAGTGAAGCCGCCATGATTGAGGTAGAACCTTTAATAGAGGGAGACTTGCAGCAGCTTTTTCATTATGAGGGGATTATTATCGAAGAGACACCCCGCATGCGGGCTATTCCCAAAACAAAACGGATTAATGTAGCCCTGGTGGGTAACCCAAATTCCGGGAAAACAACCCTTTTTAACAGAGTTTCAGGTTCTCACGAAAGAGTGGGTAATTATGGGGGAGTTACAGTAGATATCAAAGAAGCAGTAGTCAAGTTTGAGTCCTACAAAATGAACTTCACAGACCTTCCCGGAACCTATTCAATCACTGAATATACGCCGGAAGAGTTGTTTGTCAGAAATCATATTTGGGAAAAGAAACCGGATGTGGTAGTCAATGTTGTGGATGCCTCCAACCTGGAAAGAAACCTCTTCCTGACAACACAATTGATCGACATGGATATAAAAGTGGTGATTGCTTTAAATATGTACGATGAGTTGGAGTATAAAGGAATAGAATTGAATTATCACAATTTGGGCTTGTTGCTTGGAATCCCGATTATACCCACTATTGCTGTTAAAGGAGTGGGATTGGTAGCATTGCTCGAGAAGATTATCGAGGTGTATGAAGATCAGGATCCGATTACTCGTCACATCCATATCAATTATGGATCTATGATTGAAGAATCAATAGACCGTATTCGTACAGAGTTGCGCAAGAATAAGGAGTTGACAGACCAATATTCCAAGCGTTATCTGGCTATTAAGTTATTGGAAAGAGATCAATCTACCCTGGAACGGTTAAAAGTCTGTTCAAACTATGAATCTGTAAAAAAAATAGCTGAAGCAGAGATCCGTAGGTTGGAAAAAGAGTATAAAGAGAAGTCAGAAACGGTAATTGCTGATGCAAAATACGGGTTTATTTCGGGAGCACTACTTGAATCGGTCTCCCCTAATAAAAGAGAAATCCTTAAAAAGAAGAAAAATTTTGATCGTTTTCTTACTCATAAATATTGGGGATTTCCTATCTTTTTCTTTTTTATGTGGCTGATGTTCCAGACCACTTTTACATTGGGAGCCTATCCGATGGAATGGATAGAAATGGGAGTTGGGTATCTGGGGAAACTATTATCCACAAGGATACCGGATGGGGCTTTGCATGACCTCCTGATTGATGGTGTGATTGGTGGGGTTGGAGGAGTAATCGTCTTTTTACCTAATATCCTGATTCTCTTCTTTTTTATCTCACTGATGGAGGATACCGGCTATATGGCACGGGTTTCTTTCATTATGGATAAACTGATGCATAAAATCGGATTGCACGGAAAATCGTTCATTCCTCTATTGATGGGGGTTGGATGTAATGTGCCGGCGATTATGGCAACCAGAACCCTCGAAAATCGAAAAGATCGTATTATGACGATGCTGATCATCCCATTTATGTCTTGTAGTGCTCGTTTACCTGTTTATCTGCTGATTATTTCAGCTTTCTTTCCCAAACATCAGGGATTGATTCTCTTTTCTATTTATTTAATTGGAATTTTAATTGCGGTTCTTAGCGCACTGTTGTTGAAAAATACGGTATTTTCTAAACAGGATGTTCCTTTTGTGATGGAGTTACCACCATATCGTCTTCCAACGATGCGCAATACTTTACGGCATATGTGGCATAAAGCATCCCAGTATTTACGAAAAATGGGTACTGTGATTTTGGTTGCTTCCATAATTATATGGGCATTGAGCTATTTCCCACAAAATAAAGAATTGATTGAGAAGTATGATTACCAAATTGCTCAAGTGGAGCTAAATGAAACACTCTCTTCCGATGAAAAGGATAAGTTGGTGCTTGAATTGGAACTAGAAAAGGAGGGTGTTCATCAGGAACAGTCCTATATTGGTCAGATGGGTAAATTTGTAGAGCCGGTTTTACAGCCTCTCGGATTTGACTGGAAGATAGGAATTAGCATCATTACAGGATTAGCTGCAAAGGAGATTGTAGTAAGTACTATGGGCGTACTTTATCATGCTGATTTTGAAGCAGACGAAAATTCTCATAATCTGGCAGTAAAATTGCAACAACAGGTTCATACAACTGGCAAACTAAAGGGGCAGAAGGTGTTTACTCCGCTGGTAGCATTCGGTTTTATGCTGTTTATTCTGATCTACTTCCCTTGTGTCGCGGTGATTGCAGCAATTCGTAGGGAAGCAAGCCTGGGTTGGGCGATTTTTACGATATTCTACACGACGCTGTTGGCGTGGTTAGTAGCATTTGCCGTTTATCATATTGGAATCATGATATAACTATGAAAGGAGTGGATATGGTGCAGAATATTATTGTAGCTGTGGTCATTGTGTTAGCGGTGAGTTATTCAATCTATAAGATTATCCAATATTCTAAGAAAAAAAGAGACTGCAGTAGTGGTTGTGACGGATGTATAGGGTGTGAGTTGTCAAAAAGAAAAATGTAATTTTGGCATAGTTGAGAAAAATCTCATTTCATGATAACTTTAGGTGTCACGAAGAGTGTAGAAAATAGGAAAAGAGGTAGATTTTAGAGAGTGGGGAAATAATAATATCTAAAAAGGGAGACTTTTTCTGCCCCCCATTTTTTTTTAGTCCAAAAAGAAGAAAGAAAAAATAGTCCAAAATTTATTATACCTTTGCAGGTTAATTCTATTGCAATGTTAGATCAGTTGATTTCAAAGTTTAAAGCTGCTAAAGTGTTGGTGGTTGGGGATGTAATGATTGATGCTTACTTGAAGGGACGGGTTGATCGAATCTCTCCGGAGGCACCGGTTCCGATTCTGGATGTTAAAGAAAGAGATTATCGCTTGGGAGGCGCGGCAAATGTAGCAGCTAACTTGAAAGCACTAGGTGCTGAACCAATCCTTTGTTCCGTGGTAGGAAAAGATCCAAAAGGAAAGATTTTTATGGATCAACTTTCTAAAATGGGGCTGACTTCGGAAGGGATAGTGCAATCTGATGAACGAATTACCACGATCAAGTATCGTATTATTGGTAATCAAAGTCAGATGATTCGTGTGGATGAAGAGGATAAACATGGACTCTCCGAAAAGGAGAATGAACAGTTTCTTAATGCACTCTTTAACCTGATTGATCGTTATCAAATAGATGCAATTATTTTTGAAGATTATGATAAGGGGCTGCTAAACCCTACTAATATTGCCCAGATTATTGAAAAAGCAAGAGAGAAAGGGATTCTCATGACAACAGATCCTAAAAAGAAAAACTTTCATGCTTATGGCGGTGTAAATCTTTTTAAACCCAATCTGAAAGAATTATCAGATGCACTTCACTTGAATCAGGAACAGTTGACTTTAGAACAGTTGCATGATGCTACAAAACAGTTTGCTCATCAACATGAGATTGACATGGTTATGGTGACTCTTTCCGATAAAGGAATAGCTTTGTATCATCGTTTGAATGATCAATTTGAGTGGTCTCCTGCTTCAGCAAGAGAAGTGAGTGATGTTTCGGGTGCCGGAGACACTGTTATTTCAGTGGCAACCCTATGTATGATAGTGCAACTTCCTCCTACACAGATGATTAAGGTTGCTAATTTAGCCGGGGGGATTGTGTGTCAGTTTGTAGGTGTAGTGCCGGTAGATCCTATATTGCTAGAAGAACAGATAATGGAATTAGTGGAACAAAATACTAAATCTTAATGGTGTTCGTTTGATATTTTTTAAGATTATGAGAAAAAAACTGATAACCATTATTTTATTGCTGTTGGGAATTTCGATATCACTACAAGCCCAACGTAACTTAGGATTGCCTAATTTGTTGAAATATGATAAGCAACGCTTCCATTTTGGTTTTATGATAGGGTATAATCAGTATGATTTTACCATGAAAACAAAAGGGAATCTGAATGAATATGACTCTTTAATGAGAATATATACATCATCTTTAAGTGGCTTTAACCTGGGTATTGTGGCCAACTTGAGGCTTGGGGAGTATTTTGATCTGCGTTTTATTCCGGGACTTACTTTTGCAGATCGTATGCTTAACTATTCGATTAAATACAATAATAATCAGGAGTTTATAAGCTATAAGAATGTAGAGTCAGTGTTTTTGGATTTTCCACTGCTGGTGAAGTTTAAGTCTTCCCGAATGCATAATGTAAGAGCTTATGTGGTAGGGGGAGTACAGTATAGTCGTGACTTGATATCCAACGCTAAAAAACAAGCAGCTAATCCACGGGAAATCTACGTGAAAGTGTACCCGGATGATTTTCAATTTCAAACCGGGATGGGGTTTGACTTTTATTTAACCTACTTTAAGTTTTCGACAGAGTTGAAAATGTCGTTTGGGGTTCCCAATATTCTTGTTCCGGAACCCCACATTTATTCGACAAGTGTTACAGGTCTGAAAACAAAAGTAATACAAATATCTTTTCTATTTGAATAATTAACTGTTAAAAATAAAACTGTATGGCTAATCCAGAGGATCTATTTAAACAAATTATTGCTCATGCGAAGGAGTATGGTTATGTTTTTCCTTCCAGTGAAATTTATGATGGCTTGAGTGCGGTGTATGATTACGCTCAATATGGTGTCGAACTCAAGAATAACATCAAACAGTATTGGTGGAAGGCAATGGTGCAAATGCATGATCATATTGTAGGTATCGACAGTGCTATCTTTATGCACCCAACAGTGTGGAAAGCTTCAGGGCACGTAGATGCATTTAATGATCCTATGATCGATAATAAGGATTCTAAAAAAAGATATCGTGCAGATATATTGATAGAGGAATATATTGCAAAATTAGAGGATAGAATCAATAAAGAGATTGCAAAAGCGAAGAAAAGATTTAATCCTTTTGATGAAAAGATGTTCCGTGAAACTAATCCTAATGTACTGCGCAATCAACAAAAGATAGATGAGGTTACGACACGTTTGGCAGATCTGATGAACAGTTCCGATATGGCTGGCTTGAAACAACTGATTGAGGAGTTGGAGATTGCTTGTCCCGTTTCCGGATCCAGGAACTGGACCGATGTAAGACAGTTCAACCTAATGTTTGCAACGCAGATGGGTTCTGTTTCTGAAGGTGCTGATACTGTTTATTTACGTCCCGAAACAGCTCAGGGTATTTTTGTAAACTTTTTGAATGTTTATAAAACTGGTCGGATGAAGGTTCCTTTTGGAATTGCTCAGATTGGGAAAGCGTTCCGAAATGAAATTGTAGCACGTCAGTTTATTTTTAGAATGCGTGAGTTTGAACAGATGGAGATGCAGTTCTTTGTTCGTCCGGGAGAGGAACTCACCTGGTTTGAGTATTGGAAAGAAGAACGGATGAAATGGCATCAGAATTTGGGAATACCAGCCGAAAAATTCCGTTTTCACGATCATGATAAGTTAGCACACTATGCTAATGCTGCTACAGATATTGAGTTTGAATTTCCATTTGGATTTAAAGAACTGGAGGGGATCCATTCCAGAACTGATTTTGACTTGGCTCAGCATGAGAAGTTCTCCGGTAAAAAATTACGTTATTTTGATCCTGAAACCAATGAGAGTTATGTTCCCTATGTTGTGGAAACCTCTATCGGATTGGACAGAATGTTCCTGGCGATTTTGAGTCATGCATATAAAGAAGAAACTCTGCAAGATGGTTCCCAAAGAGTGGTGCTTTCGCTTCCCCCCATTTTAGCTCCTGTCAAAGTAGCAATACTACCTCTAGTGAGAAAGGATGGACTTCCAGAAAAGGCTAGAGAAATCCAGGATTTACTAAAACAGCATATGATGTGCCAATATGATGAAAAAGATGCAATCGGCAGAAGATACCGTCGTCAGGATGCAATTGGAACCCCATATTGTATCACTGTGGATAATCAGACATTGGAAGATCAAACTGTTACAGTTAGAGAACGTGATTCCATGGAACAAATTCGTGTACCGATAGAACAACTATTGCAAACGATTAAGTTTTAATAAAAATTTATATAAAACCCTGATCACCATGAAACGAATATTTTTAATTTTAATAGGATTCATTGCCTTTTCTGCTCAGGCACAGAAGTTAAGTGCGGTGATTGATTATCGTCCTTATTGTGACCAGGAGCTGGATCCTTATTTGGAAGTTTCCTCCTTTTTTGGTGGTAATTCAGTACGTTATGCTAAAAATCAGGCTGACTTTTTTGAAGCTGAGGTGCGCATTACTATTGATATTATGAAGGAGGGGCAATTTGTTCGAAAGGTAGATTACGTTGTGGCAAGTGAGATGCTTGAAGATACAGCCGGCGTAAATAAAACAGATTTTTGGGGAATTAAACGCATTTCATTGCTTAATGGAACCTATAACCTCAACTTTACCATTCAGGATATGAATAATGAGGAATCCAAGGTGCAATTTGAAGATTTGGTTAAAATTGCATTTCCGCAAGATACTGTTTCTGTTTCCGGAATCTCTCTGCATGAACAGATTGCCAAAACAGATGATCCCGATCCCTATTTCGATAAGCATGGATATACATCTATTCCACTTATTTACAATTATTTACCTTCCGTTTTAAATAAACTCTATTTTTCGACAGAAATCTATAATACCGAAAAAGGAATAGGACCTAATAGTACTTTTATGGTTCGCAGTTCGTTGAAAAATTTGAATACTAAAAGACAGATGGGAGGTGAGTTCACTACAGTTCAAAGAATGCAATCTGCTCCTTTGGTTTATTTTGTTAAAGAACTGGATATCACGCAACTCTATACCGGGAACTATTTACTTACTGTAGAGGTATATGGAGCAGATTCTATACTTGTTGCTACTTCTCAAACCGTTTTTGAAAGAAATAATGATGCTCCTTTCTTAGAGGAGGAAGTTGTTTTGAATAAAGATTATAGAGGCACTTTTGTTGAAAAGATTACAGATCCGAAACAGATGAGAGAGTACGTTGCTTGTCTTTTACCTATAGCGTCCATTTCAGAAAATAACTTTATTAGAAACCATGTCAGAAAAGGAGAAATGCAAGATTTGCAACGCTTTTTTTACGCTTTTTGGTACTTAAGAAATGATGAGAATCCGCAAGAAGAGTGGTTGAAATATTATGAGAAGATAAAATACATTGACAAATTGTACACTACTGGTAATATGAAAGGGTATCGAACTGACCGGGGGCGGGTGTTCCTTCAATATGGTCCCCCCAGTTCGGTGTATGAGTCTGCTTTTGACTCTCATTCTTATCCATATGAAATTTGGACCTACGATATGCTGGATAATCAAACCAATGTGAGGTTTATCTTCTATAATGTGGACTTGGTATCTAAAAATTATGAACTTCTTCACTCAGATAAGATTGGCGAAGTACAGGATCCGTTCTGGAAAGTAAAGCTGGTGAATCGTAAAACTCCAATCTATAACTTTGACGATAAAAGTATTGAGCAATATTATGGCAATACTGTTGAGGACGACTGGTTCTATTTGAGATAATATAAGACTATGCTGATTAGGTTGTGTGATATTGTTCTCTCGCTGCTTGCTATCGTATTGTTGTCCCCTTTTTTGTTGATAATCACGATAATAGGAGCGATTGAATCGAAAGGAGATCCCTTTTTTATGCAACGTAGAGTTGGGAAAAATGGGAAACAGTTCAACTTGTTGAAATATAGGACGATGAAGAAAAATTCAGACAAGTTGGGTTTGCTTACTGTAGGGGATCGTGATCCGCGGGTTACAACTTTAGGTCGCTTTTTGAGAAAATATAAATTGGATGAAATGCCACAGCTATTCAATGTGCTGAAGGGGGATATGAGTATTGTGGGTCCTCGTCCGGAGGTGAAAAAATATGTAGATTTGTACACTGAAGAGCAGCGTAAAGTGCTGCAGGTTCGTCCCGGGATTACCGATTATGCTTCTCTGAGTTATATTGATGAAAATGATATCCTTGCAGCTTCTGATAATCCTGAAAAGACCTACATAGAGGAGATTATGCCCGCTAAAATTGAATTGAATTTTAAATATATAGAAAACCGCTCCCTCAAAGAGTATTTTAAACTGATTTTTCTTACTATTGGCTCCATTTTTCGTAATCGGGCATAGGGGGCTCTAAATCTATAATGTATGAAAATGATACGATGGTTTTCTCTCTTTTTTATGATATTAATAATAAAGGGGGGGAGTGTACAGGGGCAAGACAGTAATTACGTCAAGAGGGTCATCTGCGACCTCTCCGCTCCTGAGATGTATGGACGTGCTGCTCCTTACAATGGGGAATATTTAGCGGCTCAATACATAAAAAAGGAATTGAAGCAACTCAAGGTACATCCATTGGGAAATAATTTCTTCCAGGAGTACCCGATTTACGGTTATGAAATGATTGGGGATGTGACTGTAGTAGTAGATAAGGTTGTTTTGAATAATTTTTATGATTATCGGCTTCCATTTCATACCCCATCTATAAATGGGGAGTTTAGAGTGATTCATGCTCCATTGGAGATTTTAGATTACACGATAGAAGGTGACTCCTATCAACTCTCTGAGATAGCACAAACCCGTTGGGAACGATTTCAAAAGAAAAATAAAGAGCGATTAAAGAGTGAAGTGATCTATTTTAATGCCGACCTGATTTCTGACCTTCCATGTGACTCTTTGACGAAAGTACGAATCAGACAGAATTTGAATAATTGGAAACATGAAACAACTAATGTTTTTGAGTTTTCTAAAATTATGATTGGGATGAGTGATCTCCCCGGATTTGGAACTCGTAAAATGGAAGAAAAAGAGTTTTCGTTTTTCTACATTAAGCCGGAAAAGATTACACATAAGACGAAAAAGATACGAATCCATTTTGAGAACAAGATGGGATATCGCACTACGCAAAATGTAGTAGGTATAATCCCCGGAACAACTGAACCGGACTCTTTTGTTGTACTGATGGGTCACTATGACCACCTGGGTATGTTAGGTGATGACTGTGTTTTTTATGGCGCATTTGATAATGCTTCCGGAGTCGCTTATGTGTTGAGTTTAGGACAATATTTCGTTCACAATCGATTGAAATATAGTATTATCCTGATTTTGACCAGTGGGGAGGAGAGTGGGCTGCAAGGTTCAACCTATTTTGTAGAACATCCTCTAGTTCCGTTAGATAAAATTATACAAGTGATTAACTTTGACCTTGTTTGTGGTGGAGATGAGGGATTGATGATGTTTAATGGAGTCAACCTACTTAATGCACGCTTTTTGAATCAGATGGAACGAATCAATGAAGCAGAAAATTGGGTTCCTCAAATTAAAAGAGGTAGAAATGCGCCAAATAGCGATCATTATCCCTTTACTTTGAAGGAGATTCCTGCACTTTTTACGTTGACTATAGGAGGTCTTAAACCCAATGAGACGCATACTCCTGAGGATCGTTGTGAATTTTGTGGAGTGAACTATTCGGAAAGAATATTGAAACTCTTTATCAGAACATTAGAAACTTTTTAGCTATGAAACTCTATATTGTCCCTACACCAATTGGTAATCTGGAGGATATCACCTTGCGTGCATTGCGTGTTCTGAAGGAGGTGGATTTTATATTGAGTGAAGATACCCGAACAACACAGAAGTTGTTGAAACATTACGAAATAGAGAATCGTTGTTACGCATACCATATATATAATGAGCATAAACAGGTTTCACGCTACATAGATCAAATTAAACAGGCTGCTGCTGTGGCTCTTACTTCCGATGCAGGTACACCGGGAATATCTGATCCGGGTTATCTGTTGATTCGTGAAGCAATCAAGGAGGGGATCGAAGTAATTTGCCTACCCGGAGCTACTGCGCTTATTCCTGCATTGATCAATTCGGGACTTCCCAGCGATCAATTCCTTTTCTATGGTTTTTTACCACATAAAAAAGGTAAACAAAGCGCCCTCAAAAAGATTGCAGAATGCGATCAAACAGTGATTTTTTATGAATCCCCTCACCGATTGTTGAAAACCCTTGAGATGATGCTTCCTCTCTTTGAAGAAGACCGCACTATTTCGATATCTCGAGAGATTTCCAAAGTCTACGAAGAAACGTATCGGGGTACAATTGCAGAATGCTTGCAATATTTTGGAGCAAAAGAGGTAAAAGGGGAGATTGTGGTTGTTGTCTGAAAGATTTCAATTTTTTTAAGATAGTCATTTAATCTAAAAATCGTACTTTTGCACGTTCTATTTATTTGTTTTGTATGATTGAATATGTAAAAGGAAAATTGGTTGAGAAAACTCCGGAGCATGTTGTTATTGAGACCGCCGGTGGTATAGCCTATATTATTCACATCTCGTTAGCTACTTACTCTGCAATTGGAGATGTTCAAGAGTTGAGTTTGTTAACTCACTATGTAATCAAGGAAGATGCGCATATTTTATATGGCTTTGCAGATGAGGAAGAGCGTTCTCTTTTTAAACTCTTAATAACCGTTAGTGGTATTGGAGTAGCTACTGCTCGTCTCATGCTCTCTTCGTTGAGCGTTTCGGAAATCTTGGGAGCTATTGCAACAGAGAATGCCAGAACACTTCAAACTGTGAAAGGAATAGGTAATAAGAGTGCGCAACGGATTATTATTGAACTGAAAGATAAGATTGGAAAAACAACCCCACAAAATTTAGATAAAATTGCATTTTCTTACAATAATAATAAAAGTGAAGCGTTATCTGCTTTAGTTTCTTTAGGTTTTGTAAAAAATCCTGCTGAGGCTGTATTAGATAAAATTATTCAACAAGAGGGGATTGATCTAAGTGTAGAGGAATTGATAAAAAAGGCGTTAAAGTTATTGTAGATTGTAGATTATTGAAAACGTGGCAATAAGAAAAGCAACCCGAAGAATCACCTCCGTAATGGTGATTATCTTCTTTCTCACTTCATTAGTATGGGCACTGCCCGGCTACATGAAAGTTTTTGTTCAAGAGAATAATAAAGAGAATGTTAGTTCGGTTCAACATGACAATGAAGTTGTTGAAGCGTCTGAGAATTTGACTCCACCGGACTCGGGTTTAGTGAGTCCAATTCCACAACCGATCAATAATCCTTTGCAAGAGGGAGTCTTTTTCTCCCCTTTCCATTTAAAAACCCCACCGGCATTACAAACACGAATCTACTTTGATACCATCACCAATCAGTTTGTATTTAGAAATATGATTGGGGAAGTTCCTTTTGGTCCTGCCGCATCAATGGATGTGTCAGAATTTATTGAGTATGATGTACGTAACGAAGCACGTAACTATTGGAGATCAAGAGGAGTAAAACACTCTTCTGATCCAAACCGCCGAGGTGGAGATGGGTTGATTCCACAACTGAGAATCGGGGGAGATATTTTTGAGTCGATTTTTGGTAGTAACACAATAGATGTTCGTCCATCCGGAAATGTTGAACTATTGTTTGGAATCTTGCATAATCGTGATGATAACCCGAACCTGACAGCGCGTCAACAAAAAAGAACAGAGTTTAAGTTTGATGAGAAGATTCAGGCAAATGTGATTGCAAAAGTGGGAGATAAGATCTCCTATAACCTGAATTACAACACTGAGTCAAACTTTGAGTTTGACAACCAGATGAAATTGAAATTTGAAGGGAAAGAGGATGATATTATTCAATTGATGGAGTTTGGAGATGTGATGTTACCACTACAGAGTACCCTTATTACAGGTAGTCAGTCACTGTTTGGTTTTAAAACGGCATTGAGGTTTGGTAAGTTGACGGTAACTTCGGTGCTCTCTGAAAGCAAAGCCAATACGAAGTCGATTACCATTTCAGGTGGAGCACAAATGCAGGAATTTTATCTTCGTGCCGATGATTATGAAGCCAATAAACACTACTTTATTGCTCAATACTTTAGAGATCATTACAATGAGTATATGTCAACCCTTCCTCTTGTGGGATCTCCTATTGTTATTACCCGTATTGAGGTATGGCGTACCAATATTGGTGCTGCTACGGCAGAAAATAGAAATATTGTTGCTTTTACAGACTTGGGAGAAGCAGATCCAAGTTTTGAAGGATTCCATGGATCCGGCTATGTTCTACCAAGTGATATGAGTAACGACTTAACTGTGGCAGTCGATACTTCTTTGATCCGTAATGTTACTACCGCTTCAAATAATTTACGTCTTTTAGGATTGACTGCAGGTGAGGATTATGAAAAGATTGAAAATGCCAGACTTTTGTCCCCCAATGAGTATACATTTAATAGTAAATTAGGTTTTATCTCTCTGAATACAACTCTAACTTCTGATCAGGTATTGGCAGTTGCTTTTCAATATCAGGTGATTGGAGATGATGCTGTGTATCAGGTAGGGGAGTTCTCCAACGAGGTTTCTTCACCAGGAGCAATTAGGGTGAAGTTGTTGAAATCCACCTCTTTAAATACCAAATCTCCTCTTTGGAAATTGATGATGAAAAACGTGTATAATCTGAATGCGTACCAGATTTCCAGTGAAAAGTTCAGATTGAATATTCTGTATACAGGAGACGATGAAGGAGTAGCCAACGGATTTTTTAATACCGGAAGTGTAAAAGGTATTCCTTTGATTCGCTTGATGGGATTGGATAGATTAAATCAACAACAAGATCCTTACCCTGACGGTGTATTTGACTTTGTTGATGGTGCTGATGTCAATGGGGGAACGATTGTTTCACGTAATGGACGTATTTACTTTCCTACAGTGGAGCCTTTTGGTAAGGACTTAAGAGCTGTCATTCCGGAACCAGAAGTAGCAGACCGGTATGCTTATGATTCGCTCTATACGATGACTAAAACGCTGGCACAACAATATACTGCTAAGAATAAATTCTATCTGGAAGGAACATACCAATCCTCCTTTGGGTCTGAGATTTCATTAGGTGCGTTTAACTTACCGGAAGGTTCAGTAAAAGTAACCGCCGGAGGAATTCCTTTGGTGGAAAATCAGGATTATACCGTGAATTATGGAATGGGAACGATAACCATTACAAATGAAGGAATCCTAAAATCAGGGGCTCCTATCCATGTCAATCTTGAAGACAGGAATAAGATGAATGACCGATGGATGATGGGAACTAACTTGGATTACAGAGTTAATCAGGATCTTAATATTGGTGCTACCATCTTAAATTTGCGTGAACGTCCTATTACCAACAAGGTGAATTATGGAAATGAACCGATCAACAATATGATTTGGGGAATGAATATTGCCTATAAAAAGGAGGTGCCCTTTATTACTAAGTTGGTGGATTGGCTACCCTTTTACAGTACCACTGCAAAATCATACGTGCAAATGGATGGTGAGTTTGCTCATTTTGTTCCGGGTCACTCCAGAGCAGTGGGAAAAGAGGGAACTACATACATTGATGACTTTGAATCTGCAAAGGTATCTGTTAATTTGGGACAACGTCAGTTTTGGGTGATGGCTTCCACTCCGCAAGGACAACCTCACTGGTTTAGAGAAGCAATGCCGGTAAGTTCCAGTGAACCTGCAAGAAGACAATTGGCATACGGTTTTAATCGTGCTAAATTAGCATGGTATATTATAGACCCGCTTTTCTATGCCAATACTACTGCAACTCCTCCTAATTTAACAAAAGATGATCAATCTGCGCCTTACGCCAGAGCAGTTTATGAACCGGAACTCTTCCCTAATAGAGAGTATTCCTCTGCAGCGCAGTCTACCTATATGCCTGTATTTAACCTTGCGTTCTTCCCTACAGAAAGAGGGCCATATAACTACGATGTAGATGGGTCTGAAGGATTCTCCGCAGGGGTTGATGCTGATGGATCATTAAATGATCCCGGATCACGATGGGGCGGGATTATGAGACGTTTCGATTATACCGATTTTGAATCTAATAACTACGAGTATATCGAGTTTTGGATGATGGATCCGTTTATTGAGAATCCTAATCATAAAGGAGGAAAACTGGTGTTTAACCTGGGTGATATCTCTGAGGATATTCTGCGTGATGGTAAGAAGTTCTTTGAAAATGGACTACCCGGTGATGGAAGTGATGAAGATGTTGAGTATACTGTGTGGGGACGTGTTCCTACTATTCAACAGATTATCAATTCGTTTGATAATGATCCAAATGCCAGACCTTTCCAGGACGTGGGATTGGATGGATTGACAGATCAAATGGAGCAACAGCATTTTAATGAAACCTATCTGGAATTGCTCCGAAACCAGTTCGGAGAAACCTCTATGGCTTATCAAAATGCACTACAGGATCCATCAGCAGATAACTTCCACTATTTTAGGGGTTCCGATTATGATGAACAGGATGTGAAAATTATCGAGCGTTATAAACAATACAATAATCAACAAGGAAACTCGCCTGCGCATACTCAGACAAATGAGTCATACCTGGCAGCAGAGACAACACAGCCTGATGTGGAGGATGTGAATAATGACAATACACTGAGTGAAGAGGAAAAATATTACCAATATGTAATTGAGTTGAGACCCGATCGGATGAATGTGGGTGAAAATTATATCAATGATATCTATGAAGGGGTTCCGGAAAGATTACCCAATGGAACCTCACCGATCACAAAATGGTACCAGTTCCGTATTCCAATCAAGAATCCTGATCAGGTAGTAGGAAATATCTCAGGCTTCCACTCAATTCGATTTATGAGGGTCTTCATGAGAGAATTTGAAGAGCCGATTATTTGTCGTTTGGCTACTTTTGAACTGGTAAAGAGTAATTGGAGAACATATACTCATGAACTTTATGAAGATGGAGATTATGTTCCCGGAGGAGATGTCAATACTGTTGTTAATGTTGGTACAGTAAATTTTGAGGAGAATGCAAATCGCGTTCCTATTCCTTATGTTTTACCTCCCGGGATTCAGAGAGAAAAAATTAGTGGTCTCGTTGTTTATCAGCAAAATGAGCAGTCACTCTCTATGAAAATTGCTGAATTGGCGGATGGTGATGCCAGAGCAGTATACAAAAATGCCAATTTTGACATGCGTCAATTTAAAAAGCTGGAGATGTTTATCCACGCTGAAGATCTGTACACTTCAGGAGACCTTAGACCGGGAGATATAACAGTGTTTATACGCTTGGGTAGTGACTTTACTGAGAATTACTATGAGTACGAGATTCCAATAGAAATAACTCCCTGGGGTGTCGGTAAGGATTCAACATTGATCTGGCCGGTTAAAAATAGAATGGCCATTGTTTTAGATTCGATAGTAGATATTAAGCAACTTCGTAATAAAGCAGTTAGAGAGGGACATCATATCAATAATGCAACTCCTTATGTGCATCATCTGGAAAATGGAAATAGAGTGACTATTCTTGGAATGCCCAATTTGGCCTCAGTGAATACGATTATGCTGGGAGTAAGAAATCCTAAAAAACGATCGCTTAATGATGGGGATGATATGCTCCCTAAATCGGTAGAAATCTGGTTTAATGAGCTGCGCCTGGTGGGCTTTGATGACCGATCAGGAATGGCAGCATTGGGTAGAGTACGGATGAATCTGGCAGACCTGGGCGATTTAACACTTTCTTCTACCTATTCAACACCCGGATTTGGATCATTGGAACAAGCCGTAACAGATAGACAAATCGCCACAAAGTATAGTGTAGATGTGGCTACTAACCTGGATGGAGGAAAAGTGCTCTTCCCTCAAAAATGGAATATTAAAGTGCCTTTCCACTACGACTTTTCTCAAGTAGGAGAACTTCCGGAATACAACCCGTTGAATCCCGATGTATTATTGATTGAGGATTTGGCAACTTTTGATAACGCAGACGAAAGAGATTCGGTTCGGGCGATGACGACTGTATTAGTACAACGTCAAAATCTTAATATTACCAACGTAAGAAAAGAACGAGACCTGAATAAACCGCTAAAAATTAGACCTTGGGATATAGAAAATTTAGACTTTTCTTATGCCTATTCAGAAGTAGCTAAACGGGATGTGGATGTAGAGTTTGATAATGAAACTCGCCATGAAGGTCAGATAGGTTACACCTATACAAGTACCCCTAAGAATTATCGTCCATTCTCCAGAGTGAAGTTCTTAAAATCTTCATGGTTACAGATTATCAGGGACGTGAATATCAATCCACTGCCTAAGAATGTAACCTTTAGAACTACAGTTACCCGAGAGTTGAATGAATTCAAGTTAAGACCTAAGAGTAAAGGAAATATCATCATTGATACCAGTATCGTGAAGAACTTTATGTGGGTAAGAGATTATTCTGTACAGTGGGATTTAACACAAGCCTTGCGTTTGAACTATAAAGCACTCTCTACATCTCGTATTGATGAACCACCGGGATTATTGGATACACGTGAGAAAAAGGATTCTGTATGGCTTAGCTTTAGAACCGGAGGTAGGTCGACTCAGTTTATGCAGAGAATTGATGGTTCCTGGCAGGTGCCTCTTAATAAAATACCACTCTTTAAGTGGATCAATACCAATCTAACCTATAACGCTACTTACAATTTTACTGCTTCACCACTTTCCTTGGCTAATTTGGGAAATACAATTGATAACTCAAACCAAATGCAGGCTAATGTGAACTTCAATTTGGTAACTCTTTACGATCTAATCCCTTATTTGAAAAAAGTGAATCAGGGTTCTCAACGGCGCCCGCAAAGTCCGGCAGGAAGAGCGGGAGGCAGGCGGGAGGATAACCCCAAAAATGAAAATCAAACAAAAGATACAGTTAAAGTAAATGTTGGTAAGCTCATATTAGATCACTCCCTACGCTTCCTGATGATGGTTCGTAATGTTTCCTTTAATGTTTCACAAGGGAATGGAACAACCTTGCCGGGATATATGTACTCGCCTAATCTGTTTGGTGCCAGTCTGGTGAACGGTTCACCCGGAGCGCTGTTTATTTTGGGTGGACAACCAGATATACAACGTATGGCAGTTGAAGGTGGATGGCTCACTAAAGATACATTGCTGAATACCCCTTTCTTACAGCGTAAAAATCAAACCATCAATGTGAGAGCTAATGTGGAGCCGTTTAATAATTTTAGGATTGACGTGACAGCAAATAGGGTATATACTCAATCATTTACAGAGTATTTTAGAGCAGATTCAGAGGGAGTGATGCACCATTATTCACCGATGACTTCGGGAACATTTACTATTTCTTCGATAGGATTGGCAACCTTCTTCCGTGATCCGGATAAAATTTTCCAGGAATTTAGAGACCTGAGAAAGATGATGGCTGAGAGAATCTCTTCTCATAATCCAAACTATACCGGAGAGATGGATCCAGAAACCGGATTCCCGATCGGTTATAGCGGCGTCAATAAGGAAGTGTTGACAGCTGCATTTCTGGCTACGTACGGAGGACAAAATAGTGCAAAATTGGATGTAACCTCACCATTCCCTAAAATTCCGATGCCGAACTGGAGATTGAACTATAACGGATTGACAAGAAACAAGTTCTTTGCGAAATATTTCCAAAACTTCTCTCTGTCCCATTCCTACACCAATACTTATTCTGTAGGTAACTTCTCAACAAATATTAACTATGAAGAGGATGCGCAAGGGAATCCGACAGCTATAGACCCATTAGGCAACTTTATCGCAAAAAGAGATTTTCAACAGATTGCAATTAATGAACAGTTTGGACCTTTTATCGGGTTTGATATGACATTGAAGAATAGTTTAATGCTAAAAGTGGAGTATAAAAAAGGTCGAAATGTGTCAATGAGCTTTGCTAATAACCAGATTACAGAGGTTAATACCAATGAGATATCAATCTCCTCTGGATATCGTTTTAAAGATCTGAAATTGGGATTTGTGTTTTCCGGTGAGAAAAGACAAACGGTAAGTGACCTAAATATGACAGTTGGATTTGCATTGAGAGATAACATGACAGTATTGAGGAAAATTGAAGAGAATCAAAATCAAATCTCAGCCGGTATGCTCACTGTCACAATTAATATCTCTGCAGATTATCAAATTAGCCAAATGGTGGGATTACGATACTACTACAACCAAGTTATTAACAGACCTAAGACATCTTTAACCAACAACAATATGAACCTGGAAACAGGATTCAGTGTTCGTTTGCTATTAGCTCAATAATGTACTATGATTACACTCTCCAATATTTCTATTGGGTTTAATGGTGAAATTCTTTTTAAGGAGATATCCTTTGTCGTGGGGGATAGGGATCGTATTGGTTTGGTGGGTAAAAATGGAGCCGGAAAAAGTACATTACTGAAGATTATTCATGGACTTCTGGAGCCGGAATCGGGAACCATGATTATCACTTCCGGACATAAAACGGGTTATCTCCCACAGGAGATGGTTGCCAATTTTGAAACTACCGTATGGGAGGAGGCAATGAATGCTTTTACTGAACAGATGGGTTTGTTGAAGAAGATTGATCATACAACCCGGGAACTCTCAGAAAGAAGCGATTATGAGTCTGAAAGCTACATCAAGTTAACACAACAGCTGGCAGATGCTAATGAACGTTTTCATTTAATTGGGGGACATACCATGGAGGCAGAGACTGAAAAAGTACTGCTAGGACTGGGGTTTCCGGCTCAAGATTTTGATCGACCTCTCAAAGAGTACAGCTCAGGATGGCAAATGAGAGTAGCTCTCGCTAAAATCCTACTCCAAAAGCCTGAGATTCTACTTCTGGACGAGCCTACAAACCACCTGGATATCGAATCTATCCAATGGCTGGAAGAGTATCTCGCAAACTATGATGGGGCATTGTTACTGGTTTCCCACGATAGAACATTTTTGGATCGGGTGACCAATAGAACAGTGGAAATTACACTGGGTACCATCCAGGATTATAAATGCAGCTACTCCGAGTACGTCCAACAGCGGATGGAACGGATTGAGATTCAGTCTGCTGCATACGAAAATCAACAAAAAGAGATAGCACAAATAGAGCGTTTTATAGAACGTTTCAGATATAAAGCTACCAAAGCAAAACAGGCACAGAGTAGAGTGAAAATGTTGGAAAAGATGGAACTGATTGAAGTGGATGAACTGGATCAATCCTCGATCTCCTTTCAGTTTCCTCCGGCGCCGCACTCGGGTAAAGTTACTGTCGAAACAGAAGATTTAAACCTGGGCTATGGTGATCTGCAGGTACTTAAGCAGGTCAATTTTCATTTGAAAAGGGGCGAAAAAGTGGCTTTTGTCGGAAAGAATGGGGAGGGTAAATCGACCATGGTGAAAGCGATTGTCGGAGAGCTGGAACCACAACAGGGAGAGATTCGCTTGGGACATCAAGTGGTGATAGGCTACTATGCACAAAATCAGGCACTGCTTTTAGATCCAAAAAAAACAGTGTTTGAAACTATCGACCATGTTGCAGTAGGAGACGTTAGGACGAAAATTAGAACGATTCTGGGACGTTTTCTCTTTACTCCGGAGGATAGCGAAAAGAGGGTAGGAGTGCTTTCCGGTGGAGAAAAGTCGAGATTGGCACTCGCTAAACTGTTGCTATCCCCTTTCAATCTTTTAATCCTCGACGAGCCGACCAATCACCTTGATATGCAGTCGAAAGATGTGCTGAAAAATGCTCTGCTCCAATATGAGGGAAGCATGATTCTCGTATCTCACGACAGAGACTTTCTGGATGGTTTAATTGATCGTATTGTCGAGTTTAAAAACCATCAAATTCATAACTTTATTGGTGATCTTCATGAGTTTCTTGAAAAGAAAAAACTGGATAATCTGAAAGAACTGGAAATTGCCCAAAAAAATAAAACAAGAGAAGCTAAAACACCCGGAGCCAATAAAATAGAGTATGAAAAGCGTAAAGAGAGGGAAGCGGCACGAAGAAAAGTACAAAACAGACTCAATAGATTGGAAAAAGAGATCGAAGAGCTCCATACTCGGTTAGCCGAAATAGAAGCTCACCTGGAAGATCCTATAACCTATGCTCAGCAAATTGCCGATGGTTCCCTCTACAAACAATATGAAGAGATCAAAACTTTGGTTGAAGAAAAAGAGTTTGAGTGGCTCGAATTGCACGAAGAAGAATTAGACTAACACTAATCATATTTTCATCATATATTTCACAATATAGTTGTCATACTTTATGATTTATATTATCTTTGCATGATGATTCATATCGTTATGCGTAAACTATTATATTTCTTGTTACTACTGTCGCTGCTTTGCTTCTCCGGCTGCCGGGAGGAAGAGGATGTTTATAATCCCAAATCCCGATTAAGCGCCATCTATGACACTGAAAAATCACCTACAACTCCTTTTGCGAAGTTTAGGTACAATAAAGAGAATCAGATTGAAAAGGTGATTTTTGACGAGTTTACTTACTTTAAGATGGAGTATAATCCTGATAATCAAGTTTCGGAAATTATAGGATACTTTAATTCAGAGTCTTACGGATACGTTTTAGTCGATTATATTGATAAGAAAATGTCAAAAATCTCCTATTACAACAATCCGAACATGCTCTTTCAGGTGGATACATTTTACCGTCACCACGGCACCCTTTACGCATATCAATCTTTCATCGTGCCGGCTCATCTCCCTGAAAAGAGTCTGTTGGAACGTCCCAACGCCCTCTATGCTCACGTCATGCACAGTCATTCGACTGCTCAATTAGAAAGTTTATCTTCCTCTAAATCAGCTAATTTGCAACTGATCTCGCAGACTAATCTGAAAGTAAAGAATAAAAATATTGAAGAGATGGAGACTGTTTATTTCAATGGCTACACCATGTTGGCTCAGTTTGAGTACGACAACAAACCCAATCCGCTTTACGGTCTTCCATTCGTGCTTATCAACTACTTCTCTTTTCCTTCGAGTCCGCTCACTGCCTACTCCGCAAACAATTTCGTTACTTCCACTTTTGAAGAGCATTACGGTACCCCTGTCGGTTGTGAGAAGACATTCTATACACTTGAATATCAGAAAAATAAATATCCAACACATGTTTACGTTCAACAAGATAATTCAAACCTGTTACGTTGGCGTTATCAATATGTGGACTCAAAATAAAAATCATCATGAAAAGATCTTTTTTGTCTTTTTTTTCTTTTTTATTAATAAAATTAGGGGGGAGCATATTCATCGCTCTCTTCTTCTGGACTTGCACACCAGATCCTGAACCCCTGCCTCGCGAAAATGTGGTGCAGGATACTCAACCTCAAACAGTAGCACAAACTATTGGCTATACACAAAATAATAAAGCGATTTGTCAAGCCTCTATAAAAATGGGACATGAGGCATCGGAGTGCACCGGCTGTGTCATGATTAATGGCGTTTTAACCCATGTGCCTTGTCGTGGACCGGGCAACGCCTGTACTGTTAATACTGCCTTCTTGATTGAAGTGGGAGAGAGTCATCCCTCTTTTGTTCCGGGTGATCCCTACTCATATTATATTGTTACCTCGTTACCTCCTGCATTGCTCGATTCTCTCAACATATCAGACGAATTAGCCGACAATGACTTTATGCTGTTCCCCGGAAGATCTTTCTGGGTTTCAGGTAGTTGGGTAAACTGGCGTTACCGTTGGATGAATATTCCGGAGCAATATATCAAACGTGATACTGAAGATGATCTGTTCTACTATGAGCGCGTTTCTTTTACTGCAACCCCATTATTTGATAACGAAGAGGAAGAGTAATGAAAAGATTTACTGAAATAGCAGCACACATTCTCTTTTGGGTATTGACGGGATGGTTCTTCGTCAAATACTCCTTTATTCGTCCTACAATTGGAGTTCAAAGGGAACTGCTTTCTGTTTTGATGATCATGGGTATAATCTATCTCAACTACTTTTTACTTTTCCCACAACTTTATAAAAAGGGTCGTCAAGCTATCTATTGGATTGCTTCGCTTGCTCTTGTCATTTTGATCACTATTATAGAGGTACGCATAGCGGATCCGATTGTCCGAAAACAGCTTTTTATTGAAGAAGCACTGCTCAACCAATATATCAATTCACTCTATTTTTTTATTGGTCTGCGTCAATTGGGATTTTTACTTTTCTTCCTGCTTTTGCTGTTTTATCGGGAGGCTAAAAAGGTACAACGACTTGAAAGAGAGAAGTTTATGGTGGAGGCAAATTATCTAAAATCCAGGATTACTCCTCACTTCCTCTATAATGTACTCAACTCCATCTATGCGGATGCCATTGTGCAAGATAAAAAATTACCCAACTATATTTTGCAGCTCTCCAAACTATTGCACTATTATGTGGATGAATCGCATCAAGAACGCGTAACCGTGAGAGAAGAGATCGCTTTCTATCAGCAATATACAGAGATGGAGAATAAACGGTTTGACAACAAAGTAAAGCTTTCATTTTACGCTGATACGTTCCCAGAGCGATTACTAATTCCCCCCCTTATTTTTGAACCCCTAATAGGAAACGCATTTAAATATGTTCCTAAGCAAGGAGATGGCTTTGTGGAGATTCATTTTGAGAACAGAAATAATCAAGAACTCTTTTTTAGTTGTGTGAATAATAAATGGACACAGCAGCCAACACAAGAAAAAACTACAGGAATCGGGTTAAAAAACCTAAAAACGCGTTTGGATTTGCTCTATCCGAATCAATATCAACTGCAAATTGATGACCAAGAGTCGCAATATAGTGTTACGCTTGTGATTCCCTTTTTAGGATAGTTTTTCCTTGAATTTTGTAATTTGTTCATAAACCTCTTTCCTGCGACGGTGAGAGATAGGAATCAATAAAGGTGTCTCATCTGTTGCATTGCGAATTTGAATTTGACTTTGTGTGTAGCTTTCTACATGCATCAAATTGACTACGGTCTGACGATTTACCTGAACGAAAAGGGATTGAGGTAACTGTTTAAGGATTTCGTCCAGGCTACAATATTTGGTGTAGTTGTTTTGGTCTGTAGTGTAAAAATAAACATAATTTCCGTCAACGGAAAGATGGGTGATATCGGCAACAGCAAGAGTGTGCCACTCGTTTTTCTTTTGGACAATCAACTGTTCCAAAGCACCGCTTTCAATCTCTACGGGTACCGGAGTTCTGATTTCTGCTGATTTCAACTCTTTAAAGTAATTCAGTGCATCTTTCAAACGTGCCTGATCAATTGGCTTTTCGAGCAGGTGGATTACCCCTTTGGAGATGAACTGATACCCTTCCACTGCATAACGCTGTGCATGAGCAGTGATGATCACCACCAACGGTTGATGTTCGATCTGCTGCAATAATTCAAATCCACTGAGGTAGGGCATGTCAATATCCAGAAAAACGAGATCGATTTCAGGATGTGCGTTGATGTAGTGCAAGGCAGCAATGGGATCTTGAAACTCTTCCAATGAGACCCACTCATCCTCCTCCTTCATCAGGTGCTGAATAATCAGGTGAGTGGCACGCTCATCATCAATGGTGATATATTTAAATTTCTCATTCATAGCTTATTGTGCAAATGGGAAAGTGGCTAATTTCCGGTAAATAGGTCCATCCGAATGCAATTTACTTTGATACAAAACCAATTGATCTACATGAATTGTTTGTGTCTCTTTAGGTTGCAGTTTTGTAATCGCTTCGGAGAATCTTTTTTTGTTCTCTACCTTTCTGATTCGTCCAACGCTAATATGAGGAACAAAGTTGCCATAATTGGGTTCAAATCCAATCTTGATCAGCTGAGGTTCAAGTATCTCAAAAAGATTTTTAAACAGTGTAAACTCTTCAAAGCCATACCAGATCACTTTGGGTGCGTAGCGACTGCCAAATAAGCCCAAACGATTGAGTTCCAGTGTAAAAGGAGTTGCCTGTTGAGCGCAATTCTGAATTGCTTCTTGCAATGGATCGATCCATTGGGGTGGAGTTTTTCCAAGAAATCTCAGTGTCAAGTGTTGCAGATGGGGTGCCACCCAGGTAATTTGATCTCTTTGTAAATGTTCTCGTAAAAGGTTACTATTCTCCTGCAAAGAGGGAGAAAGTGTGACCGGTACAGCTATAAAAAGCCTTTTCATCACTCAGCTACTCTTTCATGCGTAGTGATTTCGGCAAGGTAAAGTGCATGAATATGGAAAGGATCCCAACGGTAAACATGAGTTTCTTTAATTTGTCCCTCATCATTATAGAAATACTCATACACCGTTTCAGGTTGATCCTCTGCGTTGAAAAGTTGGATTTTATGAATCAACTTGCCTTGATATTCCTTCACTATTTTACCTTTTTTGTCCAGATCTTCCCACTCTGTAACCAGATCCCGGTTCAATTCGTCGTAGGTAAGATATTGCGCATGAATTAGTGTGTTTTTAAAGTTGTAGGTCAAGATTTTGATTGGATTGCCATTCTCATCGTAGGAATAATCCACAGTACGGCGATCTTTATCTCGGATTTCGTTTTTCACCCATTGATTAACCCATCCGTTCTCATCCCGATGATAGATAACGGTACTTACAAGCTCCTCATACTCATCATAATGGGTCTCTTTAACCAATCTGTTATCCTGATATTCAAATTCAGTTTCAGTATAGTCAAAACTCTCGTTGATGTAGTGATCTACTTGCATTAGAAGATCTCCTTCATAGATGTATTGGGTAGTGTAGACCGTATCATCTCCATAAAACTGTTCCATTTTTACAGTCATCCGTCCCGTTTCATCATATTGATAGGCGTTAAAATCCTCATATTCAATATCATCTTGCATATAGCGATGTTCTTCCCGTACCAACTCTCCTTTTTCATTGTATTTGTTCCGGATTTCCCGCACCAATTCACCATTAAGCTCGTCATAGTTCAACACTTGAACAACCTGTCCCATCTCATCTTCTACCTGAACAGTTTGCAATGTTTTTTCCTGACTAATCACCTCTTCTCCTTCCGGAGTAACTTCAAATCTTGTAATGTAGATATTATGTACCATGCTCTTAAGTAAAATAAACCACAAAAGTATAAAAAAATATTGAATCAAAAAACCAGCCGCAAGATTGCTCTTACGTCTGGTTCGCGTTATTGTTATTGTATAATGGTGAATTACTTCACTTCTTCAAAGTCAACGTCAGTTACGTGGCCATCCATGTTGCTGCCCTGGTTGTCGGTAGCACCGTCTTGCTGCTGATTTCCGTAGTTGAAATCTTGTGTGTGGGCAGAGGCCCCTTGTGCTTCGCCTTGCTGATACATCTTTTGTGAAGCGTTGTTCCATGCATTGTTCAACTCGGTTGTAGCCTCATCGATAGCGCTGAAGTTCTTGTCTGCATGAGCTTGTTTTAGTTTTGCAGCAGCTGCTTCGATCAATGTTTTGTCTTCAGCAGGAATCTTGTCGCCAAACTCCTTGAGTTGTTTTTCAGTGTTGAACACTAACGAGTCAGCATTGTTGAGCTTTTCAACTTCTTCTTTCGCTTTGTTGTCCGCTTCAGCGTTGGCTTCTGCTTCCGCTTTCATTCTCTTGATCTCCTCATCTGTCAATCCGGAGGAAGCCTCAATGCGGATCTTTTGCTCTTTACCACTGGCTTTATCCTTAGCGCTTACATTCAAAATTCCGTTGGAGTCGATGTCGAAAGTGACTTCGATTTGTGGAATTCCGCGCATAGCAGCGGGGATGCCGTCAAGGTGGAAGCGTCCGATACTCTTATTTTGATTCGCCATGGGTCTTTCCCCTTGAAGGATATGGATCTCAACAGAGGTTTGATTATCCACAGCGGTAGTAAAGGTTTCTGTTTTCTTGGTTGGGATAGTTGTGTTGGCTTCGATCAAGCGAGTCATCACACCACCTAAAGTTTCCAATCCGAGTGAAAGTGGAGTTACGTCCAAAAGTAAGATGTCGGTTACATCACCACTTAATACGCCTCCCTGGATTGCAGCACCAATGGCTACTACTTCGTCAGGATTAACACCTTTTGAAGGTGCTTTGCCGAAGAAATTCTCTACTACTTGTTGGATAGCAGGGATACGGGTTGATCCACCCACCAAAAGTACTTCATCGATGTCAGATGTTTTGTAACCTGCGTCAGCTAATGCTTTTTTACAAGGCTCAATAGTACGTTGGATTAAATCGTAGGTCAATTGCTCAAACTGTGCACGGGTCAAAGTGCGCACCAAGTGTTGAGGAATTCCATCTATAGGCATAATATAAGGTAGGTTGATCTCGGTAGAAGTGGAGCTGGAAAGCTCAATCTTAGCTTTTTCAGCAGCCTCTTTCAAGCGTTGTAACGCCATCGGATCTTTTCTTAAGTCGATATTATAATCCTTTTGGAACTCTTCTGCTAACCAGTCGATGATCGCGTGGTCAAAGTCGTCACCACCCAGGTGAGTATCTCCATTGGTTGATTTCACTTCAAATACGCCATCTCCTAACTCAAGGATAGAGATATCAAAAGTTCCGCCACCCAAATCGAACACAGCCACTTTAGAGTCTGATTTCTTCTTGTCCAAACCGTAAGCCAATGCCGCTGCAGTAGGCTCATTGATAATTCTTTCTACCTTCAAACCTGCAATCTCTCCGGCCTCTTTTGTAGCTTGTCTTTGTGAGTCACTAAAGTAAGCTGGCACAGTAATAACAGCTTTGGTTATTTCAGTTCCCAGGTAATCTTCGGCAGTTTTCTTCATTTTTTGAAGTACCATAGCCGAAATTTCTTGTGGAGTATATAGTCTGTCATCAATTTTGATGCGTGGCATATTGTTGCTCGATTTCTCTACAACATAAGGTATTCTTTCACATTCTTTCGCTACTCTGTCGTAAGTTTCACCCATAAAACGTTTGATCGAATAGATTGTTTTAGTAGGGTTGGTAATCGCTTGTCTTTTCGCAGGATCACCTACTTTACGCTCATTCTCCCCAACAAAAGCCACAATCGAAGGAGTTGTTCTTCTTCCTTCGCTATTAGGTATAACAACAGGTTCGTTACCTTCCATAACGGATACGCATGAATTTGTTGTTCCTAAGTCAATTCCAATAATTTTTCCCATAATTTCGTATTTATATAATGTTAATATTTAAATTGTTTTCTACACCTTTATATAAACAAAAATGGTGCCAAACAAAAAAGTGGACCATAATTCTTCTTTTTTATCTTTTTTTCTTTTTTTAATTAAAATAAAAGGGGGAATCATGACAATTTGTCACTTTTTACTTATTTTTGTCAGGTGCGGGGGAACTATTCCTCTTCGGAAATGTGTGTCATACAGTGGGTCAAATTCTCATGAAAATGTCTAAATTGTGACGAATTGACGGAATGAATGCGATAAATATAAAAAAGGGGGATGTTTTGTCACCCCCCCCCAATTATTTTTATTCCAACTTCATTAATAAAGCCTCCCTGATCATCTTCTTCAAGTTGTACTGCTCGTTGGTGAACGCTTCCGAACGGGCAGGACGGAAATATTCAGCGTAACGTGGGATGACCGGACGGATTTTGAGGTCATCCAGTGTGCCGGAAACATCCACCCCGATAGTGATGAGGATGGGCGATTCTACTAACGAAATATGATAGATGAAGCTCATGTCAAGGTTGTGCTTACCACTGATTACCGCCCGATATTTGTCCATTTTTATGGAGAATGGATAAACATCGATTTCGTTTTTGAAAAGGGTGAACTCAGCAGCAATGGAGTCGATCTTATTTTCTGTTTTCTTGTTGAACATCAGTATTTTAGATATTTCTGTAAAGGTCTCTCCATCCATTAAAACCAAGTCCTGACCACTGATGGCCGCAGCACCGCGAATAGTGGACTTTTTGAGGTCATAGTTGGAGAAAAGATAGGTTTCCGCAACGAAGTGAAACTCTCCCTTTCCTTTGAACGATTTCAGCATCGGCATCATGGTGTCGATGTCGGGGAACATGGTTAAGAGGTTCTCAATTTCAACATTCAACATGTGATAATCGACTCCTATAAAGAGGTGATTTTTGCGTGGAGTTCTATATAAAGCGGTCACAACTACGTCGCTTCCGGGGAGTGTTGCCTTAAGTCCGTCCAGTATCAGCTTGCCATCTTTGACATAGAGATCTCCCTTGATATTGCGGATAATACTGCCGTTGAAGAGCGCCTGATCGATTCGGGTGTTTAACTTCACGTTCATGTTCAAAGGTACCAGGAAAGGATCGCCTTCAGCACGTGGAGTAGGAGGGAGGTCCACCTCTTCGCTGCCACTTTCCGCACTGGTCAAATCCATAATGCGGTTGATGTCTGTTTGAGTGGAAATAAACTGAAAGTCGCCATGGAGGATCCCCTCATTTTTAAGATAGGGTTGTAAATTGGAAAGGGTTCCAATCAATGAAAAGTCAGACTCTCCTAAGATAATTTTACTCTCTTTGATCCGATATTCATCCTTTTCAGCTATAAAACTGATGGTCGGAATGTAGATGGTTTCCGGGATACTTGCCATTTTGACTTTCCCATTTGTCAATTGGATATCTCCTACAGGATTCCATTGCAGTAGCGGGTTGCTCTCGGTATATTTCTCATGGATATTAAACTTGAGCGAGATCGCATCCGCAGCAATATCCATTTTGTCTTCCCCTTCACCGGTAGTAGCAGCAATTTGAGATGCTTTGAGGTCAATATTGTACAGATTTTGTTTGAGTTGGCGCAACTCTTCTATAGATGCTTTCCCTTTGATCTCACTTAATTCTGCATTATCGCTGTCCATTCTTCCTGTTAAGTGCCCAATTTGGTACTCACAGGCAATCTTTAACAGTTGCAAAGAATCTGTAAAGTTGGATCCATCAACGTGCAGGTTGGCATTATCCAGGTTGAAATCGATCGATTTACCCATCGTGCCTTTCATTTGTGAGGAACTGATTCGGGCTTCCAGGAACTGTTTTTTACGATCTTTTCCCGCTTGGTTCATCCTGAGATTGATTTGTGCATCGGGAGTTTCGAAGAAGAGGGTGTCTTTTGCACCTATCAGACTAAAACGTTCCAGTTTCAGATTACCCTGAACGAGCAGTTTATCCAAATTGAGCTGGGTCAAATCATCTAAAGTAGTGTTGAGTTGGGTATTCAACGCCATCTTGCCATTCACTTGATATCCTTCCGGTTCCGCAAACTCTTTGGAAAGTGTGGGTAAGTGCAAATCTGCTTTGAGATTACCATTATATCGGACTGCATCGAAGAGTTCAGTAATCAACCCTTTCATCTCAAATTTTGAATCTAAGGTATTGAATTTAAAGTTATTAACCTGAACACGACTCTCATCTTCCTGATTTAAGTCGATATGGTAGTTAAAATTGCCAACTCCCTCTCTGAGGACAATGTTTTCCATTCCTTCCAGGTAGGCAACAAACTCTTTCAGTTTTAATTCCCCGGTGATTAATGGCATTAAGCTATCATTAAAGATTCCGCTGACTTTACCTTTGAGTTCCCCTTTTCCTTCCATTTCAATACCATCCAGGGATTCTCTTAAAAATAGGGGGATCAAAGCTATCGTTTCACGGATTGAGTCTGTCTGTAATGCATAGTCCAGGTTCAGTACCATATCCCCGTCAGGATTACTTTCAATGGTTCCATCTACCTCAATTCGGTTCTTTTGATGGTTGAGCTGTAAATCCTGAATGGTGATTTTGCCGCTCTCCATGTGGTATCCCGCACCCAGTGACAAATCCATATCCCGATGATCCCAGTAGATATCTTCACCCATTTTGAAGTAGAGATCCGGTGATTTAAGTTTGAGCATAGCGGTAAGCTCCTCCGGTGTTATCTCCAAATCTTGAAGCTTGAGATCCAGTTTCTTAGCATCGAAAAAGTACCCATTTTGATAATCATTAAAACTGACATCACTCTCTTCCAGTTTCAAGGATTTCAAGGCTATCAGATCAAATGGTTCAGACTCTTTTTTAGGATCACTCTCTTTGAAGATATCGAAGTTAGTTCGACCGGTAGAGTCTGCAAAAGCAGAAATTTTTGCTTTGTGTATGGTGACCCCGTCAACAAGCACTTTATTGTGAAAGAGCAATGCTTTCAGATTGAGCTCTGCATCTACAGATTGAGAAGCGAGCAAAGTGTCCTGATCGGTTCCCGGAGTAGGATTAATCAGTGTCAATCCATCAATTCGTAAGGCGATTTGAGGAAATGTGGAAAATATGGTCAACTCCACCTCTTTCAGGTCTGCCTGACAGGTGATGTAGTTTTTGAGCTGAGAGCGTACAATGGGGGTTAATCTTTTAGGGGTAACAATAACCCAGGAGATAATTACTGCGGCAATAATCAGCAGAGCGATCAATGATCCCAAGCTGATTCCTGTGATTTTTAATGCTTTTTTAAGTTTTGGATTCATAGTGGGAATTGAAGGTTACTGAACTTTTTGAAATGTATAAACTTTGCCGAATTCATCCTTGTAAATAAGTTTGTCAAAGGTGAGAGTAGAGAGGGTATAGATTTTGGTAACGCTTCCTCCCATCTCAATCTCGTGAACTAAAGTAAGTCTGGAGCCATTCACACTCCAGGTGAACTTTTGAGCTTCCTCTTCAGTAACATCATCTGAGGTGTCCCAGGTTACGCCCAATCCACCTTCATCGTAGCGATAATACTCATCGCCGGGATATTCCGGTGTAGCAAAAGGAGAAGGTCTCGACCACTTGCCGATCAATAAATCAGCGTCAAAGCCAAAAGGATCAACACAGGAATGGAACCCTGCAACAAGACTTACCAAAACTATTATAAGGATGATTTTACGTTTCATAAACATTGTATTATAACCTACAAAGATATAATAAATTTCGGATTTCGGATTTCGGATTTCGGAATCAAAAATTTATAATCTTGACAAGATTTGGAGTGAAAAGTTTAATGATCAATCTACTGTTAAAGGAGTTTTCAATAAACCAACCATGATGGCAATAGATAAACAATCCGATTTGCATTTCTTAATTGCACACTATTTCTCTTAAAAGGTACAATATTTCAGAGTGGGGAAATGATATAACTGAAGAGGAAAATCTATCCTGCCCCCCTTTTATTTTATTTCAAAAAAAAAGAAAAAAATTTAAAAGTCGAAAGTCGAAATAAACATTAAGAATTAAATTCCGAAATCCGAAATCATTCTACCTTCTACCTTTAATAGACGTGAATACTTTTCGCGGCTGCGGGGAGGTAGTTGACTCCAAACCAGCATGTTAAGAGCATCAAAAAGGCGATAATTAATATAATCAGTGTGATTCGAACATTTTGATTTTTGAATTTTCTGTAGTGCAAATAGAGTAAGTACATGAGCCAGGTGATTAGTGCCCAGGTCTCCTTAGGGTCGAAACTCCAATAGTGTCCCCAGGCTTCTTTTGCCCACATGGCACCAAAAATAATTCCAAAAGTGAGGAAAGCAAATCCAATATAGACTAAGTTATCTATAATGTTCAGGCTTTGGGTGTTCCAACGTTTCTTTCTCATTTGATATAATCCCTTGAAGGAGAATAGGGTAGCGATACTCATCATCGAATAGGCAAAGATGTAGACGATCACGTGGGGAACAAACCAGTAGCTTTGGAGAGCCGGCATCAGGGAAGTGTCAAAGTTTTCCGGGTAGATGATGTTGAAAATTAGAAACAGGTCTGTCATCAGGACACTGAAGAGCAGTATCCACTTGTATTCCCATCTCAGATAGAGGATGGAACCAATAAAGAGAAGGAAAAAAGCATACCACAAACGTGTTTCTCCCAATGATTTCATGGGAGCATGACCCATTTTATACCATAACACGGCAATATAGAATCCTAACCATAATATGCCGATAGTTAGAAAGATCAATGGCAACTTTTTTTCTTTCTCAATGAAAGCAAGCAAAGTTGCAATTAATCCAATCAGCACGATGGAGCCGGCGACAATATAGTAGGTGATTAAATTATCCATTTCTATTCAAATTAGCTCCCTGCCAAATTAATAATAAAGCCCCTGCCAAAAGCATGTAGAAACCGATATAAACCAATGGAAGCCAGGGGTCTTTTATAGCTTCAATGATGGTATATTCCGACCATTTCCCTTTTCGTATGTCATAACTTACCTGGTATAGTTTCCATCCCATGCTTCGAACAGGTTTATTGACTACTAAAGTGATAGTTTCGGGTTCTTTACCAGGTTCATAGAGTTTGAATTCAGAACTATATTTCTTAGGTTTGGGAGGCGCTAATCCCAAATCGTAGTGCTGTAATTTTATCCGATGAGGATATTGAATAAAGCTACCGGCGGAGATCCATCCCTTCCATGTTTTTTGGGTTGCTGCGTCATAGACTCTCACTTTGACCGCCTGGGTATTACCCGGTCTTTCAGCAGGAAGAAATATTTTCTTCGATTCAAAGGCATGACGATGAAAGGTGTCGATAGTAATCTTGACTTCATCGTTAAAATTGACTTTCTTTCCTCTTTTTACATAAGCATCCGGTTTAACTTTAATTTTTACCGCTTCTTGAGTTTCTCTATCTATCAATACCAGTTCAGGATCATAATAATCGATATGGAACTTTTTCAATTCAATGGCAAAAGGAAGTTTATACTGCTTTCCTCTTTGATCAGTGCCGTACCAGACCGGCGTGTCGTATGCGCATAACATTTTCAGACGATACAGATCCGAAGAACCCATTGTGGCCCCCCCCAATATTATTAATAACCCAACATGATTCAAAAGAAAAGGCAGATTCCGCCAACGGAAAGGATAAACGCGGGTGAAAATCGTGAATGTGAGGATGATAAGCAGGTAGATAAGCGAGAAAAGGAAGATGCCGGAATTCAAAATGTCGTTGAGACGGAGTTGTATTGCAAAGGGCGTTGAGTCAGGATGTTGAGGAATCAGTCCCATCAGCAGCAGGACACCAATAAATACTGTAATGGCGGAGATGCTTGCCGGTATGCAGGACAGAAATTGAACTAATTTGCTCTTTTTGTACCTAAAAGAGATTAGTCCGATCAGTGCGATAAAGAGTAGAAATGTGATGAGATTGTACGGAAATTGTGGAATCCAGACCGAATCTCTGCTTGTTACGAGGTCCAACAAGAGTCCAATCAAAGGAAAACTCAAAGCGATTACAAACGCTTGTTTCAGCTTCCAGGGGAATCGCCAAAAATTTCGACTCAATTTATTCATGAGTACAAAAGTATATAAATAATTCGAATTGTTCGTCTCGATTTAAAAATAAATGAATCACTTTTGAGATTTTGGACTCTTCAATGGAAGAGTGAAAGAATGTTGTAATATTTCCTTTTTTGTAAAAAAATGAGCTTATTCTTCTAAAATAAAAGGTTGACAACCCTTTAAAATCGCTCAAAAAGAGGATTTTTAGTGTTCATGATAAAAAATATTCCCCTGGAAATGAATGCTTTAAGAATATTTTTCAGAGAAAGTCAGTTTATATCAAAAAAAGTTGTATTTTTGCGCTCTGAAAACAAGAAAGACCAAATGCCGCATTCGTCTAGAGGCCTAGGACATCAGGTTTTCATCCTGAAGATCAGGGGTTCGAATCCCCTATGCGGTACAAAGCAGTTCTACGATAGGACTGCTTTTTTTTATTTTTAACAATGAGTGCTATTTACATCCACTTTCCGTATTGCAATTCCAAATGTCGCTATTGCAATTTTTACTCTGAAACAAGCCTGAATACCCGGAAAAGATTTATTCAAGCTTTACTGAAAGAGATTGAATTGCGTGCAGGTGAGCTTCAAAGAGAAACTGTGCAAACTATCTATTTTGGTGGAGGAACTCCCTCGTTAACTCCTACCGAGGATATGGCACTGGTTGTTGAGGCGCTGAAACATCACTTTAAGATAGCCCCTCAGATTGAATTTACGGTTGAAATTAATCCTGAACAGGCTAAGTTCGATTATTTACGTGCGTTGAAAGAATTGGGTGTCAATAGAATTAGTATGGGGGTGCAATCCTTTAATGATCGCGTTTTGCACTTTTTGGGTCGCCGACATACTGCACAGCAAGCATTAGAGGGCATCCGGCATATCCGTGAGGCTCAGATTGATAATATTTCGATAGATTTGATTTATGGAATTATAATCAGGGGGGGGAAGGAGTGGCTCCATGACCTGGAGGTGGCTCTTTCTCAGCCCATTCAACACCTCTCTGCCTATGCTCTCACCTTGGAAGAAAATAGCATTCTATACAAAGAGTTGGCACAAAAGAAACCTTCAGCCTATCAGGTAGGTAAAGATATGGATGAAAATATCGCTCTCGGAGATATGAATCTGTTACTGGAAAAGATTGCAAATTCTCCGTTAAAACGCTATGAGATTTCCAATTTTGCTATTCCAGGATATGAATCCAAGCATAATAGTGCCTATTGGGATAGTACTCATTATTTGGGATTTGGACCCTCAGCGCACAGTTTTGATGGAGAAAAACGCTACTGGAATGTACCCTCTACAGAGGCTTATTGTGAAGCAATTGAAGCCGGAGAAAGCTATTTCGAGGTTGAAGAGCTTTCTCTAACAGATCATTATAATGAAAGAGTATTGCTTACCATACGAACTACTAAAGGGATCAACTTAAAGAAAATAGAGGAGCATTTTGGAGTAGCTTATCATGCTCATATAATGAATGAGATTGCGCTGTTAAATAAGGCATGGTATCAAATTGAAAATGATCATTTGATTTTAACGGAAGCTGGAATTGCTTTGACAGATCATATCACAATTCAACTGTTATATGATTCAATAATGTAACTTTTTAGGCTAAAATTACGTAATCTTATGATGGAAATCCTCAAAAAGGATTTTTTGCATTCTATTTTTCTTAATTTTGCAAAAAAAACATATAGGATTATGAATATGGTCGATACAATTTGTTCAGTGGCAACACCTCCGGGTAGAGGTGCGTTGGCTGTAATTAGAGTTTCAGGATCTAAAGCTTTTGAGATTACCGGAAAGCTGTTAAAAGATCCCCAGAAGATACTGTCGCAAGACCCCAATCAGGCAAAATTATACGAACTTTTTGATGCGGATCGCCTGATTGACCAGTCAGTATTGATTAAATATGTGGCTCCCAAGAGTTTCTCAGGAGAAAATATGGTAGAAATAGTCTGCCATGGATCAACCTATATTCAGGAACAGATTTTGCAACTGTTAATTCAGGCAGGAGCTCGGATAGCGAAACCGGGAGAGTTCTCCATGAGAGCATTCTTGAATGGCAAGATGGACCTTCCCCAGGCAGAAGCAGTGTCAGATCTGATTAATTCACAATCGGAAGCGTCACACCGTCTGGCAATCAATCAGCTGAAAGGTAATTTTACAAACAGAATCAAAGAGTTGCGTGCTCAGTTTGTGCAGTTGGCAGCATTAATGGAACTGGAACTCGATTTTAGTGAAGAGGATGTTGAGTTTGCTGATAGGAAACAATTCAACCAACTGTTGGATGAATTGCAAACCGATGTAACCGCTTTAATCCAATCCTTTAAAGTGGGTAATGTGCTTAAACATGGGATTCCCGTAGCAATTATCGGAAAGCCTAATGTGGGCAAATCAACCCTGTTGAATGTGCTTCTGGATGAAGATCGTGCTATTGTTTCCCATATTCCCGGAACTACACGAGACACCATTGAGGATAACTTTACCATCGATGGAATCAACTTTCGTTTTATTGATACTGCCGGTATTAGAATCACTAAAGATGAAGTAGAAAGCTATGGTATTGAGAGAACTTTCAAAGCCATAGATCGCGCAGAAGTAATTTTATATCTTGTGGATATCACTGAAACCACAATTGAAGAAGTAGAACAGGAACTTCTCTTTTTGGAAAATGAAACTGATTTTATCAACAAAGTGTTTATCATTGTAGCGAATAAGATCGATAAGTTGGAAGATTTCCCATCCCGTTTCTCAACCTGGAATGAATATGAAATCGTGTATATTTCTGCAAGAAAAAATGTAAATATTGATCTGTTAAAAGAAGTGTTGGCATCTCAAATCAATAAATATGCTATCACTGACAATACTCTCCTCACCAATGTAAGACACTACGATCTCTTTTTGAAAATTGAAGACTCAATTAAACAGATCAAAGAAGGTTTAGCCGAAGGATTGCCTACAGATATCATTACCATAGACCTCAATCATATTCTTCACTACCTTGGAGAAATCACCGGAGAAATCACCACAGACGAAATCCTCAATACCATTTTTGGGCATTTTTGTATTGGGAAGTAGAGGTGTTGTGTATGATGCTTATATGTAATTACATATAAAATAATACTTTTTTCACATTTTATATGTTTTTAGATATAATTTTAGTATTTTTGCAAAAATAATTGCAAAAGCATATAATCATGAGATTGAGTTTAGCAAATTTAGTTAAGACAAAACGGAAAGAAGCCAATTTGACCCAGCAGGAGTTTGCTGATAGGGCAGGAGTGGCGCTTACTGTTGTTCGAAAAATTGAGCAAGGCAAAGAGAATTTGAGTCTGGTCAAAGTGAATCAGGTTTTGATGATGTTTGGACATAAATTGGCACCGGTGAACCATAAAGAGATTGAATCATGAGACAAGGAAAAGTGTTTTATCAGGATCAATTTGCCGGGGTCATTACGGAAACCAACGATGGAGAATACTGGTTTGAATACGATAAAGAGTATATCGAACGATTTCCTAATCAACCGATCACCTTTTCCATGCCTGTTTCGGATCAGGTGTATAAAGAGAATCGGTTATTCCCCTTTTTTGAAGGATTAATCCCGGAAGGTTGGTTGCTGGAGATCGCCTCTAAAAGTTGGAAATTGAATCCGAATGATCGTATGGGCTTGCTATTGGCATGTTGTAAAAATTGTATTGGTGCTGTGAGTGTCATTCCCATTATAATAAATGAAGAAAATGAGTAAGAACTGTTTATATTGCTATCAAAAGTTGGACACAGAAGGTGATTTTCATCCTTCCTGTTGTGTTCAGTTTTTTGGAACTCCCGAACCACCGATTTTGGATTACACCTTATCAGAGATGGCTGAGTTAGCCAAAGAAGTGATTGAAAATTCTGTAGTAGTTACCGGTGTGCAACCTAAACTCTCTTTGGGCTTTATAAAAAATGTATTAGAGGATAGCGGAAAAGGACGACTAACCTTAATGGGTACTTTAGGCGGAAACTATATTTTGAAACCTCAAAATGAACTGTTTCCTCAAATGCCTGCAAATGAACATCTGACTATGCGAATGGCTGAACTTTGTGGTATTTCCGTTGTGCCATCCACGTTGATTCGATTGAAGTCGGGAGAACTTTCTTATCTAACCAAACGGATAGACCGTACGGAAACGGGAGAGAAAATTCACATGTTGGACATGTTTCAGATTTTAGAAGCTTCAAATAAATATAAAAGCTCTGTCGAAAAGGTGGGAAAAGCAGTCAAAGAGCACTCATCCAATACGTTACTCGATTTGCTTCGACTTTTTGAAGTCGTGATTTTCAGTTATATCACGGGAAATAATGACATGCATTTAAAAAACTTCTCTTTGATTTTATCCGGTCAGGATTGGGTTTTGTCGCCGGCTTACGACCTACTGAATGTAAATCTACATCTTCCGGAAGATAAGGAAGAGATGGCACTAACCATTGGGGGCAAGAAAAGGAAACTGACCAAGTCTGATTTTATTAATCTAGGTTTGAAATTACAATTAGCTGAAAAACAGATTTCAAACGCCTTTGAGCGCTTCATTAAGGCAGAAGAAAAAATGAAACAAACCATTAAATCCTCCTTTCTATCACCCGAAAATCAGATCAAATATATTGATTTATTGGAGGTTAGGTTGGAGTTATTAAAGGGATAATTAATAATAAGATTTCGGATTTCTAAGATAAAAGTTTCAATATTTTAAATCCGAAATCCGAAATCCGAAATCCGCCTTCTGTTTACGCAATTCCCAATTCTTTATGTTTCTGATAGATCGCTTCAGCAATTTTTTCAATTGCTTTGAAATCATCAGCTTTGGGGGTACCCTTAACCAACAGAGGATCAATGATTTCAACCTTGAGGTTGGGGATCATGCCTGCTACTTGCTCAATCACTTTGCTACCCCAGCCATAGGATCCCAAAACTGAAACAAATTTGGTTTTAGGCTTCAAAATATTAGCTAATCTGACAGCATACCCCACTGTAGGGTGCGGTTCAAATAGAACGGTAGGAGTTCCCACAACGATAGTAGCAGCATCCACCAATCTGATGGCTAATTTGCCCATGTCAGCTACGTCCATGTTGAATGGATACACTGTAATTCCTTTTGATTCAAGCTCTTTCATTAGGTGTTGTACCATCTTTTCAACACTGCCGTGCATTGAAACGTAAGGGATAATCACTTCGTTTTTTACATTGTCTGACAGCCAGTCGTTGTACGCATCTCTAATAAATTTAGGATTGTTATGGAGTGGTCCGTGACTGGGTGCAATAATTTCAATATCATATTTATCCAACTTAGGCAGGTTTCTGTTGATTGTTGGTCTGAAAGGCATCATAATTTCAGCAAAGTATCTCTTAGCTGCATCATAAAGAACACATTCATCAGTGGCAAATAGGTCTGTAGTGGCTAGGTGAGAACCGTAGAAGTCACAGGTATACAGCACTTTATCCTCTTTAAGGTATGCAAACATAGTTTCGGGCCAGTGTACCCATGGAAAATGGATAAATTCTAAAGTTTTATCTCCCAATGAGAGCTCTTCGCCATCCTCAACAGTTCTGATTTTTTCAGCCGGAATCAGTAAGTGATCCATAATCAATTCTTTAGCTTTAGGAGAGCTGATTAAAACTGCTTCAGGATATTTTTCCAATACGTAAGGAATTGCACCTGAGTGATCCTGTTCGGTATGCAATGAAATTACATAGTCAATCTTAGAAATCTCTTGAAGTGGAGTCATCAATCGATCCAACATCGCAGGGTCTGTACTGTCAATCAATACTGTTTTTTCCGATCCTTTGATCAAATATGCATTATAGCTGGTTCCGTCCGGAAGCGGAATTAAAGAGTCAAATAAACGTCTGTCCCAGTCTACAGAAATAATCGCAAATAAGTTTTTTTTGATTTCTTTTAACATAATCTATTGTTTTAATGGTTGATATAATATTTATTCATTCATAATTATCTAACAATTATAAGTCGTGAAGAAGCCGATTGTTGATCTTTCCAACCTGCTTTTACAACATATTCTCCTACAGCAAGATGCGATACAGAAATCGCCTGATTAGGATCGGATAAGATCATTTTTTCGACTAATTTTCCATCCATCGAATAGATCAATAATTCAGTTTCTTGCATTATAGCCTGTTCAAACTGACAATATACATATTGATTTGCTGGATTTGGAAATAAAATAAATTGGGGGGAAGCATATTCATCAATCCCTACACAGTGGTCACCAATAGCCAGAGCATACTCCCCGGATTCTGTGTGTTCCGTAATCAAATAGCCTTGGATATTATTGCCAACGGGATGGCTGGGCACTTCAACCCAGTCGTCACTACAATCTTTACGGTAAAGCAACAGCAGATCCTCCTTGCCGTAACCAGCCATCAGTTCGTAATCTTTAGCAGTGGGTAGTGACGCTAAGTAGCGGAAATGCAAAGTCCCTTCTGTGAAATTCTTTTCGTAATACTGCACTTCCCAGTAATGATTATCCGCTACTCTGTAGATGTTAGGATAATACATCTTGATGCTGTCGGGTTTAACCCAATGGAAAGCTACGTACAATTTAGATGTATCTGTAAATTGGTCAGCCTTAATCCGGAAATAAGCATCCGCACAGGTGACTGCATTTTGGTCGAGTACATCGATAAAGTAGTCAATGAGCGCATCACCATACTTTTCATGAGGATCTACAACCCAAAATTGAGGTTCAAAAGGAAGTAACACCGATGTAACATCACGTTCTCCGTTAAACAACACATTCTCAACAATGTGACGTTCCCCGGTTTGAGATACAAACTCGATATCCAGACGATTGGCATTAGCAAAATCAGTCGCATGGTGTAGTTTTTGTCTGAAATGAAGATCATATAGATTAGGAGAACCGGTAGCAACCACCGAGTCAATCTGGAAATGCAAAAATCCCGGCTGATGAATCCATCCGTAGAAGAATTCCAAGAGATCCATCCCGGAGATGGTGCTCATTTTTTGAAAAAACTCCAATGAGTTGACATTGCCGAACTTCTCTTGTTGCAAAAGGGTACGCAAAGAGGAGTAAAATAGTTCATCACCCATATAACCGCGTAAAGAGTGCACCACCAAGGCTCCTTTATCGTAAGTGTGTGATCCATAAGTAATCGGCTGAGGGATTTGGTCTAAAGGATAATATCCACCATCATTAACGTGAGTTGATTTGATCACAGAGCGGTGCAGATCTCTCTTTTCAGCAGCCGCTATGCCGCTGTTGGGCTGTAAGTACTCTTTAGCGATAATCTCGGAATAGACTGCAAAACCTTCCTTGAGCCACAGTTGTTCCGGTCCCGAAGGGGTGATCTGATTCCCAAACCACATGTGTACAAACTCGTGGACCATCAGGTCTTCATAAGAGGTTGTGCCATCCACGGCAAACATGGGATAGCAGATATTGTCCACATGTTCCATAGCGCCTTGCCCAAAGGGAACTACGGTGTAACCTACTCGTTGCCAAGCATAAGGACCATACAAGTTCTCAAAAATATGAACCACTTCTTTCAGGTTTACGAAGGTAGCGGGTACATTCTGAATCACAGACGCAGGGGCATATATTTCGATCGGAATGATCCGTTCCAAGCCATGTACGGTATCGATGTATATTTGAAAATTCCCGACAGCACAGGCGGTAACGTAAGTTGCAATAGGATAGGGGAGTTCCCATCTCCACACTTTGGTACTGTCATCCAAAGTGAGCGAATCGGTCAACACACCGTTACAAACAGCACGTTTATCGCTATCGGTGCGGATGGTAAAAGTGTAGGTCGCTTTGTTTTTAAAATCATCCAGACAAGGGAACCAAACCCGTCCAATGGTGGGTGGAATCATGCCCATCCCGACGCCTACATTGAACGCAAAATCGTCAGTTATAAAGTAGCCGCCCCAAGACTCGTCTCTGATGGGCGTTCCGTGGTAATAAACCCGAACAAATTGCGTATCACCGGCTACAATGTTTTGAGTGGGAATCCTGATCAATGCGTTGGTATGGGTGTAGGCTGCTGCTTCACCATTGAGAAAGAGCGAGTCCACTGTCAATGCGATCAGATCCAAATCGATATAAGGAATGCCTGAAATTTTGGGAACCACCTTCACATCAGTATAACCGCTGATCTGTCGATTGGTCAACTCCACAATGGAAAGGTTTATATCGTAATGCACCACATGGATAGTATCGGTTCTGTCATGCGCCTGAACCGTCAAATTTAACCCCAATAATGCAATCCAAAAGAAGAGTATAATATTTCTTTTCATAGATTCTGAATTAACCTGCAAAGATACAATGAAATTACGAATTACGAATTACGTTAAAATTTCTCAATATCATATTTCATTCCTTATCATTCTACCTTCTTTCTTTTTAATTAAAAATAAATGGGGGGCAGGACATTCACCACTTTTTACTTATTTCATTTCCCCACTCTGGAAAATTTACCATTTTTAAAACAGAGAAAGCTGTGTTTTATCTTCCTTGAGGGGATAAAAAACGCCGATTATAATAAATGGATTGGGTCCTACCATGTGAAACTTTTGTGTAGTTCCAAGGAAGAAATGTAAATCACATTTGTTAACCATGTAGTCAAAATACTTTTCTTTCACTTTTTGACAAGCTACTTCTTCATTTCCGTTTGCACTTTTCAAACAATTCCAGTATAAAGCACCCAGTTCCCAGTCTTCAACCATTAAAGCGCGTTTTTTGCCATCTTCTGTGGTGAAAATATAAGAAAATTTATAGGGTAGTTTTTTTGCTATTTGGAATATTTTTTTAGTTTCTTCATTGTCAAATAAGTTGTTTTGGGATTGCTTTGCAATTATAGCGTCAAGTTTATTTTTGTCCCATTCTCTTTCACATGGTTACCAGATAAAATCGATAACCTTTTTAGGTCTGAGTACGGCTAAGGACCTGCCAATATTTATGTCTTTTGCTTCTTGAATCAAAGTTGACATATCGGTATAAACATTTTTAAGAGCAATTTCTTTTCGGAGTATCCAATTGTTTGTCGTAGGAATAGTTTCACCAATAATAATATCTTTGTCTAAATCAGCCGGACGATAACTCTCTTTTCTGAAATCTTTTGTGTTACGAACAATGTCTATTTCAATCCATTGCCACTTTTTATATTGGTCGGCATATTTTAATTTTCGATAAGGAACCGGATATATTCTAATCCAAGAACCATCTTCTTTAAAACCAGCTGTGCAAACTAGTTCATCGTAAGTGGCAGAAAGTGTAGGGTAAGTTTTTACAGATATAAGAATACGAGTAAGAGCCATGAAATTAGAGATATGTTAGTTTATAGTCAGTATCTGGTAGTTGTATGAGAGCATTGGCCACATAAGTGCGGTGGCATTGTTTTGGATCTTTTTCGAAGCAGGTTAGAGCCACTCGTTTCCCTTTATCCAATAAATTACGGATAATGAGAAGTGCAGCTTTGTTTTCTTTTAAAGTTGTTTTTTCGTACTCCTGAAACAATAGGTCGTAGTCCGTTTGTGTACGTAATTCTTGTCTTTTGTTAGAAATAATCCCTAAGTCAGGAATGTGAATGTATTCAATATCAGCACCTTTACAAGCCAGTTTGAGAGTTTTTTTAGAAAACCCATATTTTTGGCTATAAGCGTTCTTTCGAACATCACAAAGTACATTGATATCATTAATAATCAACTTGTTAATATAGGTTTCAAGGGATATTCCTTCATAACCAATAGTGAAAAGATGTTTTTCGATATAATGTCGTTTTTCTTGTTCAATCTTACAGAGTTCTTCACTATTCAGCAAATTTTTGGCAATAATACTTTTTATTGCGTAATATGGATATTGCTGATAAGTGTAGCGAATTAAATCAGTTTGTGTTAAATTGCCAAACTGTTCTTTAACGTCGAGAAGTGCCTTTCTATCTCTCGGATTAAGCATATCGAGGAAATGGTCCTCATTTGTTAATTCATAAAATCTCCCCTTTTCTGTATCGATAATTTTGCAATATCCATATTTAGTGAGTGTTGCAATGTCTTGATTAGCTTGAAACGAAAAACAGCCATAGAGATACGGAAGAAAATCAAAGGATTTAGTTTCTTGTTTACGGGTAAACAAGAACAAATATTTCTGAAACTGTTTGGCAGTAAGTTGTCCATCAAACAATTCCAATAAAGCCAATAATACTTTTCTTCTGTAATACATTTTCAATGCAAAAGTACAAAAATATTTGTTTCTTTACGTTAATTATGAATTTCAATAATCTTGCTTTTTGGTGTTGATTTATTGCCCAAGTCTGATGATTCCTCCGTCACTGTCATTTTCACCGTTTTTCTGAGATTTACCACCTTTGAAGGAGTTGAAGTTGTAGGTCAATCCTATCCACACAATCCGGGTTTCGCTTTTGCTGTAGTTGGTGAGTTTGTAAATAGCATTATCTGAATTGATCTCCCATTTACGTGTGTTAAAAACATCAGTCAAGATAAGGCTAACGGAAAATCTATTGTTGAAAAAGGTTCGTTTTACAGCAATGTCTGCATAATAAATTTCGCTCAAATGGAATTGAGGTAATTCAATAGGAGAGTTATAATTAAAGAATAGTTGAATTTCTGTTTTTTTGTCCGGTTTAATGGTTGCTTTGATATTTCCTGTCCAGGCAAGGTTGTCAGTACTTAAATCAATTTCATTGTATTGACCGGTTGATTGAGTGTAAAATATTGAAAATCCGGGATTTAAAGAAAGATATTTATTGAGTTTATAGGTGATGTTCAAATCGCCTCCCATTTTGTTTTGTACCTTTCCATTGACGTACGTAAGTATTAATCTCTCAGGTGTGTTCAACATAGAGACTTGTGTAATGAAGTTTTGGGTACGGCTATAAAATATGTTACTGTTAAGCTGAAACTTTTCTTTTATTAAAGAGTAGTTGAACTCTACTTTGTCAAGAATTTCAGGTTGCAAGTTTTTATTTCCCGTTTCGTATGTCATTTGGTCAATGATGTTGATAAATGGATTTAATTGAGGATAAGTTGGGCGTGTTATTCTTCGATTTATGCTTAAAGCAATGTTTTGGGCGTTATCTATATCGTATTTGATTAGTAAATAGGGGAAGGGAAATAGATATTTTGTATAAACAGTATCTTGGATAGATTTTTGAATCAATTCAGAACTGTTATATTCTATTCTAGCACCTATTTTATAATAGATTTTCTTAAATAAACTGTCAGAATAGAGTAGATATGATGAGTAAATATATTCCTGATGCTCTAGGTTGTTACTAAATTCAGGTTTTAAAATCCATTCACTTGAGATGCTCTCTAAATCGTAAAAATAATAATTGAAATTATTCCATCTGGAAAATCCTTTTAAGCCAAATTCTATTTTACCGGTTTTGAATAAAGATTTCATGTAGTCAGCCTGAATACTCATATTAGTGGGTCTTCCCCCACCGAAAGATTTTTGTAACAGCACGTTTTCAATATGATATTCAGCAGGTCTGGAACCTTTTGTTCTTGAAAATGAAGCATCAAAAGAGAGTTCGTGTTTGTTCTTTTCAATGATTCGTTTATAGGATAGCGTAGTTCCAAAGGTTTTTCTCGAGTGAGTGATGTTGTTTTTTCTATTAAAATGAAATTCAGGCAGCGTGTCCTCCAATTGTTGTCCGGTAATGGATTGAATATTATTCAAATGAGGCGACATATATTTTAAACTCAAAGAAAATAGATCTTTTTTTGTCGGCTTTGCATTGAATAATAATCCTAGTGTATGATTTGAATTTCTTTGTATCGATTGAATATCTTGTTCAACAAAGAGGTTTTGAGCGTACAGTTCTCTCATCAAACTACTTTGAATATCATTTTTTTCATATTTACCATTATAGCTTATTCCGATATCCCAAATTCCTTTAGAGTAGTTTAAATTCAATCCTCCATTGATTTTGTTGTAAATGCCATAATTTAAAGAAGCTGCACCACTCATTCCGGATAGGGTTTCTCTTTTAGTTACGATGTTGATGATACCGCCTGTTCCTTCCGCATCATATTTTACATCCGGGTTGGTGATGATTTCAATGCTTTCAACGTGCGATGCCGGAATTGAATTCAAGCCTGATACTGTAGTGGGAACACCATCAATAAGCAGAAGAATGTTTTTATTTCCACGGAGATAAACATTGTCCTCCCCGTCAATGCTAATAGAGGGCTGACTTTTTAATACATCTGTGATATTGCCGGAAATAGCAGAAATGCTTTGTGCTACGTTTATTTTGGTCTTTTCAACGCTGATCTCCTTTTCAGTTCTACTCGCTGATACCTCGAACTCACCCAGATGCAATGCCAATGATCTCAAATAAATAGGTTCAGGTATGGTTTATTTTTTACATCATAAATAAACCTTACAATTAAATATTTTACTCCTAAAAGGTTGCTTTAAAGGTGGAAACGATCTTATTCCGCCTTTCGCCTTCCGCCTTCAACAGAGTTTTATATTGAAACTTTTTCTTACTTTTGTGAGTTATTTTTTCCACAATGCAACATTATAGATTTGTTATCGGTTTAATGTCGGGGACTTCGCTGGATGGACTGGATTTGGCTTTTTGTCAATTTACAGAAAATCAGGGAGTTTATCGCTATGAGGTGGTAGCTACGGAGGAGGTTTCTTATAGTGACGAGCTGCGCAGTCGGTTGGGGCGGGCACACCAGTTGTCCGGTTTTGAACTGATGCGGTTGGATCAGGAGTTTGCGCAATTTTGTGCTCAGGAGGTGAATCGGCTGATCGGAAAGGTAGGCATCACACCCGATTTTATTGCTTCTCACGGTCATACCGTTTTTCATGCACCGGAGCTGGGCTTCACGACTCAGATTGGCAATGGTGGAACACTTGCCGGACTGACCGGAATACCTGTTGTGTGTGACTTCCGCTCTTTGGATGTGGCGTTGGGCGGTCAGGGGGCTCCTCTGGTGCCAATTGGAGATCGCTTGCTCTTTTCAGAGTATGATGCGTGTCTGAATCTGGGTGGTATAGCTAATATCTCTTTCGAGGATGGAGCGAAGTGGGTGGCTTATGATATTTCGCTCTGCAATATCCCACTCAATCACTATGCGCGCCAAATGGGATACCCGTTCGATAGAGAGGGAGCGATTGCCGAAAAGGGACGAATTGTCTCCCCCCTAATAATTCAATTACAAAAATTAAAATATTATAAAAAACCATACCCTAAATCGTTGGGACGGGAGTGGTTTGAGCAGGTGTTTTTGCCGATTTTAGAGGAAACGGAAGCTTCATCGGAGGATTTAATGGCAACCATCACGGAGCATATTGCATCTGTTATCGGGGCTAATCTGCCGGATCAAGGAAAGGTGTTGGTGACGGGTGGAGGTGCGTTTAACTCATTTTTAATGAAGCGAATAGCTGCACATACTCAATCGGAAATTTGTCTTCCTGATGAGCAGACAATCAAGTTTAAGGAGGCGATTGTTTTTGCATTTTTGGGCTATTTGAGATGGCGTCAAGAGGATAATACACTCGCTTCGGTTACCGGTGCTACACAAGATAGTGCAGGTGGAGCAATCTATTGGATATCAAAAAAATGATGAATTATGGTTGATTTAAAACAATATAATACATTCGGAATTAGTGCATTATGTAAAGAGTTGATTGAGATTACAGATCCCTCTCAGCTGGTGGATGCGATTGAAAAGAAACTTTTTTTTGAACCGTTTTTAATTTTGGGGGGAGGAAGCAACTTCCTGTTTACTCAGGATTTAGCAGCCAGAGTGTTCTATATCAATACGAAAGGGATTCAATGGATAGCGGAAAATAGTACCTATGTTTATCTGAAAGTAGCGGCCGGTGAGGAATGGGATGATCTGGTAAATTACTGTGTGGAGCATAATTATTACGGATTGGAGAATTTAGCCGGTATTCCCGGAAAAGTGGGGAGTAGCGCTGTGCAAAATATCGGAGCGTATGGTATGGAAGCTAAAGATCGGATCTTTCAAGTCCATACTTTGCGTCTCGACAATGGACGTAAAGTGCTGTTTACCAATGAGGATTGCCGATTTGGCTACCGCGATTCGATTTTTAAGAGAGAGGTTAAAGATCAATATGTGATTACGGAAGTGGTATTTCAGTTGTATAAGATTAAATCGTTTAACCTTGAATATGGCGCCTTGAAGGAGTTGGCGCAAGAGCCTGATAAAGTGACCCTTGCCGGAGTTCGTGATGAAGTGCTTCGGATAAGAAACTCCAAATTGCCATCGGTAAAGGAGATCGGTTCAGCAGGAAGCTTTTTCAAAAATCCCGTTGTTTCTATAGAACAATGGAATCAGCTGAAAGCGGAATATCCCAATCTGATTGGTTATCCGGTAGCGAATGAGAATATAAAGCTGGCAGCCGGACAGCTGATTGATATGGCGGGCTGGAAAGGGTATCGCGAAGGGGACGCCGGCGTGTATCCCAAACAAGCCCTAATCCTAGTCAACTACGGTATCGCCACAGGACAAGAAATTCTCCAATTAGCGGAAAAGATCAAGGAAAGCGTCGTGCAGAAGTATGGAGTTTACCTTGAACCAGAGGTGATTGTGCAAAGGTAGAAGGAAGAAGGTAGAATTTTAAGGCGGAATGATTTCGGATTTCGGAATGCGATGTGATCCCCTAATTTGATTTTCTCTTTACCTTTCTCTTTGTCTTTAATTTTCGGAGAAACTATTGTAAATTTGTAATTATCTTTGTCTATAACATTAATGAGATTCAATTTGAGATAAAACAGTATGGCTGAGCAACAATATAAAGAAGAAAACTAAAATACTTTTTTTCATACCTGTTTTTGAATTATATACTTCGCAGATTCATAAATTTAGAATTTAGTCGGTAGATGGAGATTTGTTTTCAACTTTTATCAGCTCTCCTTTTTCATTATAAAATTTCCACGAACCATATTCGTAAAAATCTACTTCCATACTGCTGTCATAAAGGATAATACCTTCTTTCTTTATAACGCCAGTAGGATAATATTCAATCATATACGCCTGACGTATTGGTGTTTTTGTTAATCCACGATACTTATCAATCAGCACTTTTTTCCCATCATTTAACTTGATATCAAATATTTTACAACTAAGATATCCAACTTTTTCATCAAAAAACATCCAAGTTCCGGCATATTCACCGTTTTCAAATTCTCCAATACGAAATAAGTTATGATTTTTCTTAAAATAGCTTATACTTAATCCATGCAATACATCATCTACATAGTAAGCACATTCATTATCTTCAATCCAAAAACCTTGTTTTTTTCCATTCTCATCGGTAAAATTGATACTGTTATTTTGTGGATAAACATTGAGGTTGATGAATAAAATTAAACTTATAATAAACACTAAATGCTTCATAATCAGTATTAATTTGAATTATTGATTTTATTTCCGGATTTTATAGGTGCAAATGTATAATTAATTTTGGATTTAAAACAAGTGTAATTGTAATTTTGATCACAAACCATTTATATATAAATTTTTCCTATTTTTGCAGATTATTATGAAAAACAAAAGAGTATATAAGATTTTATCGCACGTTATCACCATGGTGGTGATGCTGATCTTTTTTGTGTTTTCATCAGGGATTATGGTGACAGTTCATGTGTGTACGGAATCGCATGATCATATTTGTTCTACTTCGCGACATAGTATCTATTTGCTTATCCATGAACATCATCATACAGGTTGTGAGTCTGAAGAATGTCATGCCTGCTCATCAGTGGATGAGGAACATTCTCACTGTACTATGCACTCTCATTGTTCGCTGGTTTCCCAACTGATAAAAATTACTGATAGCTATAAAGTTGATGATTTATCAAAGGAATATCAATTAACATGTGATCCGATTGATCTTTTCAATGAGCCAATAGTTGAAATATCATCTGTTCCAGCCTCTTTTGAACAGATGAGTACAGATATTGATCCTCCCTCCATTCGAGCGGGGAGTCCCGATTTTATTCATTTTATTTCTCAAAGAGTATTGTACGCCTAATAGTTTGTTGTTCAAATTGTTATAAAGTACACTGCGAATTATTTACACTATTGTTAATGACTACAAGTAGATTTTACTTGTGCTAAAATGATGAATAAAATGAAAAAACAACTGTTTATATTATTGTGTCTGGGATTTTTTATAATGACAACTCAAGCCCAGGTACAAACCTTAAAAGGAACCATCACTGAGTATGGTGAAGGAGGTAGTATGTCTCCGGTTTCAGGCGCCTCCGTGCAGTGGTTGGGAACCAATATAGGAGCCTTTTCAGATGCAGAAGGTCGATTTGAAATTACTAGAGTCAGTTCGGTAAATCGTCTGATTGTTCGCTATATAACGTATGCAAACGATACGATTGAAGTGCCTCAAGATCAGGAAACTCTAAATATAGTTTTGTCTTCAGCCAATAGTCTGCAAGGCGTAGAAGTTTCAGCTAGAGAGGGTTCTTATATTTCTATCAAACCGATTTTAACTCAGATTACTACCAGTGAAGGATTGCGTAGAGCAGCTTGCTGCAATCTGGCAGAAAGCTTCGAGGGCTCGCTCTCCGTGGATGTTGAGTATGCCGATGCCGTAAGTGGCGCTCAACAGATTGCGATGTTGGGTTTATCCGGAATTTATACGCAGATTTTACTGGAAAATGTACCCTATATCCGATTGTTAGGCAATCAGTTCGGATTGGGTTTTGTACCCGGTTCATGGATGGATGCGATCAGTGTTTCGAAAGGAACCTCTTCAGTATCTAATGGATTTGAGGGAATCACCGGACAGATCAATCTGGACTACAAAAAGCCGGAAACCAATAAGGAAAAGCTCTTTTTGAATCTATACGGAAATACGATGGGTTCCGCAGACGTGAATCTTAATACCCGTTTCCCGATGAGCAAAACTAAACCGGTTTACGGATTGCTTTTATTACACGCCAACTCTCAAATGGCACGTTTGGATAACAATAAGGATGGTTTTATGGATTTGCCTCTAACTAAGCAATTGAACTCCATGTTCAGAATCGATTATCGCTATAAAGAGGTGATGGAGGGCAGAACTATGATCGGTTATCTGATTGAAGACAGGGTAGGAGGGCAAATGAAGTATGATCCCAAACAGGAATTGAACATGTTCAATCCTTACGGATTACATATTAAAACCAATAAGGTAGATCTGATTACAAAAAATGGATTTATGTTTAAAGATCACCATCACAGAAGTATTGGAACGATTTTATCGTTCAACTTTCAGGATAATCAGTCGATTTTTGGGATGCGTCTCTACAATGCTGAACAAGTGAGTGGATATGCAAATATTTTGTACTCAGACCGTTTTGGAGCAAAAGAAAATCACCGTGTCGGAATGGGATTGAGTATGCAGGTTGACTATTTGAGAGAAATTTTGAAAACGCTCCAAGTCAGTACCTCACACTATTTTCAAAATAAAAAAGAAATAGTACCCGGATTCTACGCGGAATATGCGTACTCCATAGCTGAAAAGTTTATTGTTATGCCCGGTTTCAGGGTAGATTATCATGCTTACTATAATCAGATGCTGTACACTCCTCGTTTGCACACCAAATGGCAAATATCGGAACATAATGCAGTGAGGGCATCGGCAGGAAAAGCGTACAGAGTTTCCAATGTGATTGCTGAAAATCTCTCTTTGCTGGTGAGTAACAGAGAGTTCAACTTTGTGGAAGATCTTAGACCAGAAGAGGCTTACAATGTTGGTGCAAGTTATGTCAGAACTTTCAAAATGAAGGGTGGACAATCTATTTTTACAGTGGATTATCACTACACTCACTTTGTTAATCAGACCATTGTAGATATGGATCGGGATGCGCACAACATTTATGTTTATAACCTCAATGGAGGTGTTAACGGGATTTTAAACCAATCCTATTCGCATGCCTTTCAAGCGGAGTTGATTATGTTACCGATTGACCGTTTTGAGATTACTCTGGCGTACAGATTTAATGATGTGCAGATGACTACAGCCGGACAATTGCAGCAAAAAGCGCTGATGAGTCCGCATAAGGCACTTCTGAATCTGAACTATGCTACCCGATACAACAAATGGAAATTCAATACGACACTGCAATACAATAGCAAGATGCGTTTGCCTAAGTTGGATCCGGCATTGGTGCAACCGGAACAGGAATTGCCTCAGTACCGTTTGGATGCGCAATCACCTGATTACTTTATTTTGAATGCACAAATAACCCGCAAGCATAAACAATGGGAGTTTTATATTGGAGCCGAAAATATGTTGAATTATAAACAGGAGATGCCTATTTTGGGCTATGATAATCCTTTTGGACCTCAATTTGATGCTTCCATGGTGTATGCTCCGATTACCGGAATTATGGGTTATGTGGGTATGAGATTAACTCTTAGAAATCATTAGAATTTGAAAAATAAATAAAAATAAACCTATGAAAAAACTGTTCATTTTAGTTGTATTGGCTGCTTTTGGATTATCCACAGCATTGTATGCTCAAAGCAGCAAGAAACAAACTGTAACCATCAAAACCAATGCTTGTTCGAGCAAAAGTGATGAGATATTTAAAGAGATTATCCCTTTTTTGAAAGGGGTTTCATCTTATCAGTTTTGTGAACACTCCGGTAATTTAACTGTGACTTATAATCCTAAAAAAACCGATGAAGCCACAATCAGAAAAGCAATCGCCAAGTTGGGTTTTGACGCTGATGATGTGAAGGGAGATCCTGTAGCACGCAAAAAACTTCCCCAAGAATGTTTTACTCCCGTAAAGAAAGGCAGCTGTAAGCATTCCTGCGGAGGACACTGAGATTTCGGATTTCGGATTTCGGATTTCGGAAGTTTTGGCATTGAGTTTTTTTAATATAACCCATTGATATTTAATTATATCTATTATTTTGAAATAATAAAAAATAGGGGGCAGGATTTGTAGTGTCTCTTTTGTTATTTCAACTCCCCTCCTCTGGAAGAAGGAGGGGTGCCCGAAGGGCGGGGTGGTTTCTAGAATTTTAGACCTTTTGGAATATTTATTTCAGGAATAAACAAAAATTGCCACACCTTAACAAGATGTGGCAATTGATGTTTTAAATTCCGAAATCCGAAATCAATTCATTACTTCTTATTTCTCACTTCTAACTTCATTTCAGGAGGTTCATTATCGTTTTGTACACCAAAATTGGGGCTACTTCGAATGAGTATCTCTTTTCGATTCTTTCGGTGAAGCGGTGTGCGTCTTTACCATAGGCGCCGATATCCAAAACGGGCAGATCCAGTTTTTGCATATCTTCCAGTGGAAGGTCATACTTCACGCCAAATCCGGGCATATTGTTCTTCAATGCAGCGATGATCTTGGGATCTTTAGGTGCTGCTGCATAACTTAAGTCGGAAATGTAAGGGAAGAATTTCTTGTACACCAGTTTATAGTCGGTTTTGGTGCTGTTCACTGCATCCGCTACAGCGTCCAGTAAAGCTTTCTCTCTGGGCTCTTTACCTTCAACGTAGATATGTGGATAGTAAGGAGGTGTGAAATAGACGATTACCACCGGATCGCGGTCGCTCCACAAGTGGTGAGTCAATTCTACCAGTTTCAATGAGAAGTCACGTTGATCGATGCTCTCATCTGCCATCATGCGATCGGAAAGCTCTTTAAGTTGAACATCCAATTGGTCACCCATCTCTGCTTTCACCTTGTTGTAGAGCTGATCATAAGTCAAAACTCTGGTTTTCCAAGGCAGTTGTTTATAGGTTCTGTTCGCCAATTCACAGAAGCGTTTGTATTGGTGATTCAAGTCGTCGATTGTGTTTTGGAACGCCTCTTCAGCTGCTTTCACCATTTTCTCCAACACTTCATCAGGCGTGCTGATATGGGTTGCATAGTTAAAGAATGAGGTTGCATATTGTACCGTTTGAACCGAATATTCCGGTTTTAAGTCTCTTTGTTTCAATGTAATAGGAGGTAATGAAACTTCCCCTTCAGCCACATCACAGAAGTCGGCATTGAGGTTGATACGATTGGTAATCGAAGCTAAGATTTGGTTTGCATCAATTCCTTTGAAAGACTCTCCAACGTGAGTTTCTTTACCTACAACATAGAAAGAAGGCATCAATTTTCCAACAGTTCCGATATAAACATATTTATTGGGATCGCCTTCATATTCAGCGGTCATATAGTCGGTATCCAACAGCGCCAAATAATCATAGCCATATTTTTCTCTCATTTTGATCAGTTCAGGTACAACTGCCAACATGCCGCCGGAATTTCCCTCTTCGTCACAAACTGCTGCAAAGATGAGATTGCCTTCAAAGTTCTCGATATCTTTGGAAATTTCTTCCATAATCGCCATAATAATAGCATCTCCAGTTTTCATGTCGAAAAGTCCTCTACCGAAAAGATAATCGCCTGATTCTAAGTCTTTTTTAGCTTCTTCTGGCAATGATGTAGCAATCTCTTTAAATTTTTCAGTCAATTCATAAGGTCTATGCGCATACTCTTTCAATGTGCCATAGTCGGAAATACCTACTGTATCAGTATGTCCAATCATAACAATTGTCTTTTTTGAATTCCCTTTTCCACCCTTCATTGTTGCAATCAAAGAACGACGACCCAGTTTGTCATTCTTTATATTTACAAATTGAAGAAGATCAGGATTTTTCTTATAGTAATCCATTTCAGTAAAGATGTCATATACTTTCTGAACAGAGTTTAATTCTCCGGGAGTTTCAACCACACTGAGTTGATTCGTCAAAGCAACTGCAATCTCCTCGATACGCGCAGCCATTTTAGCATTCACAAATTCCATACAATTCATATTTTTAGTTAATAAATAATTCTGTTTCAGTTCATTTGTAAAAGAGTTATTAAAATCCGTACAAACTAACCGACAAATATACGATTATTTTTTGATATTCTTTTTCTTTTATAAATAACCCAAATTCCGCAGCTAAAAAGTTTTG
>DIRT01000015.1:566-16162 GCA_002427605.1 Bacteroidales bacterium UBA5429 | reverse complement strand
TTTTTATTTCAAAAAGAAGAAGAAAGAATTAAAAGGCAGAATAAACAATAAACAAGAGTAAAATTTACCTTCATTGAGACAACGAGAGTAAATTTTTAGTATTTTTGCCCTTGTATTGTAAATGAGAGTAAAACTTACATTTGAACAATATGAGCAAATTTGACCCAAAAATACCGTACAACAACCTACCTTTATTACCACCAAAGGCAGACATTGAAACAAAAAGAATACTTCGCAAAACTATTTCGGCAGGTGAACGTTAGCTCAACTAAACGGAACGCTTTTGAACTTGCCAAATCCGACCCTGTTTTTAGATACCATTTATTTGCAGGAAGCAAAAGCGAGTTCTGAGGTTGAAAATATAATAACGACAAACGATGAACTTTACAAATCGTTGGTTGCCGGTAGAAAAGTGGAAAATCCGGCTACCAAGGAAGTTTTGAGATACAAAGAGGCTCTTTGGTTGGGTTTGGAACAGTTGAATAAAAAGCCGTTTATCACAACTAATCTTTGCATTAGCATTGTTCAATGTATCAAACAAAACACAGCTTCCATTCGGGTTACACCCGGAACAACATTAAGCAATACAAAAGGCGAAGTAATTTACACCCCACCATGCGGAGAAAATATTATTCGTGAAAAATTGGCAAACTTAGAAAAATTTATTAACGAAGATGAAAGTATTGACCCACTTATCAAAATGGCGTTATTGCACTATCAGTTTGAAGCCATTCACCCTTTTGCAGACGGTAACGGACGAACAGGAAGAATTTTATTGTTGTTGTACCTCAAACTTTCGGGATTGCTTGATACGCCAGCCATTTATTTGAGTGAATACATAATCAAAAATAAAGCAGATTATTACAAATGTTTGCGAGGTGTAAGCGAAAAAAACGATTGGGAAAATTATATTTTGTATATGTTGGATATGATTGAAGTAACTTCAAACAAAGGTTTAACGCGTTTGAATGAAATTACAACTGCAATTACAAAAACTGCGGACGAAATAAAAGCAAAATTGCCCAAAATTTACTCCAAAGATTTGGTTGAAATTTTGTTCCGTTTGCCCTACACCAAACGCCAACATTTGATTGATGAAAACATCGGAAATCCTAAAACAGTCGGTAACTATTTACAGACATTGGAAAAGCACGGATTTTTGAAATCAGTTAAGGTAGGGAAAGAAAAATTGTATCTGAATGAACAGTTATTGAATATTTTAGAGAGAATATAGAACAAAAGCCCAGCTGCCAACACAGGCGGAATAAACAATTACGGTTTTACAAGGTAGAAGGAAGAAGGTAGAAGGTAGAATTAAAGGCGGAAATCGGAAGGCGGAAGGCGGAATGATTTCGGATTTATCAACCTGATTATCAGAAACATAAATAATAATTTTGAATATGTTCGTAGAGACGTTGCATGCAACGTCTCTACAAATATGGCATTGCATCTATTTGTATATCAATATGTTATGGTTTTAACCCCGTAATTCGTAATTGATCACTGCATATCCTAAAAGGGCTAAAATTCCAGAGTGGGGAAATAAAATAACCTAAAAGGGAAATCTATTCTGCCCCCTAAAATTTTTTATTTCAAAATAATATATATATAATTAAATATCAATGGATTATATTAATAAAAACCTCAATACCAAACTTCCGAAATCCGAAATCAAAATGCCCCCCAATTTTTTAAAATACCAAATAAGAAGTAAGAAATATGAAATACGAAATTAACTTTACTTTCTGCTATCTACCAAAAAAACTTCCGCCTTCCGCCTTTATATTACCGGCTTACCTTGGTAAACTGCTCAATAAAACGGATATCATTTTCAAAATAGAGCCGGATATCGTTGGTTCGGTATTTGAGCATTGTGATTCTTTCAATACCCATTCCGAAAGCATAGCCGGAGTATTTTTCCGGATCAATATTGGAGCTGAGCAGTACGTTGGGATCCACCATACCGCAACCTAAAATTTCTACCCATCCGGAATGTTTGCACACATTACATCCTTTGCCCCCACAAATCAAACATTCAATATCCATCTCTGCAGAAGGCTCTGTAAATGGGAAATAAGAGGGTCTCAGTCTGATTTTAGTGTCGGGACCAAACATCTCCTGTGCAAAGTAAAGCAGGATCTGTTTCATATCGGCGAAAGTAACTTTCTCTGCTATATAGAGCCCTTCAACCTGGTGGAAAATACAGTGCGATCTGGCAGTAATCGTTTCATTACGGAAAACCCTCCCCGGACAAATCACCCGGATAGGCGGAGCTTGTGTCTCCATAGTCCGAACCTGAATCGATGAGGTGTGCGTACGAAGCAGAATATCGGGATTGAGCTCGATGAAAAAGGTGTCTTGCATATCTCTCGCGGGATGTTCCGGAGGGAAATTCAATGCGGAGAATACATGCCAATCATCCTCAATATCAGAACCATAAGCGGTAACAAAACCCACTTTTTCAAAAATATCACAGATCTGATTGAGTACAATCGAAACGGGATGCATGGAACCGATATAGAGATTGTTGGAACTTCTGGTCAAATCCAAACCGGAACGGGTAAGCGTCTGATTGGATTCTAATTTTTCCTTGTTGCTATTGTAAATCTCCTGGGCTAAAGCTTTGAGATTATTGACTTCCTGTCCAAATTCTTTTCTTGACTCAACAGCAACATTTTTAATCTCTCCCAGAAGCGTTTGGAGTTCAGATTTTTTGGTTAAAAACTGCAATCTAAACTGTTCTAACTGTTCATTATTTTCAATAACGAACTGCTCCAATTCACTTTTGATTTGTTCTATTTTTGACATGGATTGATTTCTTATTCGACAATAGTAGCTGAGATGATTTTGATATCTTTAAGCGGACGATCAAAGTTGTTTTTAGGTTGAGCAGCAATAAGATCCACTACTTCCATCCCTTTGATTACCTCGCCAAAAACAGTGTAAGCACCATCCAAATGAGGAGCACCTCCTATGGTTTCGTAGGTGTTGATTTGATCGGGAGTCCACTGATGTCCTGATCTTTGAGCCATCATTTGCATATCAGCGGCACTGAATGTTCTACCATCTACAATGTAGAACTGACAACCGGAAGAGGCTTTGGTAGGATTTTGCATATCGCCCAATCGGGCAGCAGCTACAGCCCCTCTTTTATGGAAAAGGGTAGAAACAAACTCTGCAGGAATGGTATAACCTACTCCACCGCTACCCAACTGTTGATTGGGTCTGGCATTTTTGGAATCAGGATCCCCACATTGAATCATAAATTGTTGAATAATACGGTGAAATAGAACTCCATCATAGAATTTCTCATTCACTAATTTGATAAAGTTATCACGGTGTTGTGGAGTTTCATTGTACAATTGAATGATAATTTCACCTTCGGTATCGTTGATTGCAACATTAAATTTAACTTGTGTCATTTTTTCAGGTTTTGTGTCAACTGTTGTAGTATCGCTTTGTTCGGTGTTCTCTTTGGCTTTTCCATTTACGGAACAACCTGATATAAAGCTCATTACTAATATTAAAACAAGGAGATTGGTAATTTTTTTCATTTCTTAAAATTTAGATTTTTTTTATTGATTTGATCTCTAAAAATGAAGATGCAAAGGTAAAGATTTTTTTCGATACAATAAATGAATCTTTTATTTGTTAAAATTTTGTACGGTTTCGGTATACTTTCCGTATATTTGCAACTTTGTTCTATAGTGTAAAATTTGAACTATACTTTAAGAAATATGAATAGGGAAAAACTAATTGATGTAGAGGAACTAACTCAATCAAAAAGTAAATTGACACGGACTTTTGTTAAGTTTCTTGCTCGTTTTCTTGCTGTTGAAAAAATGAATCGGGTTTACGCTGAAGTGGAGTTGTTTCAGGGTAATGAAATGACACGGCGCTATTTGAGTAAACACAATATTAAATATATCACTGACCTAAATCAACTGAAAAATATTCCCGAAAAAGGGGGTGCCGTTATTGTGGCAAACCATCCGACAGGAATTTTAGATGGTGTTGTTTTAATCGATCTGATTTCAAGAATCAGACCGGATGTTAAGTTTATGGCCAACTCTTTGTTGAGTAGAATGGAGCCTCTTTCCTCCTTTTTTATTGATGTCAATCCATTTAATTCAAAAAACGCTCAAAATATATCCGGTGTAAAAAAATGTATCCAGCATGTTCAGGATGGTGGAGTGTTAGTTATTTTTCCGGCAGGTGCCGTGGCAACCATTCAATGGAATCTGAGAATTACGGATTTCAAATGGAATCGATCAGTAATGAAACTGATCAGAAAAATGAATGTACCCATAGTGCCTCTCTATTTGAGCGGAAAAAACTCTTTCTGGTTTTACTTTTTAGGATTATTCCACCCTATGTTAAGAACAGCACAATTGCTGCGTGAGTTAGTCAATAAAGACAATTCAGAGATCAATATTGCTGTTGCTTCCCCGGTTTTTCCTGCTAAGGTAAAAAATTTGGAAGATGAAGAGTACACAAAATATATCAGAACCAATCTCTTTTTATTAAAAAACAGCTCTTCGCATACGGTACAGGAGGCTAAAAGTAAGTCTAACGAGCTCCTTCTGGTAGATTACACCGATACAGCTCAGGAGGTGATCGATGAGATTGAAATTTTGAAAAAAGAGCATTTGCTTTTCCAACAAGGTTCTATGTTTGTCTTTTTTGCAGAACCGGAAGTGATTCCCCATACCATTATTGAGATTGGAAGATTACGGGAAATAACCTTCAGAGAAGTGGGAGAGGGAACCCAAAAAGAGATTGATACGGATCAATATGACGAGTATTATCGTCAACTTTTTATTTGGGATGATGAAAAACAGAGAATTGTCGGAGGCTACAGAGTGGGAATGGGAGCGGAGATTATGGAAAAGTATGGGAAGAAAGGCTTCTATACCAATACGCTCTTTAAAATGTCCGATAAAATGGATCCAATTTTGTATGAAACACTGGAATTGGGTCGCTCATTTATTGTGAAAGAGTACCAAAAAGGATCCCATAACTTAATGTTTCTCTGGAAAGGGATTCTTCAGGTGTTATTGTTCAATGATAGTTACCGCTATTTGTTGGGACCAGCCTCAATATCAAGTGATTATACCAATAAGTCGATCAAGTTGATGGTTTCTTATTTGAAAAGGAATCACCTGAATCAAAAAATGTCAAAGTGGATTTCACCTATTAATCCGCTGCTTCCTTTTGTTACAACCTTGGAAAGAAAAAATGTGAAGCATATCAATTCGATTGAGATGCTGGATAAGGTTATTTTCGATATCGAAAGAGGAGCCAATGGAGTTCCTGTTTTAATCAAGAAATATATCCAGTTGAATGGAGAGGTGCTTTCATTTAATATTGATAAAGATTTTAATGATGCCTTGGATGTATTTATCCTGTTGGATTGTCAAAAGGTACCTGAAATCACTTTGAGAATGTTATCCAAGGGAAGTTCCGAAGAGGTACTGAAAAGATTTCAGAAAAAATCATAACCCCATTAAAGCTATATTCACATGAAAGATTTTTACTATTTGGGTATCATAACCAAACATTTTGGTTATAAAGGATATGCTTTTGTTTATTTGGACACCGATCAGCCGGAAAATTACAGTTCACTTCAGTCGGTTTTTGTGAAGATTGACGGAGAGTTGCTACCTTATATGATTGAAGATTTTCAATATCGCGGAAGCAATCAGGCAGTGGTTAAGTTTGAAGGTGTTGAAGGTGACGAGATTAAGGATTTGTTGAAAATGGAGCTCTATCTTCCCCTTTCGATGTTACCTCCTTTAACCGGGAACAATTTCTACTATCATGAAGTGATCGGGTTTGAGGTTATAGATCAACAAAAAGGCTCTATTGGAAAAGTGGCTGATTTTCTGGATGTGGCGCAAACATCAATTATGCAGGTGGATTGCAACGGAAAGGAGGTTCTGATTCCCGCTGTGGATGAACTGTTTATCAAGCTGGATCGCGAGAACAAAACCATCTATATAGATGCTCCGGAGGGACTTATCGATATTTATCTTCATGGAGCATAAACCCTTTTATTTTAAAAATTTTTCTCTGTATCATCATCAAAGTGCATTAAAAATAGGCACCGATGCAGTGTTATTGTCGGCAACCATCCCGATTCGTCCTTACCGTTCCGTTTTAGATATCGGAACCGGCTGCGGAGTGATCCTTTTTTGCGTAGCCGACCAGCTGAACCGACATTTTGATCATCCTCATACGTTGATCGGTTTTGATTCCGACCGGGCATCTATCGACGAAGCGATTCGTAACCTGGAACAGTTTCCTCATCCGCAAACACAAGCCATTCAACTGCTACACTCTTCCTTAGGAGAAATTGAGTTAGAGCGATCGTTCGATCTTATGATGTCAAATCCGCCCTACTTTGGGAATAGTTTGCTCCCCCCTGATTTAAAAAAAACAAAAAGTAAACACAGAAATAAAGATTTTACGTGGGAGAAAATGGTGCAATTCGTTGTCAATCATTTAGATCCAGAGGGTTTATTTGCCTTGATTCTGCCGGTTGCCGAGATGCAGGAGTTTGACCGGGTAGTGAACAACTTCCCGTTATATCCTCATTATCAACTCAATATAGAGCCGATAGCGGGAAAACCAATCAATCGAATGATCAAGTTTTATTCAAAAAACAGGGTGCAACAGTTTGAAGAAGAGACACTGTGCATAAGAACAGATCCTCAAACGTACAGTGATGCCTATCGGGCTTTAACGGAGCCTTTCTACTTGCATTTTTAGAATCCTACCAATCGTCCACCTTTTCCACTTTGGGAGCCATTCCCTCTTCAAGCGAAATCAACAAACTCTGAATCTGTTCATGAATTTCGTTAAGATTATCAAACAGAGTAGGTTGCCAGCGTGAATGGGTCTGATCAAACCACCATTCAATGGGAGCTGCCGCCGCTGCTTTTTCATTGAAATCGGTGATGGTATAACGGTATCTGTCCTGACGACACTCCAATCTAAAATTGTAATAAACGATATTCTTAAACACTTTGGTGCCATTTTTCGTGATCACGTGAATCTTGACACTGGACCTCATTTCTATCACTCCCTTCTCACGATCCGAAGATTTAATTACCTCATTGGTGTTTTTGTAATAGGCTTTAATCCAATCCATTGCACGGTCATACAACTCTTGTGGAGTACCCTTTTCACGAACCACATCGCGGTAAGTAACCAATTTGGTATCCTCATCGATGGGCAGATCCGGAACAACATAAGTTTCTCCTTTTTGTGCAAAAACAGAGAGTGAAAACAGACTGATCAGGAGTAAAAAAAAGGTTTTTTTCATAATTATTTCTTTATTGGGTTATTTTTTCGTAAACTTGAAATGTAAAATCGTACAAATGCTTTTCATCTTTTGCGTTGAATGTTTCTTCCTTTAGTTTCCATTGATTTAAATTAAAAGGGGGGAAGAACACGTCTGCCTTAAAGGACGCATGAATGCGAGTGAGATAAAGCTTAGCGGCTCTGGAAATTGCCTCCTTGTAGATAGTTGCTCCGCCGATAACAAAACATTCTTCTTCATGGTCCAATAATTGTAACGCTTCTTCAAGTGAATAGACTACTTCGCACCCCTCAAGGTTTAATTGACGATTGCGGGTAATCACAATATTTCTTCTGTTGGGAAGCGGTTTGAAAGGCAAGGAATCCCAGGTTTTGCGCCCCATGATGATGGGAAACCCGGAAGTGACGGACTTAAAATGTTTTAAATCGGCAGGAAGATGACAAAGCAGTTGGTTGTTCAATCCCAGCTCCATATTTTCACCTACCGCAGCAATAATATTCAGTTTACTCATTAATTCTTAGTTAAGATTTGGAAAATTTCCTCAATGGAATACTCTTTTTTAGTGGATTTCTTGATCATTTCGTTGACCGTGTTTTTCAGTTCACTGATTGGGGCATCTGCCACAATTTCTCCTTGATTGATAATGATCACGCGATCACATACTGCTTCAACCTCTTGCATAATATGGGTAGAGAGCAGAATCGTTTTTGTTTTGCCCAATTTTCTGATCAATTCGCGAATCTCAACCAACTGGTTGGGGTCAAGTCCGGTGGTAGGCTCATCCAGAATAAGTACTTCCGGATCATGGATCAACGCTTGAGCAATACCTACGCGTTGCTTGTACCCACGTGACAAAGCTCCGATTTTCTTATGTTGCTCAATCTCTAAATAGGTCATGGCAATCACTTCATCAACTCTCTTTTTTTTGTTTTTGATTTGATGAATACCGGCAATGAACTCTAAAAACTCCCGAACATACATGTCATAATAGAGAGGATTGGATTCGGAAAGATACCCAATCTTTTTTCTCAATTCAATTGATTGGTTCCAGATATCAAAACCACATACTGATACATCACCTTCCGTAGGAGGAATATAGGTGGTAATAATCTTCATCATGGTCGATTTTCCTGCTCCGTTGGGACCTAAAAATCCTACAATCTCCCCTTTTTTTGTTTCAAAGCTGACATTTTTCAAAGCCCACTGTTTTCCATATAGCTTGGAAACATTTTGTACTACTATTGACATAATATGAATAGGTTAATAAATAACTTGCAAAGATATAAAAAAATAATCGATTCTATAAGGATAAAAATTTGTACTTTTGCAGTTCTTTTGATATTAACATTTTAAATATTAAATTCTTATGACTGATTATCAATTAAAATACAAAGTAGCAGATATTTCATTGGCAGACTGGGGTCGCAAGGAGATTGAAATTGCTGAGAAAGAGATGCCGGGTTTGATCGCAATCCGTGAAAAATATGGAGATACCAAACCATTGAAAGGCGCGCGCATTACGGGATCACTACACATGACTGTTCAAACTGCGGTTTTAATCGAAACATTAGTACACTTGGGTGCAGATGTAAGATGGTGTAGTTGTAATATTTTCTCTACTCAAGACCATGCTGCTGCTGCCATAGCGAAAGCCGGCGTTCCCGTTTTTGCATGGAAAGGAGAAACATTGGAAGAGTACTGGTGGTGTACCAATCAGGCATTGGCATTCCCCGATAAAAAAGGACCTAATCTCATCGTGGATGACGGCGGTGACGCTACATTGTTAGTTCATTTGGGATATAGAGCAGAAAATGATGCTGCTTTCCTGAATAAACAAACTGAATCCGAAGAGGAGCGCTGGTTATACCAAACTGTAAAAAATGTTTTGGCAGAAAACAAAACCCGTTGGCATGATACTGTTGCTGATTTGAAAGGCGTTTCAGAAGAAACTACAACAGGAGTACACCGTCTATATCAAATGATGAGCAAAGGAGAACTTCTTTTCCCGGCTATCAACGTAAATGACTCAGTGACCAAATCAAAATTTGACAATAAATATGGTTGTCGCGAGTCTTTGGCAGACGGAATTAAAAGAGCTACTGACGTGATGTTGGCAGGTAAAGTGGTTGTAGTGTGCGGTTATGGAGATGTTGGAAAAGGATGTGCTCAGTCTATGCAATCTTATGGAGCCAGAGTGATTGTAACAGAAATTGACCCAATTTGTGCTTTACAGGCAGCCATGGAAGGGTTTGAAGTAAAACCGATTGAAGATACTTTGAATGAAGGAAATATCTATGTTACTACCACAGGAAATAGAGATGTGATTAGAGTAGAACACATGGTGAAAATGAAAGATCAGGCGATTGTTTGTAATATCGGACACTTTGATAACGAGATTCAAGTGGCTGCGTTTGAAGCATTACCCAATATCACTAAAAGAACCATTAAAACCCAGGTTGATGAGTATATTTTCCCCGATGGACGCTCTATTTTTATCTTGGCAGAAGGTAGATTGGTGAACTTGGGTTGTGCAACAGGACACCCTTCATTCGTAATGAGTAACTCATTTACCAATCAAGTAATGGCTCAGTTGGATTTGTGGAATAACAATTATGAGATTGGAGTGTACAATCTTCCTAAGATTTTAGACGAGGAAGTGGCTCGTTTACACTTGGAAAAAATTGGTGTAAAATTAACTGTCATGACTCAGGAACAAGCAGATTATATTGGAGTTCCTGTTGAAGGACCTTATAAACCGGATCATTACAGATACTAAAAAGGAGAAAAAAACGCTCTTTTTTAAATAAATTTTATAGAAGGTGCTTTAATTGAGAAATTTTATATACTTTTGCACCTTCAAAGGGTCTCTTGGCCGAGTGGCTAGGCACCGGTCTGCAAAACCGTCTACTCCAGTTCGAATCTGGAAGAGACCTCAAAAGCTTCCCGGCAATCATTTTTGTGGGAAGCTTTTTTATTACCCGATTATTTAGTATCTTTGCCTCTTCATTTTTTCAAAAATAAATAAGATGAATAGTAACGAAATACGTAAAGCTTTTTTAGACTTTTTTGATTCGAAAAATCATAAAATTGTTCCTTCTGCACCTATGGTGATCAAAAATGACCCAACATTGATGTTTACCAACGCAGGGATGAATCAGTTTAAAGATATTTTTATTGGCAATCAACCTATTAAATTTCCCAGAATTGCAGATTCGCAAAAATGTCTGAGAGTATCAGGAAAACATAATGACTTAGAGGAAGTGGGTAAAGATACTTACCACCATACGATGTTTGAAATGTTGGGAAACTGGTCTTTTGGGGATTACTTTAAAAAAGAAGCGATTCAATGGGCATGGGAATTTTTGGTGGATCACCTCAAGTTGGATCCCGAGCGCATGTACGCAAGCTATTTTGAAGGAAATCAGGCGGATGGACTTGAAGAGGATACAGAATCCAAACAATTATGGGCACACTATATTCCGGAAAATAGAATATTACCCGGAAATAAAAAAGATAATTTCTGGGAAATGGGAGATACCGGTCCCTGTGGTCCCTGCTCGGAAATTCACGTGGATTTGAGAGATCAAAAAGAGAGAGAAGAGATTGATGGAGCAACTTTAGTCAATAAAGATCACCCATTGGTAATCGAGATTTGGAACCTGGTATTTATTCAATACAATAGAACTTCTTCCGGAGAATTACAGAAATTACCCAAAAATCATGTGGATACCGGTATGGGATTTGAAAGACTTTGTATGGTAGTGCAAGGAAAAAAATCAAACTATGATACCGATGTTTTCCAACCTTTGATCCAAAAAATAGCCCTCATGTCAGGTAAAAACTATGGGGTAAACGAAGAGAAGGATATTGCCATGAGAGTGATTGCAGATCACCTTCGTGCTGTGAGCTTTGCCATCGCTGATGGACAATTGCCCTCCAACACGGGTGCAGGTTATGTAATTCGTAGAATTTTGAGAAGAGCAATCAGATATGGTTATACTTTCCTCAATATCAATAAACCATTTATTTATCAATTGGTTCCGGATTTGGTGGCGTTGATGGGAGAGCAGTTTACTGAGCTAAAAAATCAACAAACTTTAATTGAAAAAGTGATTCAAGAGGAAGAAAACTCATTCTTGCAAACATTGGCTCATGGGATTCAAAAATTTGAAAATTATGCTTCTAAACTGAAAGGGAAAGAAGTAGATGGCGATTTTGCTTTTGAATTGTATGATACTTACGGATTTCCTATTGACCTGACACAACTGCTTGCTTCTGAAAAAGGGTTGAGTGTTGATATGGATGGGTTCAACCGCGATTTAGAGCAACAAAAAAGTAGATCCAGGGCAGCTGCAACCCTGGAAACAGAAGATTGGGTAGAATTGATTGCGGATAATAAACCAACTCAATTTTTGGGATATCAAACGATGGAAGCACCTGCTAAAATTGTTAAATATCGATTGGTAAAAGCAAAAGGAAAGCAGTTTTTCCAAATCGTTTTAGATCAAACACCTTTTTATGCCGAAGCGGGAGGACAAGTAGGAGATACCGGTCTGTTAAGAGGAATCAATGATCAAATTGAGATCGTGAATACACTGAAAGAGAATGACCTGACTATTCATATTGCCAATCAGTTGCCTGAAAATTTAACACAAACCTTTAATGCAGAGATCAATAAAGAGAATCGTCTTGCGATACAGAATAATCACTCGGCAACTCACTTGCTTCACGCTGCTTTGAGAAAAGTATTGGGGAACCATGTTGAGCAAAAGGGATCTTTGGTTGCACATGATCGCTTTAGATTTGACTTTTCTCACTTTTCAAGAGTGACAGATGAAGAATTGAAACAAGTTGAAATGATTCTGAATCAGAGTATTCGTGATAACACACCATTAACTGTGCATGAAGATATCGAGATAGATCAGGCAAAGGAAATGGGTGCTATGGCGCTGTTCGGAGAAAAATATGGAGATCGGGTGAGAGTGGTTCAATTTGGAGAATCTGTGGAATTGTGTGGAGGAACACATACTCCCGCTACAGGAAATATTGGAATGGTGAAAATTATTTCCGAAAGTGCTATTGCCGCAGGAGTAAGAAGAATTGAAGCAGTATCCGGAAAAGAAGCGGAACTCTTTGTTCAAAAACAGCTTGAAACCATCAAAGAGGTGAAAGAATTATTGAATACACCCAATTTGATTACCGGAGTAAACAAAGTTTTGGAAGAAAACCATAAACTCCATAAGCAGATAGAACAATTGCAAGAGGAACAAACCAAACATATTGTAGACGTACTTCTATCTCAAGTCAATCAGTATGGTGATTGGCATATCATCCAATATTGTGGGAAGGAACAGCCTGAAATTTTAAGACAAGTGGCATATCAGGTTAGAAATCGTCATCCCAAAGTGGTAGCTGTTTTAGGAACTGTTTTTGAACAAAAACCCAATCTGATTGTTGCTCTTTCAGACCAGGTAGTGCAAATGAATATGAATGCATCTCAACTGGTTAAGATTGGAGCTCCATTGATTCAAGGTGGTGGCGGTGGACAACCCAATTTGGCGATGGCAGGCGGTAAAAATGGAGAAAAGATCAATGAAGCAGTTCAGGCTGTAGTTGATCACGTATTGCAAAGTATTAACTAAACGTATTAATGAACCAATTTGTAGAAGATAAATTAATCATTTCCGGTGCAAGAGAGAATAACCTCAAAGATATTTCTGTTGAGATTCCACAACAGCAATTGGTGGTTATTACGGGGTTGAGTGGAAGTGGTAAATCTTCTTTGGCTTTTGATACCATTTTTGCAGAGGGACAGCGAAGGTATATGGAAACCTTCTCCTCTTATGCACGACAATTTATTGGGAATATAGAGCATCCTGATGTGGATAAAATATCAGGATTGAATCCGGTGATCTCAATTGAACAAAAAACGGTCAATAAAAATCCTAGATCTACCGTTGGAACCGTTACGGAAGTGTATGACTTTTTGAGATTACTTTTTGCAAGAGTAGCCACGGCTTACTCCTACAATACCGGAGAACCGATGATCAGCTATCACGAAAAAGAGATTGTGAATCTGATCATAGAGCAATATAACAACCAATCCATTTTGATTCTGTCACCCTTAATCAAAGGAAGAAAAGGACACTATAAAGAACTTTTTGAAACGGTTAGAAAACAGGGCTTTACCCGAGTCAGAGTGGATGGAAAAGTAGAGCCGTTATCGCTTAATTTACAGTTGGATCGATACAAAATTCACGATATTGAGTTGGTCATCGATAATGTAAAAATTTCCGAAAGTGCCAAAAAGAGGATATCCAACAGTATCAAATTAGCTTTAAAATATGGTAAAGGAACTATTGCTGTTTTAGATACGCAAACAGAAGTGGTCAAAGTGTACAGTAAGCATCTTATTTGTCCGACCAGTGGTATCTCTTATCCTGAACCTGAACCCAATACGTTCTCTTTTAACTCCCCTTACGGTGCCTGTCCGAAATGCAATGGTATCGGATCTATTGCAGAGCTGGACATGAGTAAAATTATTCCTGATTCTTCTAAATCAATAAATTCAGGGGGGATCGTACCTATCGGTCCTGCCAAAAACAACGCTATATATCGGCAATTAGCCGCTCTTGCTGAAAAGTTTTATTTCTCCCTGAATGAACCTATATCCTCGATTAGTGAGGAGAATCTCGACAGAATTTTGTACGGTTCTCCGGATCCAATCTACGTAAAATCCACTATCTCAGGAATGTCCCCTTCCAGAGTTTACTTTGAAGGAGTGGTTTCCTTTATGAAAGATGTGGATATGGAGAGTGCTCCGGCTTCTTTAAGAAAATGGGTGAATCAATTTATTAATGAAACAGTTTGTCCTGCATGTAATGGGACACGACTCAAAAAAGAATCGCTCCATTTTAAGATTGGCGGATTAAATATTGCGGAACTCTCTCTGATGGATATTTCAGAACTTTCTCAATGGATTGAACAAGTTCCCTCTTTTTTGAATGAGCAACAACAAAAGATTGCGTTTGAGATATTGAGAGAGATTCAGTTTAGACTGAAATTTATCACCGATGTAGGAATTCAATATCTTGCATTGCATCGTCCCTCAAAATCTCTTTCGGGAGGTGAAGCGCAACGGATTCGCCTGGCTACTCAAATCAGTTCACAGTTGGTAAATGTGCTCTATATTCTCGATGAGCCCAGTATTGGGTTACACCAACGCGATAATGTCAAGTTAATCAAATCCTTACAGAATCTAAGAGACAATCAAAATTCTGTGATTGTAGTGGAACACGATGCAGGGATGATGGAAGCAGCCGATTTCATTGTCGATGTGGGACCTTATGCCGGGGAAAATGGGGGAGAGATTACTTTTGCCGGGACCTATCCGGATCTTTTGAAGGCAAAAACGCTCACTTCTCTCTATTTGTCGGGGAAAAAGAAGATTGCTGTTCCTGAAGAGCGGAGTACAGGCAATAGAGAAAAATTGACACTGATAGGAGCAACCGGGAACAACTTAAAAAACATAACCGTAGATTTTCCGCTTGGGGTCTTAATTTGTGTTACGGGCGTTTCCGGAAGTGGAAAGTCAACATTGGTGAATGAAACGCTCTATCCTATTTTAAGTCAGCATATTTACCGTTCTGAAGCGAAGCCGCTTCCCTTTACTGAAGTAAGAGGTTTGGAGTATATTGATAAAGTGATTGAGGTGAATCAGCAACCTATTGGAAGAACGCCAAGATCCAATCCGGCTACTTATGTCGGGGTTTTTGATGAGATCAGAAAATTGTACTCCATGCTTCCCGAATCCAAGATTCGTGGCTATACGGCGGGAAGATTCTCTTTCAACGTTTCAGGTGGAAGATGTGAAACCTGCAAGGGTGCGGGAATCAAAACGATAGAAATGAATTTTCTGCCCGATGTGTATGTAACGTGTGAAAAATGTAACGGGAAAAGGTATAACGATCAAACTCTGGAAATCAGATATAAAGGGAAAACCATTTCGGATGTTCTGGAGATGGATATGGAAACAGCGTTGGATTTTTTCGAGGCGATTCCTAATATTTATCAAAAATTGAAGACGCTTATTGATGTAGGGTTGGGCTATATTCGCCTGGGACAACCTTCTACGACCTTATCGGGTGGGGAAGCGCAGAGAGTGAAATTGGCGGAAGAGCTGTCTAAAAGAGATACCGGAAAAACATTCTATATCTTGGATGAACCTACTACAGGATTGCATTTCCATGATATTGATATGCTGATGAAAGTC
>DIRT01000015.1:0-330 GCA_002427605.1 Bacteroidales bacterium UBA5429 | reverse complement strand
AAAATGGCCGACTGGATCATCGATTTGGGTCCGGAAGGCGGCAAAGAGGGCGGCAATCTGATGGCGTGTGGCACTCCCGAAGAGATTGTTAAACAACAAAAAGGCTACACCTGGAAATTCCTTGAAGAGGAACTGAATAAATAAACCATTGTGATTTCGGAGGGCGGATTTCGGATTTCGGAAGTTCGGTATTGAGGTTTTTATTAATATAACCCATTGATATTTAATTATATATATTATTTTGAAATAAAAATAAAAGGGGGGAAGCAAAGCGATTCCACTTCAGTTATTCCGTTTCCACACTCTCCATTTCATACCTTTTTTGAATAT
>DIRT01000033.1 GCA_002427605.1 Bacteroidales bacterium UBA5429 | reverse complement strand
AATATTTGTTCGAGAAGCTGCATTGGGAATTAAATATGGTTTTAATAATGAAGATATTGTAAATCCTGATTTTCAAAGAGAAAGAGTGGTAGATTCTCCAATATTTACTTCATCTATTCCATTATCCGTAAAATTTAAGACAAAGGTTAGTAAAAAATCTTATCTTGAAATGAAATTAGGAATGAAAATGATGTTATTACCTTACGGAGCTGTTGGATGTACAAATATATTGCATTGTGATACTGGATATTATTCAAATTTTAGATTACTCATTTATTCTCCTAAAGTTTTTTTTCACGGTAGTGTGTTATCAAGTGTTGGTTATGTTATTGATTTGAATAAGGTATTAATTGGTTTTGAATTCTCAAGAACTATAAATTTCCAAAATACATTCTCCGGGAGATTTCGATTTTATAATCTTATAACAAATCCTGATGCCTATGGGTATTATAACTTATCCGGTGATTATTGGGCTTTAAACATCAATATCAATTTCAAAAAAATAAAGAAAAAGAAATAGGCTACTCGGGGCGCGACTACTACTCGTGTAACTCCCTACTCGGTTCATAACTTGAAGTCGCACCCCGAGTGAACCTTCTACCTTCTACCTTCTACCTTGTAAAACCGTAATTCGTAATTCGTAATTGATCACTCATATTCAAAAAAGGTATGAAATGGAGAGTGGGGAAACGGAATAACTGAAGTGGAATAGCTATGCTGCCCCCCTTTTATTTTTATTTCAAAATAAGAAATACGAAATAAGAAATATGAAATAGATCTATTTATAAGTGTAAACACATGATATTCAAATAATTCTAAATTCTAATTTCTAAATTTTGATTCCGAAATCCGAAATCCGAAATCCGAAATCATTCCGCCTTCTACCTTTTTGTTATATCTTTGCAAAAAAAATTCTAATGCGTCGGGTTAGTTTGATTTGGGTGCTTTTTTGGAGTGTAACCGTGTGGGGAGGAACGCCTCCGCCTGCGGATTCCACGCAGAGCGATTTTGATACTGCACGGGCGATTCGGATTACCCCACAAGTGGCGTCGCACCTGCAACTCCAGTTTCACCATCGGCAGTGGGATAACTTTTTCCCTACCCTGGATCTTTGGATCGACTCCTGTGGTTACCATGAACCGACATTGCGCACTTTGATGTTGTATGAATTGATTCATCAACAACCTGTCGATTGGGCTGTCTCCTCTTACTTCGATATGGGTTACTATGAGCAGTTTTATAATCGTATGCAGGATGCCCGGGAATCGGACTATTATAACTACTACGATATCAATAAAACATATTACGGCTATCTTCCCCTCAGATCCCCACTGGATTCTATTCTCCAAAAGAATGCGGAAGAACTATTGGAAACGTCTCAATATCAACAAGATGAGGAATTGATTTTGACGCTTTTTTCCGGAGATATTGATCTTTTTGAATCCAAATCGGTAAAAAGAAAATACCGGAAAAGCACTGTTGGGCGTTATATGCGCAATGAGTACCGGAAGGAGCGGGATCAATATCCGGGCGTTGTAGTGGGACTGGGTTTGATGCGGCAGATCGGCATTGCACCTCAGGTCGGCTATGCGCAAACAGTACGAATTGGCTTTTCTTCTCCTTTAGCTAAACGTTGGCTTTTTGATGGGTTTTTGTCTTTTCGTTTCCCTTATCGTTCCAATATTCTTAATTTTGAAGCAATGCAGCAATACTTTGAGGTTAAACCCAATGTACTTTCTACTGCTGGATTTCATTTGGGGTATCGCAGCACTCAAATTCCATTAACAGCTACTCGTTTACTTTTAATCTATCCGCAAGCAGGATTGGGAGTGGACTGGATTTATACCTCAATTTATGAGACGTTTGGCGTGGATGAGGTAAAATATTATTGGCCTACAACACTTTATACGGCTTTAGGTATTTCTGCTCTAATTCCGATTATGAAATCCACCTATTTGGGAGCGCAAATCAATTACCACTTTATTCCCTATCGTTGGGATGCCCGCGTTTTGAGCTATTGGGATGCCCATTTTTTTAGTTTCGAACTGTTTCTGCGACTTTAATTAAGTATGTGAGAACTTTTTTATATTTTTGCCAATTGTGCTCGAATTTTTAATCTTTAAATAGTAGAAATATGATGAAGATTACAGAACGTTGGGTTGAAGCCGTCTTGATGAGATGGGGTGTTGCAGAAGCAGTGGCTGTCAACCTGAGATTGGTGGTGCTGATTGTAGCGGCAGGTTTATTGTCATTGATTCTATTCTGGATCATGAAATATCTTGTGGATAAAGGGATCTACCGCTTTTTTTTAAAAACTAATTTTTCCTGGGATGATGCGTTGGTGAAGTTTCAGGTGTTTAATCACGTAGCTCACCTGATTCCCGCTATGGTACTGCGCGGTGCTCTGCAAATGATATTTAGAGATTTTCCGAATCTGCTTCCGTGGGTCGTCAGAATTACGGATTGTTACCTTATCATTGTTTTCGTCCTGATTATCAACGCTTTTTTGAGATTGGGTCATTATGCAATGGGACGAACAGCTGCTTTTAAGGACAAACCTATTGCAGGTTTATTTCAACTAATCCGAATTATTCTCTATATCGCGACCGGAATTTTGATTTTATCAATATTGTTAAATAAGTCGCCGGCAGTCTTCTTGGGTGTTTTTGGAACCATGACTGCAGTGATGATGTTGATTTTCAAAGATACGATTTTGGGGTTGGTTGCCAGTATACAGATGGCAACCGGAGATACGGTGAGAGTAGGAGACTGGATTGAGATGCCTAAATTTGGTGCGGATGGAGATGTGGTCTCTATTAATTTGACCTCAGTGAGAGTGATGAATTTTGATAAAACTGTGACTACTATTCCTACTCACAACTTTCTAACGGAGAGCTTTATAAATTGGCGCTATATGTCGGAAAGTGGAAGCAGAAGAGTCAAAAGGGCAATCTATATCAATGTCAGAACTGTGAAGTTTATAGATGAAGCGATTCGGGATAAATACAAAAAGATTCACCTGATTGCCGATTATGTGGAGGAGAGACAAGCTGAAATAGACGCTTATAATGATGAACATCAGATTGATGTTGCTTATGATATCAATGGAAGAAGGATGACCAATATCGGATCCTTTAGAGTCTATTTGGAAAATTATTTGAGAAACAGACCCGATATCAGGAAGGATATGACCCTAATGGTCAGACAATTATCCATTGAGGACAAAGGAATTCCTATGGAAATTTACTGTTTTACCAATACCTCCGTATGGATTGAGTATGAAGGGATTGTAGCGAGTATCTTTGATCATATTTTGGCTGCTGCAGAGTTCTTTGACCTGGAGATTTATCAACAGCCTTCCGGTGCAGATTGTGCCCAACCTTGGGAGAAAATGTCCCATCAGATTGAAAAGCGCTTGAATCCATGATTTCTGTCTGTATTCCTCTGTTTAACTTTGATGCCTCTCCCTTAATTCGGGAACTCATCAAACAGATTGATCAATTGGATCAACCGGCAGAATTGATTCTGATTGATGATGCTTCGGAGGAGAAATACAGAGAGATTTACACAACTTTTGCTGATTCCTGCCGCTATATTGAGCTGGAAAAAAATGTAGGACGCGCGAAAATCAGAAATCTGTTTTTGCAATATGCGAACTATCCCTACTTACTTTTCCTGGATTGCGATGCGTTGATTATTTCGGATCAGTTCCTGGAGCAGTACCTCAATCTGTTAGATAGCAAGCCACAAATAGTGTGTGGAGGGAGGGTTTATCCCCCCCAATTATTAAAAGGAAATAAAAAATTAAGATGGAAATATGGACATCGGGTGGAAAGTGAGCCGGCATGGAAAAGAAAAGAGAATCCGAACAGTTCCTTTATGACCAATAACTTCCTGATATCGAAAGTATTGCTGGAACAGGTACAGTTTGATGAACAGTTAACACAGTATGGACACGAGGATACGCTGTTTGGATTGCAATTACTGGAAAGAGGAGTGTCGATTTTGCACATAGAGAATCCAATTCTGAATGGAGATATCGAAACCAACCCGGTTTTTCTGGAAAAAACTAAACAAGGAGTGGAAAATCTGTATCAGATTTACCTGAAAAACAAAGATAATCCTCATTTGGTGGAACAGGTGAGATTGTTGCGGGTGTACGAGAAAGTAAAAAAATGGAAATTTATTATGAATCCCATTGGATTGATAATCAATCCATTATTGCTCTTCCTACTCAAAAATGGAAATAGTTCTATCTTTTTATTTAATCTGTATAAATTGTTCCTGTTTATGCAGCAATCCAAGTAAAAATTTTTAAAATGAGACTCTTTTATACTTAACTTTTGAAAGCAGAGGGGGTCTAAACATTTATAACCTTAAATTTAATATTATGAAGAGATTAATGCTGTTTACCTTGTTATTATTGGGTACGACCTGTTTTTTATCCGCTCAGGTTGAGAAAAAAGTTCAGGCAAAAATTGATCAGGTAATTGTGTATCCTGCCGGAGCACAACTGGAGTATATTGCTGATTTCCAAGCACAAGCCGGTCCTATGACATTGGTTATTCCCAATTTAATTCCCTACATCGATCAGGAGAATATCAGAGTGGTATCGGATCCGAACTTCTCTATAGTCAATGTTCAGGTGAGTACCGATTATCTTAAAGAAAACCCCAAAAGTGATGAGATTAAACAGTTGCGTAAGCAGATTGAGGAGTTAACAAATAAGATTGAGGATGAGGAGCTTATGATTAAGTTAAATCGGGATAAGATCGATTTTCTCAATCAAAACAAACAGCTTTCCGGGAAAAATGATCCGATATCTCCTGAAAATTTTAAACAGATGAATCAAATCTATGGAAGCAATCTGGAGGCTCTGACTTTGGATATTCAAAAAAGAGATCGCACAGTGAAAAAGTATAGAGAGGAGTTGGAAAAATTACACAATCAAATGGCGACTCTGACGCGTACACCTTCGGCTCCTTCCGGTGTTTTAACGTTAACCATCAAAGCCAAAGCGAATAAGAGTTCAAAACTTTCTTTTTCAGTTTATACTTCATTCGCTTCCTGGTATCCCAGCTATGATATCAAGTTTGTAGGCTTTGATAAACCTTTAGAAATAACCTATTATGCTAATATTAAGCAACAAACAGAGGTAGATTGGGATCAGGTTTCCATTCTGCTTTCTACAGCACAACCTCAGCTTTCAGCTCAAATACCGACACTGTATCCTTACTTTTTATCTTTTATCGGGTATGGAAGTGGAGGCGGAGCTGTGTCATCGATGAATAGAGCTGCTGCAGTTAAAGGAGAAAAAGTAACACCAACATTTGAATACTCACAACGGTTTCTATCTGTAGCAGATGATGAAATAGCAATAATAGAGGAGCCTGTAACCTCAAGATTTTCTCAAATGGAGATTGTTAAGGAGTATAAAGTAGCGGCTCGTCAAACGATACCCTCCTCTCCTAAACCAATGTTGATTTCTTACGGGGAAACCAAGGTGGACGCTTCTTTTGAGTATCAGGCTGTACCTAAATTGAGTGACAAAGTGTATTTGATAGCTAAAATTCATGATTGGAAAAAAGCTGAATTGGCGAGTGGTGTTGCCAAGTTGTTTATGGAGAACAGTTATGTGGGGGAATCAAGACTCTACACAGGACAATATCAAGATACTTTACAGCTCTCTTTTGGTGTAGATCATAACGTTATTGTGAAACGCGAGCGAGTAGAAAACTATTCCGAGAAAACGATCATCGGAAGCAATAGAAGGGAAAATGCATCCTACAAGATTACGGTAAGAAATAATAAATCCTATCCGATAAATATTGTCGTTTATGATCAGATACCGATCTCAAAAGTGGGTGAAATCAGTGTTGATGGTGTTGATGTCAATGGAGGTAAGTTGAATAAAGAGTCCGGAAAAGTGGAATGGAATTTGAATCTCAACTCCAATGAAATGAAGGTCGTGACGTTGAAATATACGTTGAAATATCCTAAAGATAAACAGATTAATCACTACTAAAAGTAGTGCTTTTATCGGATTAATTGAGTGTGGTGTTTCTTTTCAGGAGCACCACATTTTCTAAATGGTGAGTATGAGGAAACATATCCACAGGTTGCACTTTGACTACCTTGTAGTGGGCTGCCAATAATGTAATGTCACGCGCCTGAGTAGCCGGATTGCAGCTCACATATACAATTCGATCCGGTAAAATTTTCAAAAGTTGTTCAACAACGGCGGGATGCATTCCGGCACGTGGAGGGTCGGTGATCACCACATTGGGTTTACCTTGCTCTTTCACAAAGGAAGAGGTGAGAATATCCTTGATATCACCGGCAATAAAGAAACTATTTTCAATTCCGTTGTTGCGGGAGTTGACCCATGCATCTTCAATCGCACTCTCAACATATTCAATTCCTACCACTTTTTTTGCCTGGTGGGCAACAAAGTTGGCAATAGTACCTGTTCCTGTATAGAGGTCATATACAATCTCATCGGATTGAATTTCAGCCCATTCCCGAACAACTTGGTACAAGCGATAAGCTTGTTGCGAGTTGGTTTGATAGAAGGAAACGGGACTGATGATGAACTCCAGCTCTTCCATTTTGGCTTTAACATGAGGATTCCCATGGAATAGTTCAGTGGGGAGATCGGAGATAGAGTCGTTGAGTTTGGTATTGATGACGTAATGCAAAGAGCTGATTTCAGGAAATTGTTCAACCAGGAATTGGAGCAGTTCCATTACTTCAGGTGTGGCACTTTTGACCACTAAAATCACCATTAATTGTCCGGGACCATGAGTTCGGATAATCAGATTACGGAGTATACCGGTATGTGTTTTGATATTGTAAAAGGGAATTCCTTTCGCTAAAGCTTGCTTTTTTACTGCCAATCGGATTTGATTGCTGGGATCCTCCTGGAGGTAGCAATGTTCAATATCCACCACTTTATCAAATTTTCCCGGAACGTGAAATCCCAATCCATTGAGATTCAGTTGATCACGATGTTTCAGATCCTCCTGATCCAGCCAACGGGAGTCGGAGAAAGTAAACTCCAGCTTATTTCTGTAGTAATACTCATTTTCTGATCCCAAAATCGGCTCCATTTCAGGAAACTCAAATTTGCCTAAGTGCTTAAAGTTATCATATATTTGCTGTTGTTTGAACTGGAGCTGTTGCTGATAAGGTAAAATTTGCCATTTACAGCCGCCACATACTCCGAAATGGGTACAGCGTGGTGCAATACGAAGTGGAGAGGGTTGTTTGATTTGAGTGATGATCCCCTCCATATAGCCTTTTCTTTTCTTAATAATCCGAATATCAACAATATCACCGGGGACACCCATTGGGACAAAAATCACCATCCCATCCTGTTTAGCAATACTTTTACCTTCAGAACCAATATCAATGATCTCTATATTCTCCAGAATATATGGACTAAACTTTCTACTCATCTTTTCGATTTATTAATTTCCACTCATAAGTTGCTCCAACTTGGCAGCGATTTTCTCCCAGTCGTATCGTTCTTTCACAAATTGGTACCCGTTGTTTCTTATTTCATGGTACTTATCAGGATTTTCGATCAGCATTTTCACTGCTTCTATGTAATCGTCAGTAGATTCACAAACGATGATATCCCGATTATATTGGATTCCTTCGAGGGGTTTCCCTGCTAGTGGAGAGGTGATACAGGGGAGCTTCATGGCCATTGCTTCCATCAGTTTATTTTGCAAACCGGTACCCAAACGCATGGGAGCAATAAATATTTTGGATTGGGCATAGTAATCTACCATAGAATCTACCCATCCGGTAACGATAATATCCTCACCGGCTAAGGCTTTCACACGGGCATGGGGAGAGGCACCACACAGACCCAGTTTCAGATAGGGATAGGTTTCTTTCAATTCCGGGAAGATCTTCTTTGCCAAGTATTCAGCTGCATCAATATTGGGCGGATAGTTCATGTTTCCGGAAAAAATAAGATCGTAGTTTTTACGTACATTGATCGAGTTGTAGATGGAAAGATCAACGCCGTTGGCTATCACATGGATTTGATTTCTATCCGGATGGGGGATCAAACTGCGGTCAATCGCCGTAATGATGGTTAAATTGTCAAACAGGGAGAAAACATGATTTTCATAGCGTTGCAATTTCTTGTACTCCCATAAAAAGAGAGGTTTCAGATAAAAAGGAGCTTTTTGATAGCGACGATAAATCCCCATTGAAAAAACATCCTGATAATCCAATGTTTTGGGGTAGGGTAGCATCTTGACATATTCCGCAACACGAATAATTTGAGCATAGATATGATCCGGTTGAATCCGCTCCACATGTTGATGAAACTGTTTTTTCGCTTTACGAGAATAGAAATATCCGCATTGAAAAGGAATTTTAGTAAAAAATGCTTTGATCAACCCAACAAATCGTGACCACCAGGAAAGGTTAAGTATAATCAACTCTTTACAGATAGGCTGTAGCTTTTTGATGGCATCGGGATGTAACTGAGTGTCGTTCAGTGCTACCAGATAGATCTCATGATTTTTTGAGAGCTCTCTGATCTGGTAGTATGCACGCAACTTATCACCCTTTTCTAAGGGATAAGGAACTCGCGATAAAAGGACAACAATTTTCATAGTAAAATGCAAAAATACAACTTTTTTATGATCTCCTCTAATAGGTTATAACACAATTATTTTTTATATCTTTGCAGATTGGGTTTTTCCCGAAACAAAAAGATGTTTAACGTAAAATATAGATTGTATATGATTATTAAAGACGACTTTAAGGATAGACATAATGGACCAACTCCGGAAGAGGTGGACGTAATGTTAAAAAGAATTGGAGTTAACAGTATGGAGGAGTTAATTGAACAAACTGTTCCTGCTGCAATTCGTTTCAAAGAGGATCTTCCTCTTCCTGAAGGGATGACCGAAGGGGTTTATTTAAAACATTTAAGAGCATTATTTGCTAAAAATAAGATTTATAAATCCTATATAGGAATGGGTTATTACAATTCCTATACTCCTGCTGTAATTCAGAGAAATATTACTGAAAATCCCGGATGGTACACGGCTTATACTCCCTATCAGGCGGAGATAGCTCAAGGGCGTTTGGAAGCATTATTGAATTACCAAACCATGATTTGTGATTTAACCGGAATGGATCTGGCAAACGCGTCTATGCTGGATGAGGCAACATCTGCAGCTGAGTTGATGTTGATGTTTTTCAACAGCAGACCTCGTGACATGGTTAAAAACAACGTAAACAAATTTTTTGTAGCTGAAGACCTTTTCCCTCAAACTATAGAGGTGATCAAAACAAATGCCAGACCACAAGGTATTGAGGTAGTTTCAGGTGATCCTTTTAAAACCACATTGGATAATACTTACTTTGGTTTGATGCTTCAATATCCCGGTAGTTGGGGACGAGTTGTTGATTATACTTCTTTTGTTAAAGATGCCAAAGAAAAAGGAATTTTCGTAGGAGTTGCTGCTGATCTTTTGGCTCTGACTCTTTTAACTCCTCCGGGAGAGTGGGGTGCTGATGGTGTGGTAGGGAATACCCAACGTTTTGGAGCTACAATGGGCTTTGGTGGTCCTCATGCTGGTTACTTTGCTTGTAATGACAGCATGAAAAGACAGATGCCCGGTAGAATTATTGGAGTAACCATTGACGCACAAGGAAATAAAGCGTTGAGAATGGCACTTCAAACCAGAGAGCAACATATCAAGAGAGAAAGAGCAACCTCCAATATCTGTACCGCATCTGTACTTTCTGCTATATCAGCCGGATTTTACGCATTGTGGCATGGTCCAAAAGGATTGAAAGATAAAGCAACAAAAATTAATGTTTTGACCGGTATTTTGGCTAACGAAGCTGAAAAATTGGGATATAAACAACATAATCAAAACTTTTTCGATACAGTTTGCTTGCAGGTTCCACAAGGATTTAATACAGAACAAGTTAAAAAAGTAGCACTAGAACATCAAATCAACTTCTACTACTGGTGCGATGAGTGTTTAACTATCTCATTGGATGAAACTGTATTATTAGAGGATGTGAATGAGATTTTGGAAGTATTGGCAAAAGCTGTGAATAAAGAGCATAAACCTTACGTTTGTACCAGTAATTGTGTTCCGGCATTGCATATTCCTGAATCTTTACATCGTACCTCTGATTTTATGACTCACGAAGTGTTCCACAAATATCACTCTGAGACAGAAATGATGCGGTATATGAAACTGCTTGAGGTAAAGGATCTTTCTTTAAATAGAGCGATGATTCCTCTTGGATCTTGTACCATGAAGTTGAATGCTGCTGCTGAGGTATTTCCATTAACCTGGACAGAAGTGGGAGCTATTCACCCATTTGCTCCGCTTGATCAAGCAGAAGGCTTTATGGAAATGATTGAGGAGATGGATGAGTGGTTGAGTTTGATCACAGGATTTAAAGCAGTCTCTTTCCAGCCTAACTCAGGGGCAGCGGGAGAATATGCCGGTTTGACAACTATCCGTAATTATCAAATCAGTAAAGGAGAGGGACACAGAACGGTATGTTTGATTCCTGCTTCTGCTCACGGTACCAATCCTGCATCAGCTGCTAAAGCCGGTTTGGATATTGTAATCGTGAAATCTACTGATAAAGGGGAGATTGACGTGGAAGACTTGAGAGCTAAAGCGGTAGAACACAGAGATAAACTTTCCTGCTTGATGGTAACTTATCCATCAACTCACGGGGTGTTTGAAGAAGCAATCTTGGAGATTATCAATATTATTCATGAAAATGGCGGACAAGTTTATATGGACGGAGCTAACATGAATGCTCAGGTAGGTTTAACCTCCCCAGGCTACATGGGAGCCGATGTTTGTCACTTGAATCTGCATAAAACTTTTGCGATTCCTCACGGTGGTGGTGGTCCCGGAATTGGACCTATCGGTGTGGCTGAACATTTAGTGGATTTCCTACCTAACCACGTGTTGGTACCAACCGGAGGAACTCATGGAAGTCAGGTTTCTGCAGCTCCTTATGGTAGTCCTGCTGCGTTACCTATCACTTACGGTTATCTAAAAATGTTAGGTGGTCCCGGCTTAAAGTCAGCTACTGAGATGGCTATATTAAATGCCAACTATATGAGAGTGCGTTTACAAGATCATTATCCTATTTTGTACACCGGTGAAAAAGGCATGTGTGCTCATGAATTTATTATCGATTGCAATGAGTTTGATAAGACAGCAGGTGTTCTGGTAGGAGATATTGCGAAACGTTTGATGGACTACGGTTTCCACGCTCCAACAGTGGCATTCCCGGTACATGGAACATTGATGATTGAACCTACAGAGAGTGAACCACTAAGTGAAATAGACAGATTATGCGATGCTCTCATCTCTATCCGTGAGGAGATTAGAGAGATTGAAGAGGGTAAAGCAGATCGTGAGAACAACTTAATCAAGAATGCTCCACACACCATGCAAGTGATTTGTGCCGATGAGTGGACCAGACCTTATACTCGTCAAAGAGCAGCATTCCCACAGCCACACACTGAAAAATACTGGCCTACAGTAAGTAAAGTGAACGAAGCCCATGGGGACAGAAACTTGATGTGTAGTTGTGAAGATTACTACGAATAAAGAATCAAAGAGGGGGGAATTTGCGTCCCCCCTTTTTTTTTATTTCCAAAAGAAAAATAATAAACTAAATTAATCCTGGGCTTTATTGCCAAACGCCAAATCACCGGCATCACCCAAACCGGGTACAATATAAGATTGTGCTGTTAATCCATCATCCACTGCGCCTACCCAAAGAGTACATTTTAACGGTGGAAGATGTTTCTGTAAGTATTCTAATCCTTGAGAACTGATGATGGAGGTAACAATGTGAGTATGTTTAGGTTTTCCGTTCTCAAGCAGCGCTTCGTAAACAATACACATCGATTGTCCGGTCGCGATCATAGGATCTGTAATAATTAAGGTCTTATTGGTAATCTCGGGACAAGAGATATAATCGAGCTGGATCTCAAAACTTCTGTCACGGTGATGCTTACGGTAAGCGGATACAAAAGCATTTTCAGCTTTATCAAAATAGTTGAGAAACCCTTGATGGAGTGGCAATCCGGCACGTAAAATGGTCGCTATGACAGGTTGTCTTTGGATTAATGGAATCGAAGTAACTCCAAAAGGAGTTGAGATCTCCTCTTTTTTATAACGCAATGTTTTACTGATTTCATACGCAAAAATTTCTCCCATACGTTCCATATTGCGTCTGAAACGCATGCTATCTCCTTGATCCTTAATGCTTCTGATTTCAGCAATAAACTGATTAAAAATTGAATTAGTGGCCCCTAAATTTTGTACTGTTAACATGATTCTTATTTTTTCTGTAAAGATACTATTTTATTAGATATTTATAGGCATTAATGAACATTTTTATTCCTTTTTTTTTCTTTTGATAGAATGGATACTCATATTTTTCTGCTCCAAAACCATGATAAAACCGGGCAATGTTGGGATTATTGGAGCCATTGAAATCCAAAATAAGCTCGCGGTTAGCATGGTTACGAATCCATTGATCAATGAGAAAAAACATCCCCATTTGTTCACTTTTTGCTTGATCTCGACCGGAAAACCAAAACCAAACTCTTTGAAAATCATGTAAAAAAAGTGCACTGGCGAGCAAGTTTCCCGACAGGTCATAGACTGCTTTTTTCTCTAAACACCTTTGTTGATCTGCTACTTTTGAAAGTTTGAGTAAAGTGCTATAAAAGTGCTTAGGCAACTTTACATTTTCTCCTCTATTATTAGAAAAAAGTTCTATAACCTGTTCTATAGTAACATCTTGTGAGTAAATTAACTCCTCTTCATTGACCTTTTTTAGATTGCGCTTAGTATTTTCGTTATATTGCTTTTTCAATTGCTCATATTCTTGATTTAGAGCAAGTTGGTATGAAACATGAGTTGTCGTTCCGGGATATTGATGGAGAGGATTCAAAACCAGATCTGTAAGCACAAATTTTTTAGGAATCATTTCGATCATCTTTTCTTCTAAAGCGTGATCTATTTTATTTTTTGAATATATTCCTAATCTAGAAATAAAGGGGGGAGAGAAGATATACCTCATCCCAAATCGGGAGCGGTAGGGCAAGGGCATCACACTTTCGTACTCTCCTGTCATCAGAGCGCCCCAGGTATCGCTTGCAGCGGATAAGAAGTCAAAAGAGGCAAAAATAGTAGAGTAGTCGGAAGCAGCAATACAGCGGTCCCACTGTTGAGGGTCAATATCGGAAGATTCTAAATATCGAATCATGGATGAGATGGAACGTAGTTTTTATATTCACCGGAGACAATATTATTCAGCCACTCTTCATTTTCCAGGTACCAGTCGATTGTTTTTTCAAATCCTTCAATAAACTGTATGGTAGGTTCCCATCCCAAATCATTTTTGATTTTGGAAGCGTCAATTGCGTAGCGCAAATCGTGTCCTGCCCTGTCGGTTACAAACGTAATGAGTGAAAGGGAAGTTCCTTCCGGCCTACCTAATTTGCGGTCCATAATTGCGATGAGCTGCTTGATGAGGTCAATATTACGCCATTCATTATTTCCTCCAATATTGTAAGTTTCTCCCACTTTAGCCTGATGAAACAACAGGTCGATAGCTTTTGCGTGATCTTCAACATACAACCAGTCTCTTACATTGATTCCTTTTCCGTATACCGGTAGTGCTTTATTATTTTTGATATTATGAATAAAGAGGGGGATCAATTTTTCAGGAAACTGATTAGGTCCGTAGTTGTTAGAGCAGTTGGAAATCACTACGGGTAGACCATAAGTATCGTGGTAAGCTCTTACGAAGTGATCTGAGGCAGCTTTTGATGCAGAGTATGGACTATGTGGATCATAGGGTGTTGTTTCTGTGAATAAACCTTCTTCAGATAATGATCCGTATACTTCGTCGGTAGAAATATGGTAAAAACGTTTTCCTTGATATTGATCTTTCCAGATAGCACGTGCGCTGTTCAGCAAATTAACGGTTCCAACCACATTGGTATAGATAAACTCCATTGGATTTTCAATAGATCGATCTACATGAGATTCAGCTGCCAGGTGGAGTACTCCATCAAACTGATGTTTTTTGAAAAGCTCCAGCATCAAATCAGAATCAACAATATCCGCTTTAATGAAGTGATAGTTAGGGGCATTTTCAACATCTTTTAAGTTCTCCAGATTTCCGGCGTAGGTTAGTTTATCCAGGTTATAGATTTCATAGAAAGGATATTTTTTAACAAAAAGGCGTACCACATGTGATCCAATAAATCCGGCACCTCCTGTAATTAAAATTTTTTTCATAGGGCAAAGAGTTTTAGATTGATCTATATAAAATTGAGAACGTTATCAAATTTTATATATTTTATTTTTTATAAAAAAAGGCGGGTTTGAACCGCCTTTATGATATGTAAAGATAAAAATTATTCAACGATAAACTTGTGAACACTCTTACCTTTAGATGTATTAATATGTATCATATAGATTCCTGTGGCTAAATGATTAACAGAAGTAGTATAAACGTAGTCACCTGATACTTCAGCACTTTCAGAAGAGATCATTTTACCGGCCATATCAAAAATTTGGAAATGCATAGTTTCATTTAATTCAGTAGTAATCGCAACATTAAGATTTCCTGAAACCGGATTTGGATAAACATTTACATTATCGAGTCCACTATTACCGGGGATTCCAACTATAGCATAATACTCTAATTTGAAACCTGTTCCTTGTTTCCAGTTATCAGAAACGAAGTTAACCTGGAATTTGCCAGAGTTAACATAGAAAGCTCCATTAGGCATATTATTGATATCGAAACGTTGAACTAATTGGGGAATATTTTGGTTTGTAATATCCCATACATCAACAAAGTCACCAGCCATGAGGTCAAATTTAGTGAAAGCCATTGCAAATCTGTCAACGTATGTAAAGTTTCTACCAATAAATTGACATTCTTTATCAGCTCCATAGTTTACATCATCAGCAACTGAAAGAGCCTTATCACTAATAACACCATTAATTTCTGTTCCAGGATAGATAACAACGCCGGAGCACATTTGAGGAACGGGTGTAGTTGTTACATTATAGTTCATAACAAATCCATAATCAGTAATATCGTTACTATTTGATGTAAAAGTAACTAAAACAGACGAACCATTAACAACAACAGGACCAGGGAGAGCATCACCGGTAAACACACTTTGGAACAAACCACCGGCATCATTTGTTGATTTCATCAGGTAGTTACCGCTAAATTGAGCTTTAACGCCTGAAGCAACTGTAGGTCCATTGTAAATAGTGATAATGTCACCATTTGCTTCAGTTTTAATTTTTGAAAAATTAAAAGTATATTTTGTAGCACCCGGAGTATTAAATAACCATGAGCGATTAGTATTGGGTTGATATTTATATGCTCCTGATCCATCAGAAATAGTTCCTAAAGTAGCAGTGATGGTATCGGTTGAAGTTAAAGGTTTTAATACGTCGATATCATCAGTATTAGGTATAACATTCATCAAGATACTTTCATCTTGATTATATCCGTCAAAGTTACCAAAAAGGTAATAACCATTTTTATATCCTCCCCAACCAAAATTAGAGTGGAAATAGATTGTACCTTCAATTTCCATGTAACCATCGATCATAAACGCGTGTCCATCTTCTCCACTAACTGTAGCAGAAAAATAGAGAGGAAGATTTTTATCAAGTTGAGTGACCATAGAGTCAATAAATGCACTTGTACTTAAGTCATCTTTTCTCAAATTGTATAAAAACTGATCCATTTTCCAATTTGCTTTCAATGCATCAACTGCATTCAAAGAGTTAGATCCGGAACCATTATTTCCGTATGACATATTTACAGAAACTCCGGCATGGTAGAATAGCTTAGCGAGTTCATTAACGTAAGTATTAAGAGATCCTTCATACATTGTGTTGTAGTTGTAGGTATTTTGTGCAAAATTCACAGTTTGACGTGGATAAATGTGAGGAGGATCAACGTCATAATCTATTGGAATGTAAGATATACCACTATTTCCGCTTTCAGGCCATCTGTGATAGAACATCAAATTGGTTAAGTTTACGGCAACGCAACCATTATATGCTCTGTAATCACGAGAAGCTGAAGTTCCTGTTTCGCTGGGTCTTGAGTCAAAAGGACAATAGGTATTGTAATATTTTTCTTGACTCCATGTTGTTGTAAGCAATGGCTCAACACCCACATTACCATCTTTAGATTGATTAGGTACAAAGGAGGGAGAGCTATAACGATTCCAGGCAGCAGAATGATTTTTAGCCTGACCAGGATTTTTCTTTAAGAAAGAAAGTTCCTCGCTATGTTTCAACATGAAATAGTTGTTGTTATTATCTGTAAAATTCTCTTCAAATGTGAAACCTAAGATAGGATGCGCCAATGAGGTTGCGGAAACCATAATGAATCCATAATCACGAATTTGAAAACAGTAATATAAACTTTCTCCATTTTCATCAGTTTCGGTATGAACTAATGTAAAGTCGGATAATTGAAAATTTGGATTACCTGAGATTTCAGTTATAAAGTTTTTTGAAACCAGTTTTGCGTCTTCTACAGGAACAGTACGACTTGCAAATGCAAACGTTACTACTGTCATCAAAACGAATAAAAGAATAGATTTTTTCATAAATTTATTTTTTGATTTTTTAATTACAATACAACCCCACAAAAATAATAAAAAAATCGGAACAAAAGGTTTTTTTTTTTAATTTTTAACTCATTGATTACCTGATTTATAGATTATTTATGGTGATAGGGCTCATGATTTATAATCGTAAATGCGCGATATAATTGTTCAATAAATATTAAACGACTCATTAAATGAGTGAAGGTCATTTTAGACAAAGAGAGCTTTTCATTACCTCTTTGATAAATCTCTTCAGAGAAGCCGTAAGCACCTCCAATGATAAAAATCAGGGTTTTAATTCCTCTGTTGAGCCATTGTTGCACAGCTTCTGAAAAAGCAACAGAACCATATTCTTTTCCTTGTTCATCCAGAAGGATGACATAATCTCCGGGATTAATTTTACTCAATAGCAGTTCACCCTCTCTTTTTTTTTGTTCTTCTACAGAAAGAGATTGAATATTTTTTAGGTAAGGTATGCTAATTGATTCAAAAGTACAGTAATATTCAAGTTTTTTCTGATAAAACTGGATTGCTTCCTGAAATAGATCAGCTTCTTTTTTTCCGATACAAATCAGTTTAATTCTCATGCTTTAACTAATTTTGCTCCAATGTTGATTTTTACCAATGATTCTATCCAGATGTTTTTTGATCGGTTTATGTTCCGGTTTTTTTAATTCGGGATCTTGTTCCAACAACTCTTTAGCCAGATTACGGGTAAATGCGACCAGTTTTTCATCTTTTATAATATCTGCCAGTTTAAAATCCAAAATACCACTTTGTCTGGTCCCTTCCAGTTCTCCCGGACCTCTTAATCTCAGGTCTATATTGGCAATTTCAAATCCATCCTGAGTTTGAACCATAGCGCGTAATCGTTCTTTGCCCTCCTTGCTTATCTTTTGTCCTCCCATTAAGATGCAGTAAGATTGTTCAGCACCCCTTCCAACACGTCCACGAAGCTGGTGCAATTGAGAGAGTCCGAACCGTTCTGCATTTTCAATTACCATAACTGAAGCATTGGGAATATCAATTCCAACTTCAATGACAGTCGTAGACAGCAATATGTGCGTTCTTTTCTCAACAAAGTTTTGCATTCCTGCCTCTTTTTCTTCAGCTTTCATCTTACCATGAACAATGCCGACACCAAATTCCGGATAGGGGAAATGGTGACTCATGACATCATAACCTGCCATCAGGTCAAAAAGGTCCATTTTTTCTGATTCTTCTATGAGAGGGTAAACAACAAACACTTGTCGTCCTAATTGAATCTGTTGTCTGATAAATCCGATGAGTGCCAATCGATCCTTTTCAAACAAGAGTTTTGTGATGATCGGTTTACGTCCTTTAGGGAGTTCATCAATCACTGACAGGTCCAGATCTCCGTAAACTGTCATCGCCAGGGTTCGTGGGATAGGAGTGGCTGTCATCACCAATACATGAGGGAAGATGACATTTTTTTTCCATAATTTAGCTCGCTGTTCAACTCCAAAACGGTGCTGTTCATCGATTACAACTAAACCTAAGTTGGAAAACTGAACCCGGTCTTCAATGAGGGCATGTGTCCCTACAATAATATCGATTTCTCCGGTAGAAAGTTGCTCCAACAATACTTTTCGCTCACTTTCTTTAGTGGATCCGGAGAGGAATCCGACAGTAACCTTGGTCTCTTTCAGCAGGCGTTTGAGCGACTCATAATGTTGTGTTGCCAGAATTTCAGTCGGTGCCATCATACAGGATTGATACCCGTTATCTTTGGCAATCAGCATCACCATTAATGCAGTGATGGTTTTACCACTTCCTACATCTCCTTGCAACAAACGATTCATCTGTTTGCCACTTTTTAGGTCAGTATGGATCTCCTTAATTACTCTTTTTTGAGCGTTGGTCAATTCGAAAGGGAGATGATTTCTATAATAATCGTGAAAAGTTTCACCTACAATAGGGAATAAAAATCCTTCGCTCTTTACTGAATTTTCAACCTTAATTTTGAGCATTTTCAGTTGAGTGAAGAACAATTCATCAAACTTAATTCTTAGTTTTGCTTGTGATAACAGTTCATTACTTTTTGGGTAGTGGATGTTTTCCAATGCTTCTCCAATAGGGAGAAGTTTATATTTTGAGATCAATTGTGGGCTTAACCGCTCCGGTACAGCATCTTTGACGTTGTTGAGCAGCGTTACCATCAGTTTGGATATAGCGCGGGAATCTAGTCCCCCCTTTTTTGCTTTTTCACTACTATTATAAAGCGGCTGAAAAGCAACTGAAACCGTTGATTGAGCCTGATTCATAGGATCTTCCAATTCCGGATGGGTAATATTCCAACGACCATTGAACAGAGTTGGTCTTCCAAAAACAATAAATTCGCTTTTGCGTTTCAACAAATCCTCAATCCACTTGATGGAATTGAACCAAACCAGCTCTATTCTTCCGCTTTGATCATGAAACTGAGCAACTAATCTCCTCTTATATCGTTCGCCTAAAATTTCATATGAAGCTACTTTTCCTCTTAGTTGGATATAAACCCCTTCACTGGCTATATCCTTGATTTGGTGTGTTTGGGACTTATCTACGTGGCGATATGGGTAATAATGAAGCAGATCCTCAAAAGTGTAGATTTCAAACTCTTTTTTAAAAAGTTCCGCCCTTTTGGGTCCTACACCTTTTAGAAATTCAATAGGAGTATCAAGCAGTTGAGGTTGCATAGTAATATTTGATTGAGATGGCAAATATAGGAAAAAATCATGTATTTTTGCCAACGATTTTAGATCATTTCTGATGAAATTGCTGTATGCTTGGTTGACACAAGGGTGGAAGAGTGCGATGAAGATATTTAAAATCATGATTCCCGTCTCTATCGTAGTAAAAATTTTACAAGAAACGGGCATGATTAATCATATTGGAGATGCCATGGCGCCCTTGATGGGTTGGATGGGACTTCCCGGAGAGATGGGATTGGTATGGGCTTCTGCTATGCTGGGGAATATCTATGCCGGTCTGATTGCTTACTTTGCGATTGCTCCTACGATGACAGTAGCGCAGATTACAACTTTGTCAACCGTAATTCTGATTGCACATGCGCTTCCCATTGAGTTGGGGGTTACCCGAAAGGCAGGTGGTAAAGTATATGCGCTTTTTTTAGTTCGATTTTTGTTTGGTTTGCTCGCAGGAGTGCTGATGTACCATCTCTATCGTATGGGTGGCTGGTTGGAATATCCTCCGGAAAATGTGACTCAGATTGTTATGCAAGATAAGGATCAATCTTGGGGGGGATGGCTTATCGGTGAGTTGAGAAACTATTTACTGATTTTCATTATTATCGTGCTGCTCATAATCCTGTTGGATCTTTTGAAAAGAAGTGGCTTGATTCGATATATTAATAAATTCTTCTCTCCAATATTGAAATGGTTGGGAATCTCTCAAGAGTTGATTCCTGTCACTGTGTTGGGTATGACAATGGGGTTGGCTTATGGAGGAGCCTTGATTATCAATGAAGTAGAACAAAGTCAACTCAATAAAAGAGATCTTTTTAATGCCTTATTATTAATGTCGCTTTGTCATAGTTTGATCGAAGATTCCCTTCTGATGATTTCTATTGGAGCTCATTATTCCGGAGTTTTTATCTTCAGATCGATCTATGCTTTCATAATTACTTATATCTTTGTGGTGCTGACCCGGAACTGGAAAGAGGAAACAATGAGCAGATGGTTTTATGCTTAAATTTTAAATGTGACGCAAATGAAGAAAAATAATCCACTTATTCTACACATAGAAACGGCTACAGAGATTTGTTCTGTTGCTTTATCTCAAGGAGATCTCCTCCTTCAGGTGATCGATTATGATCAAAGTTTTTCTCATGCGGAAAAATTGATGGAATTGATCAACGAGGTGTTGGAAGGGAATCGTCTCAAAACATCCGACCTGGATGCTGTTGCGGTAAGTATTGGTCCGGGATCTTATACCGGACTCAGAATCGGGGTTTCTACAGTGAAAGGATTGGCATATGCAATGGAGATACCGGTAATTGCGATCTCTACGCTTTCAAGTATTGCATTGGGAGCCAAAAAAAGTGTGAATATTAATGGTTCAAACAAGATTGCTCCTATGATAGATGCCAGAAGGATGGAGGTTTATACAGCACTTTATGACTGGGAAGGAGTGCGCCTTAACGAAGTACATTCTGAAATCTTGGATGAGAACTCATTCCGGGAATTTCTGGTAAAAGAGCCGATTCTCTTCTGTGGTAACGGCAGTAACAAATTTAAACCGCTGGTGGAAGGGAATTCTAATGCTCTCTTTTCGGATGCAACCCTATCTGCTCAAAATATGGTTCAGCCCGCATTGATAAAATACAAAAACGAAGAGTTTGAAGATACTGCTTACTTTGAACCCTTCTATTTAAAAGATTATATTCCTGTAAAGTCAACCGTTAAAGGACTCTATTCCAATTAAATATATGAAAGAAGAGATTAAAAAAACAAAAATATTGGTATTGTCGGATCACTCTTTGGCAGGAAAAGCAGCCCGGGAACATGGTCAGTTAATAGCGCAACTGTTTCAGTCTGAGATGGAGGTGATTATGATGACCAAAAAAATTCTTCCGGAACAACTTTACATTTACGCTGAGGCTCAAAATGTGATTCTTTTTGTGATAGGAATCTCCGCTCCGAAAAAAAGAGGGGAGATAAAAGGAAGGGTACAAAGTTTTTTCACTGTCAGAAAGGGGATCTCTTTTATCAGACCATCCCGAATTCCTGTGTTGGTAGTGGGAGAAGTTTTGCCACTTTCTACAGGATATCAAAAGGTAATTCTTCCCGTAGATGTGGATAGACAAACAAAAGAGAAGGCGATGTGGGCAAGTTATTTTGTTCGTTTTTATAATAAACAGAATATTAAAGCGGAGGTTCAGGTGATCCATAATCAACACAAAGAGGAGGTCACCCGAAGGAAAGTAGAGAATAATCTGAGTTTTATTGAGAAACTTTATAATAATCTGGAGGTGGATTATACCATTATACCTCAACAGGCTTCGATGCATATAGATCAGGAATCGCTTTCTTATGCACAACGGGAGGGAGCAGGAGTTACCCTGATTATGATGACTCGCTTTTATAGTTTGATTGACTTGCTCTTTGGTTCTAAAGAGTCCAAAATTATTGGTAATCCGGAAGGAATACCGGTACTCTGTCTGAATGAAAGAGATGATCTTTTTGTATTGTGCCAATAATTTTCCAAAAAGTTCCGTTTATATTAGGTTAATTCAGTATATTTGCAGGTTAAACCGCCTATTATGAAATACCGGATAATTTTTTTAATCTGGATCATTCCTTTGTTCGTTTCAGCACAACAAACATATCCTTTTGATCCTGTAAATCAGATTTTTGATCAGGATATATTGAGTGTAAAAATCACCAATCAAGATGCGCAATTTGGATTGCCAATCATTACTCTTAATAGTAATGAAAAGTTTAAATTGGTTTTTGATGATTTAGAGCAGTATGATCGTTATCTTAAATATACTCTGATTCATTGTACCCATGATTGGCAATTTTCAGAGCTCAATCCCATAGAGTATCTGGATGGTTTTATGGAGGATGAGGTAGTCAATTACACCTTTTCATTTAATACAATTCAACACTATACCCATTATGAGCTTATTTTTCCGACAGATCTGTTACGGATTACCAAATCGGGGAATTATTTATTAGTCGTGTATGATACCGACATCAATCATCCGGTGTTAACTCGTCGCGTTATGGTGATGGAATCCTCTACAGTAGGTATATCGGCACGTGTGGAACCTGCAACGGATGTGACTTATAAAGAGACTAAACAACAGGTTGACTTTATTGTTTATTCAGGAAATTATATCGTCAGAAATCCAGCCCTATATTTGCATGCTACTATCATACAAAATGGCAGATGGGATAATGCCATTATGGGTTTAACTTATCGTTCACTGAAACCCGGAGAGTTTAGCTTTCAATATGAAAATCTGAATAAAACATTATTTTCCGGTGGATCGGAATTCAGAAGATTCGATATTCGTACTTTACGTAATTTATCAGACCGTATTGTTTCCATTAACTTCAAAGATAGAATTAATCAGGCTTATGTGATGGAGGATGTTGCAAGACCTTTTGGAGCCTACGAAACAGATCCGACATTGCAAGGTGCTTGCTATTGGAAAAACAATGATTTTAGAGGTGAAAATACAGAGGATTATGTGTTAACTCACTTCTCTTTGAAATCAGATTATGATCTTTCGAAGGGAGATGTATACGTTTTTGGAGAGTTAACAGATTGGAATCTGGATTCTGATGCAAAATTAACTTATAATCCGAATACCCGCTATTGGGAAACATCACTTTATTTGAAACAGGGTTTTTATAATTATCAATATGTGTATGTTCCTAAGGGGTCAACGGTAATTGATGAAACTTATATTGAGGGTTCTCATTGGCAAACACAGAATAGCTATACTGTGTTGATTTACTTGAGAGAAGAGGGGACCTCTTACGATAAATTAATAGGAACTACAACTATAAATTTACAACAATGAACGAGATATATTCAATTGGAATTGATATTGGAGGAACCAATACAGATGTCGGCTTAGTTAATGGAAACGGAAAAGTAATCAGTAGAGCCAATATTAAAACGGGTGACTATCATGATGCTGTAGTTTATGTGGATCAGATTTCGGAGCTGATTAAACAACTGCTTCAGAATGTAGATTCAGCATTGGTTTCAGGAATAGGGATTGGAGCTCCGGCTGCCAATTACTACTCCGGCAATATTGAAAATGCTACCAATCTGAATTTTAAAGGAGTAGTTCCTATTCGATCTTTGTTTGAGGAGCGCTTTCCTTATAAAGTGGTGTTTACCAACGATGCCAATGCAGCTACTTATGGTGAGATGATTTATGGAGGGGCCAAGGGTATGTCTCATTTTATCATGTACACGCTCGGGACGGGCATTGGTAGCGGCATTGTTATTGATGGGAAACTGGTTTATGGCGCTGACGGTCTGGCAGGGGAAATGGGTCACGCTATTCTCATTCCTGAAGGAAGAGAGTGCGGTTGCGGAAATAAAGGATGTGTGGAAAAATATGCATCAACAAGCGGTATTGTTCTGAACTGCCTGGAATTGATGCCCCAATTTCCTGATTCAATTCTGTGTTCTGTTCCTTTTGAAGTAATGACCGGCAAAACTATTTCCGATGCAGCTAAAAAGAATGATCCATTAGCAATAGCAACCTATGAAAGAACCGGATATCTATTGGGCATTGCTCTAGCTAATGCAGTTACATTTTCCTCTCCTGAAGCAATCTTTTTGATGGGTGGTCCAATTCAGGCGGGTGAGGTGTTCCTGGATCCAATACGTCGATCTTTCAAGAAACACAAACTCTTTATCTATGACAGAGAGATCCCCATTTTACTCTCTTCATTGCCCACCAATGATTCTGCCATTTTAGGAGCAGCGGCACTGACGCGTTAAAATTAATTTTTGAGTATTAAATCGGCACGCATACACTTCTCCTCCTGAGGGAGTTGAGTTGCAATCCTTTTTTGGATTTCCTCATCACTCCAATGTGGATATTTTTTACGAATCCGTTCCAATCGTACCTCCATGGAGGAATCTACAACAATTATCTTGTCAAAATGATGCTCCAGACCCGCTTCAAAAACAATGGCACTTTCCATCATGATGATGTTGCATTTTTGTTTTTCCTCCCATTGATAAAAACGCTCAAAAAGAAGAGGATGAATATATTGATTCACTCGGATTCTTGCGTTTTCGTCAGAAAAGATCAAATCACTTAGTTTTTTAAAATCGATCTTTCCATCGGAGATCACTACATCTCCAAAAGTAGAAGAAAAAAAACGAATTACTTCGGGTTCTGAATATAATTTCTTTGCTTCCTCATCAGCATAAAACACGGGAATACCCATTTCAACAAAATGCTTTGACAAGTGGGTCTTCCCGGTTCCTATTCCTCCGGTTAAAGCAATCCTAACCATGATTTATCTTTTGATATATATTGAAAGAGATTCCGGTTTTTCGATTTCAACAAAAGAGTTGCCGTATAGGGAATACTCTTTAATATAACTGCTGAGTTCTCTTTTTGAAAAGGCATACACATTCTTTTTTTCCTTTTTTGCTGTTAAATTAGTAATTGAGAGATTGAGAGTGGTGTATTTATCGGTAAAGCTATTTTTTAAATAATTGAATCCTTTTGCTTTAAAAGTGATAAGAACAACAGAGTCGGAAGTTGAAATAGTTTTAACATTTTCCGGTATATCATACAAAACAACCTCACAAGGCAAGGTTTGGACATATTCTCTGGAAAATGTGATAACGAACCACCCCAAAACCGCAATGATGAAGCAAATCAAGAATGTTGTGGAGGTCAATATTGTCTTAGGACTTTGTTTGTTCATTTTAATTAACTCGGAAAGGATTATTTTTTAGTTTCGTTACCGTCAATGGCAACAGCTGCTTTTTCAATAGTCATTTTAACATTGTCGGCAACCTCAATAACAAAGGTGTTTTCTTTTACATCAACCACTTTACCATGAATACCGCCAATGGTGATAATGCTGTCCCCTTTTTTGATATTATCTCTAAATTGTTGAATCTGTTTTTGCTTTTTTTGTTGAGGACGGATCATAAAGAAATAAAATATCAAGATCATCAATCCTAAAAAAATGAGCATTGAATATCCACCACCACCTTGTTTTCCTTCTGCGGACTGTGCAAATAATAATAAAGAAATCATGTTCATACTTTTTTAAATTTTTATTTATGGATTTTTAACATCTGCAATTAGTGTTAATACAGTTTTAACAGGATAAGTATTGGCGACAATCATCACTTGATTTTCAGTAATACCGCTTTTGGTTTTGGAGTCAAAAGTTACTTTAATTTCTCCTGAATCACCCGGTTTAATAGGTGCTTTGGGAGGTGATGAGGTTGTACATCCACAGGAGGACTCAACATAGCTAATAATCAAGTCAGAGTTTCCTGTATTTTTAAATTTAAAATTATAACTTAAACGTTCACCTTTAGTTACATAACCAAAATCATGAACTATTTTTTCAAAAGTGATAACCGGCATCTTTTCTGCACGTGCAGGATCAATGCCTTCTGCAGTTGCAGGATTATTGATATTTTCAACACCAATTTCGGTAGATTTTTTTTTACCACATCCAACAACAAGAAATAAAGAAATAATAAAAATTGAAATTTTTTGCATCATTTTAATTAATTATTTAATAATCCTTTCCCCATTTTGGTGATTTTTCCTTCCTCTTTGAGTGTCAATATAATTTGATCTAGCAATCCATTGATAAAAGCACCACTTTTATTGGAACTATACCATTTTGCTAATTCAATATACTCATTAATAGTTACTTTGACAGGTATATCATAAAAGTGTTGAAACTCAGTTATAGCCATTTTCATCAGAATAATATCGATCCCGTTCAGTCTTTCTAATTCCCAATTTTGCAATTTGCTTTCTATAATGTTATCATACTGATCATCATTGAGCAATGTGTTTTGGAACAGATCTCTGTAAAACTGTTTATCCTCGGTTGCATTTTTGAATAGAGGAAAAATTCTATTTTCGTTTCCTTTATTCTCTTTGAACTGTTTAATATTTTTGTAAAACATTAACAAAGCTTCGTTATAGTCATCAAACCAATGTAGGTTTTTTTCCTGAAAATACCAATGCAACAATTCACTGTTAGCAAAGCAGTTTTCAATCACACTGAGGAGAAATTCCTGATCTTGGGTATAACTTGAGTTTTTATCGTTTAAATATTGTGTATAGAGTTCTTCTTTTGCAATCTCTTGAAAGATCTGAGCAATAAAATCACCTTGATCGTCCCAGTTGATTCTCAAATTATTCCACAGACGATTGAGTGTAGCATTATTTTCTATCTGATCAATGACTAAATTATCAACAAATTTTCTATTGGGGTGAAGATCATCATAAGTGGGTTTAAATTTAGTTTTCAGATCTTCCAGTTTATTGAGTCTGTACCTTTTCAGTTCAGGAAAAAGCGAAAAAAAATAACAAAAAAGGGTATAGCATTCTTGAATAGCACGATCCAATTTCTTTTCTGCCTGTTCAAGGCTCTCTCTTTCATTAGCCTTGAATGCAAATATCTCCTGCATCACCTTGATTCTCAAATAACGTCTGCTTACCATAAGAGCTTTTTATACAACCCGCAAAAATACATTATTTTTTTGATATTTCTAAAACATAATTCTGGTTTTCTAAATGATTGATTTTGAGTTTCACAAAAAAGCTCTCAATTTGTTGAGAGCTTTTTAATTGTTTTATGGTAGAAGCTATTAATTTAAAGAAAATCTGATAGGTATTTGGTAAAATACACGAACAGCTTTACCCATCTGTTTTCCAGCTTTCCATTTAGGAGATGCTGAGATTACGCGTATAGCTTCTGCATCAAGATCTCTATACACAGGGTCTAGTACTCTAATGTTGGAGATAGCACCATCACGTTCAACCACAAACTCAATTTGAACAACTCCTGTGATACCTAAGGTACGACACACTTCAGGATATCTGAGTTCTTTTCTAAGATATTCATTCCATGCTTCTTCACCACCGGGGAACTCGGGCATTTCATCAACCCAATATACAGGGGGAGGTAAGTCAACAGGTTCTTCAAGAATTTCGATATGAATATCCTCAATTGCTTCAAATTGATCAAAGTTTTGAGTAAAGTCAAAAGTAGGTTGTACTTTAATTAAGTTACTAACTGTTTCAATAACTACCTCTTTATTTTGCATTGGATCTGGTGGTGGAGGAGGAGGTTGAACATCCGTATTTACAATGTTATCCTCAACAATTATGAATGTATCATCATCTGCAAGAACCATCTCGTTGGCTCTTGCAGCAGTTGCGAACAATTCAAACCCAGCGTAAACAAGAGCTAAAACAACAACCAATCCTATCAATAGGAAAGTGCCGCGTCTCATTTCCAAGTCTCCTTTATCGGACTTTTTTCTAATCATTTTTTACTTTGGTTTTTTAAAAATTGTGAATAGGTTACTTATCTTACTATTATAACTCCAATTGGAGTACAAATATTGCGCAAAGATACAAAATATTATAACATTTACAAGTCTAAAAATGATATTTTTTTACTATTCAGTAATTTTTAGGTACTCTTCATGAGTAAGAAGGTCATTTACTTCATCAGGATTGTTGGGTTTAACTTTAATAATCCAACCGGCTCCGTAGGGATCTTCATTGATTATGGCAGGATTTGCTTCCAATTCTTCGTTAAACTCAATAATTTCACCACCGATAGGTAAGAAAAGGTCAGAAACAGTTTTAACAGCTTCGATTGATCCGTATATTTCCCCTCCATCAAGGGTTTCTCCAACAGTTGCAACGTCAACGAATACAATATCTCCTAATTGATCAGCAGCGTAGGCAGTTACACCTACCATAGCAACGTCACCATCAATAACAACCCATTCGTGGTCTTCTGTAAATCTAAGATTACTTGGCATGTTCATAATTCAAATTTTTAATAAATAAATAGTGATTATTTTTTTACAATTAATGTATAAATTAAATGGTCATGATTTCTTTCTCTTTTATTTCAGTAATTTTATCAATTTTTGAAATAAAATCGTCAGTTAATTTCTGAATATCTATTTCCAGTTTTTTAATAGTGTCTTCGGGAAGACCACCATCTTGTAATTTTTTTGCAGTTTCATTAGATGATCTGCGGATATTTCTAACTCCTATTTTTGCTTGTTCTGCTTCTTGTTTTGCCTTTTTAACCATATCTTTTCTTTTTTCTTCAGTAAGAGTTGGCACTACAAGTCTGATAAACTCTCCATTGTTTTGTGGAGTTACATCAATATTAGCATTAATAATAGCTTTTTCAATTGGTTGTAACATACTTCTTTCCCATGGTTGAACAATAATTTGTCTGGCATCAGGTGTTGAAATATTTCCAACTTGTTCAATTGGAGTAAGATTACCGTAGTATTCTACTTTAATCCCTTCCAACATTTGGGGAGATGCTTTTCCAGCTCTTAATTTTTGAAGTTCTTTTTCAAAAAAAGCAACTGTTTGCGTCATTCCTTCTCTTGTATTGTCAATACATATTGTTATCTCGTCCATTTTTTTATTTTTTTATAAGTGATTATAAATTTTTTATTCTACAGTTCGTCGTTATTTTTTATTTCCTGATTCAATTCTGTTTTACTCTCTTTTTCTTCTGTCAGATTGAGTTTTTCTTCATTTTCTTTTTTCTTTTCCATCTGTTTTATCATACGTTGTAACTCTCTTTCAACCAGGGCAGAATTCCATTTGAAAGCGTAGAGATAATGGGCAATCAATACAATGCTCCATATGATGGTGATAAAGAGGATTGATTTTAAAAAAATTGAAGTTTCAGTGGAACTATTTTTAAATATAAACCCCCAAATTACCCACAATATAGCCAAAACTATGAGGTAAATAGCAGCATGGACTTTAAAATTAACCCTTTTCTTTGCCTTATTAAAAAGGGGTCCATATTCACTGATTTGGTTTTTATTATGCTCCATAAACTCTTAATTAATTAAAGTACCAATATGTTTACCTTGTAAAATTTTCAAAAGATTTTCAGTAATGTTTGCATTGTACACATATATGGGCATTTGATTTTCTTTACAAAGGGTAAATGCAGTCAGGTCAAGAATATTGAGTCCTTTGGAATATGCTTCTTCAAAAGAAATCTGGTCAAACTTCTTTGCTGTGGGCACTTTTTCCGGATCGGCGTCGTAAACTCCATCTACACGGGTTCCTTTCAGTAACAGATCTGCCTGAATTTCAATGGCACGCAGTGCAGCTGCTGAATCAGTAGTAAAAAAAGGATTACCGGTTCCTCCAACAAAAATAACTACCTCGTTGTTTTCAAGGTAAGAAACAGCTTTGCGGAAGGAGGCTTTTGAAACAATCCCATCGATAGAAAGAGCTGAGAGGAGTTGTGTGGCAATACCATGTTCTTCCAATACAGTTTGCAATGCCAATCCATTAATCAGAGTTGCCAGCATCCCCATTTGATCCCCTTGTCGTCTGTCAAAACCACGGTCAGACCCTTTCACTCCTCTAAAAATATTTCCACCTCCAATAACAACTCCAACCTGTACACCCAATTCTACAGCACTTTTTATTTCCAAAGTATAGTGTTTAACAGCGTTGTAATCAATGCCATATCCATCTTTTCCCATCAAAGATTCACCACTCAGTTTTAATAAAATACGACGATAGATCATATTTGAAAATTTTGCGCAAAGATAATGGTTTTTTGTGAAATATACTCTATTTTCTCTATATTTTTTAATTAAAAAAAAGGGGGGAGGAAATCTATCGTACTCTCAAAAAAAATCGATATCTTTGCAAACTCATTTTAAAAATCAAAATTTATGAATAAGAAGGCATGCGTTTTTCCGGGACAAGGAGCTCAATTTGTAGGAATGGGTAAAGAATTATTTGACCAATTTCCTGAAGCCAAGCGTCTCTTTTTACAAGCTGATGAAATATTAGGATTCTCAATCTCAGATAAAATGTTCCATGGAACTGATGCTGATTTAAAAGAAACTCATATTACCCAGCCGGCAATTTTTATACATTCCACTGTTGCTTATTTAATGCTTCATGAAGGAGGTAACCCCGATGGAGTTGCAGGACACTCATTAGGAGAATTTTCAGCACTGGTTGCCAGTGGAGCGTTAGATTTTGCAGATGGATTAAAACTGGTATCCAGAAGAGCCAATGCAATGCAAAAAGCTTGTTTGGCAAATCCTTCAGGAATGGCAGTGGTCATTGGCTTTGAAGATCAAAAGGTAAAAGAGATTTGTGAAAATATCGATGAGGTTGTTGTTCCGGCTAATTTTAATTGTCCGGGACAATTAGTAATTTCAGGTTCTTTTAAAGGACTGGAAATTGCCATGGAGAAAATTAAAGAAGCGGGAGCAAAACGTGTTATGATGTTGAATGTAGGGGGTGCTTTCCACTCTCCATTGATGTTACCGGCACAAGAGGAGTTGGCAGAAGCTATCAATAATACTCAGTTTAAAACTCCATGTTGTCCAATTTATCAAAATTATACTGCTCTTCCCGAAACAGATCCTGTTTTAATTAAACAAAATTTAATTAAGCAGTTGACGGCACCGGTATTGTGGACAACAACAATTCAAAATATGATGAAAGATGGATTTACGAGCTATATAGAGTATGGACCCGGTGAGGTTTTGCAAGGATTAATCAGGAAAATTGATCCCACGGCACAGCTATCAGGAAAAAAATAATTTTTAAATAAAAATATCTAAACACTTGATAGATAACCTTTAAAAAATATCAACGATATTTTGTTGATAATATGTTAAAAAAAATGATTAAAAATCTCGTCCAATATTCTATTTTAGCAGATGGGTATCTTTAGAGGTTTTTATTCTACAAGTTACTGATTCTGACTCACATATATAATTTAACTTTGACTCTTATACTGTAAGACCTCCTTTTTTGACCCCTTTTTGGTAATAAAAACGTAAAAATATAAATAAAATAATAACATAAAAAATGAACGAGAACCGATCCTTTAAACCCCAAAGTTTAGATCTTTTTTTGGAAGAAGAGGAACTTATTTTGCGCAAAAAAAATGATGAAATAGTAATAAAAAGAGAGCAGGAATTGGAACGATTGGCATCGAGTCAAACGCTTTTTGAAGGGTTGGAAATGGAAGGTTCAACGAATTTTGATATGGCAAAAGATGAAATAGAAGTAGAGCCATCGTCGCCACCAACATATACAAAAACTGAAATATTTGAAGAGGTGGTGGCTTATTTTTATGGCGATGAATTAGCTGCAGGAGTTTGGATAGATAAGTATGCTTTAAAAAATGAAGCAGGTGCTTTGTTAGAAAGAACTCCGGATGAGATGCATAGAAGATTGGCCAGAGAGTTTGCAAGGATAGAAAAGAAATATGTTAATCCTATGGATGAAGAGTTGATTTATTCTCTTTTAAAAAACTTTTCTTATATCATTCCACAGGGAAGTCCTATGGCCGGAATCGGGAATAATTATCAGATTGCTTCCTTGTCAAACTGTTTTGTGATAGGGAATGATGCCCGTTCCGATTCCTATGGAGGAATTATGAAGATGGATGAAGAACAAGTGCAGTTGATGAAAAGAAGAGGTGGAGTAGGACATGATCTTTCACATATCAGACCTTCAGGAAGTCAGGTAAAAAACTGTGCCATTACTTCTACAGGAGTAGTTCCATTTATGGAAAGATACTCCAATTCAACCCGTGAAGTGGCTCAGGATGGAAGGAGAGGAGCATTGATGTTATCGATATCGATTAAACATCCCGATGCAGAACAATTTATAGATGCTAAGATGACACCCGGTAAGATTACCGGAGCGAATGTATCCGTGAGAATTGATGATAAATTCATGGAAGCAGTTAAAAATGGAACTACCTATACGCAACAATATCCGATTCATAGTGAAACACCAACCTATACTCAAGAAATAGATGCCCGCAAATTATGGAATAAAATTATTCATAATGCGTGGAAATCTGCGGAACCCGGTGTGCTTTTCTGGGATAAAATTGCTAAAGAAGCGATTCCGGATTGCTACGAAGATGAAGGATTCAAGACGGTTTCTACTAATCCATGCGGGGAAATTCCTCTTTGTCCTTACGATAGCTGTCGCCTGATTGCTCTCAATCTGTACAGCTATGTTAAGAATCCATTTACTGAAGAGGCCTCTTTTGATATGACTCTCTTTAAACAACACGTTCAGTATGCTCAACGCTTAATGGATGATATTATCGATCTGGAAATTGAAAAGATTGATCAAATATTGGCAAAAGTGGCGAGCGATCCTGAAAAAGAAGATATCAAGAGGGTAGAGGTTGAGTTGTGGAATAAGATTAAAAAACAAACCCTGAAAGGTAGAAGAACCGGGTTAGGTATTACTGCAGAAGGAGACATGCTTGCAGCTCTGAATATCAGATATGGTTCTGACAGAGGAAATGCTTTTTCCGAAGAGGTTCATAAACAACTAGCATTGTCAGCCTACAGATCTTCAGTTACAATGGCTAAAGAAAGGGGCGCATTCCCGGTTTATAGCTGTACTAAAGAAGCCCAAAATCCCTTTGTACTTCGTTTGAAAAAAGCAGATGAGAAATTATATGAGGATATGGTTAGATATGGCAGAAGAAATATTGCATTATTAACCATTGCTCCTACAGGAAGTGTGAGTATCTGCACTCAAACTACTTCAGGTATTGAACCCGCTTTTAATGTTTACTATAAGAGAAGAAGAAAGGTAAATCCTAACGACTTAAATAACCGTAAAGCGGTACGGGATATGAATGGAGATCTCTTTGAAGAGTATCACGTATTTCATCCCAAATTTATTACCTGGGCAGAAATTCAAGGAATTGACAGAAATCTTCTTGAAAACATGGAAGAATCTGAAATTAAAGCTTTGGTTGAAAAATCTCCATATTTCAAATCAACTGCTGCAGATACGGATTATCTCAAAAAAGTGGAATTGCAAGGAATGGTTCAAAAGTGGGTGGATCACTCGATCTCTGTAACCATTAATGTACCTGAAAAAACCACAGAAGAAACAGTTGGAGCTGTTTACGTGAAAGCCTGGGAGTCCGGGTGTAAAGGAATGACCGTATACAGAGAGGGTTCCAGAGAGGGAATCTTTATTTCAACAGATGCAAAACCAAAGAGAACGGAAGAAGAAACCAGGAAATTAAAGAGACCCAAAGAACTGGCAGCTAAAATCGTAAGATTTAAAAATAATAATGAAGATTGGATGGCCTTTATTGGAACCAGAGATGGAAGACCTTACGAGATCTTTACAGGTAAATCTGAAGGAGAACGTTTTCCGGTTCCAGGTTGGGTGGAAAATGGATTTATTGTTAAAAACAGACTTCCCGGGGGAGTGAAACAGTATGACTTCAAGTATTATGATAAAGATGGGTATGAAGTGACCATGGGAGGTTTGTCCAGAACCTTTAATCCTGAGTTTTGGAACTATGCTAAAATGATTTCAGCTCTATTACGTCATGAAATTCCAATCGAAAATGTTGTGAATATCATTGGTGGACTGAACTTCAGAGAGGAAACAATCAATTCCTGGCGTAGAGGTGTGGTTAGAGCATTGCAAAGCTTTATCGCTGATGGAACAAAACAAAAAGGAAAAACTTGTCCCAGTTGTGGTATGGAATCAATATATTTCCAGGAGGGTTGTCTAACCTGTTCCAGCTGCGGATATTCTAAATGTGGATAGTGTTTATTCAAACCATTAACTATAATGAAAAGGAGCCCACAAATGAGCTCCTTTTTTCGTTATCAACGGACCTTTCGAAAGTCGAAAGTCGAAAGTTTTTGTCAAAAATTGAAAATTGAGAATTGAAAACATTCAAACATCTAATGTATCTCATTGATATTGTTGAATATCAAGTAGTTATATGATTTTTTGTTAAGTTTTGAAATTACAAATTCTAAATTTATAATCACGTAATTCGTAATTCGTAAGGTAGTATCCCTAAAAGT
>DIRT01000025.1 GCA_002427605.1 Bacteroidales bacterium UBA5429 | reverse complement strand
TTCGCCCAGCAGAGACCCTACTGCTAGGCTGCTCACCACAATGAGGATGTTCCCCATCTTAATGGCCATTGTTATTCCTATGACCAGCGTAAAAAGCCCTATCGCCTGAAAATAAATGGAGGTTACACGCTCTGGCATCCGTTTCTTCAGCAAAAGTCCAATAATTCCGCCTCCCAGCACGGCAACTGTATTTACAAGGGTTCCAATCATTGTATATATCCATTATTGAGTCTGCTTGAGGAAGTCTCAAATTAGATGATTGACATCATAATCACTTGAAAATCAAATATCATATTTTCAAAAAACGACTTATTAAAGTGGACTCATCATTTTAATCTGTAAAAATACCTATTTTTTGCGAGAAGAAAATGATAGATGTTTTATATTAATCATCTCATACGTGGGCTCTTAGATCCACTTGATTTCTAATTGTTTATAATTGAGTTCTTTGACATTTTTGTAATCGCTTTTGTTAAGTGTCTCTTTTACAGGTGACTTGTCAAGTAGAGAGAAACTGAAAATCTGTAAAATTTCGTAGATTAAACGGTCTACTTTCAGTTTGTTACCTACTATGGTCACCATGCAATATGTGATGATTGCACAATAAAGCTGGATCTTCACAGCATTATTCACTCAAAGATCCTGCGCTGAAAAAATATGTGATTCCGTTGTAGAGATATCGTGAAATTAGAAAAACACCGTATCGAGAACGACGATAATTTGAAGCATTTGATTAAGGACAAAGAATAAGAATCGTTCTTATATCGAGTTTTTCAGGTCGTGCTTGCCAATATTAAAATCAAACGAGTAATACTTCTTTAGATTTTCATTGATACGTTTTTTGGCTACATCAAAATACAGCTTTACCTGATGAGTGGACACGCCCATAACACGGGCCGTGTCATATTCGCCGTATTGTTTTTTTAGGAGTAAATAAGACGTAAATCTCAAAGGGGTGGGTAGCTCTTTTATAATAGTATTTAGTATTTCGGAGAATTCATTCCATTCTATTTTTTCTATTTCCTCGTCGAAAATATAATTATTCAATATATCCTTCTCATTTGCTATTGGCACATCTAATGAAATGTTCCGGTCGTGTTTTTTGTTTAGGTTGGCTATTTTCCCGGTTATTTTTTCTATTAAAAATGCGTTAAGCGATTCTTTGTGCGTTATTTTATTATCCAACAATACTTGTTTATTTACCCAAATGTCTGCCAGAACGTCTTGCACAATATCCTCCGCATCCATATTGTCATAAATCCCGATAGCTATAGCGTTCTTTGACATATTGGTTTACACGAAAAAACTTTCTTTTTGAGGTAGTTGTTCTACAATTATATTTGTTATCTTTGGTTGTCTATTTCAACAAATATAATAGAATATGGAAACAGCTGTAGTCAAAAAGAAGATTCACGAATTTGTGGATAAGGCGGATGATAGAATACTGCGCATATTGGAGGCAATTATCGACACGGAAGAAGCATATGAAACATCCGTGCCCGAATCGTTTTATAAGGTGTTGGATAAAGAACGGGAACTGCACTTGAACCAAGCCACGCCCTCTTACGGTTGGAAAGAAGTGAAAGAAAGGCTGATTGAGAAGCATGGATTATAACTTGGTGTTAAAGGCGAGAGCTGAAAATGAATTGTCGGACGCTATTTCATGGTATGAGAGCCAACAGCGAGGACTTGGCTTGGTTTTTTTGAATACTATCGAAACGTATTTGAATGGTATTCAACAAAATCCTTATCAGTATCCCTCGCGAAAAATTCCCTATCGGGAAGCCGTGGTCAGGAAGTTTCCCTATATCATTATTTATGAAGTGGTTGACAATGAAGTGGTGGTGTATTCAATCTTTCATACGCACCGTAATCCTAAAAATAAAACTTGATAACTGAACGCGCATTATTGCAACACTGACAGTTTTGACGTGTAAACCAATTGAATAAAAAGGTTTGCGCATTTTTTGTGCGTGTGCTCGCACCCTTCTGCGAATGGTGTGTGGCGAAGTGAAAGAATGTCTGTCGGCAGGTTGATAATTACTGATTGCCCGGCCACCAACTCCCAATCATCGTTCATTGAAAATAAAGTCGAGGTTTTGCGGGCGGTACAGCTCAAACTTGGTGCCGGAGCTGATAAGGGGCATTTTTTCGGTAATGGCTTACGCGGAAACAATCGAAGATAAAAACCAACGCCCGCGAATTTGTTTAACAACCCATCAGCATCCATATTTCAATTTTTTACACCATAAATAGAATCATTAAGAAAGCAGCCTTCAAAAGAATCCATCCGATGAAGAGATGAATAGAGACAGGCCACGACGCTATTTTTTTGTATTTGTTCTTCGCTCTACTTTTGCTTGTGTCGTGTGAAACCGAAAGGGAGGAGCCGCCCGTGGCGTTACAGCCTTTTCAAAACATTCACGTTGAAGTGAAAGATATGGAGGGCCGTAATTTGTTATCCAATGAAAGTGATGCTTTCAAAGATGAAGAAATAGAAGTGCGCTTTGTTAAAGGTGGAAAGCCCTATTTTAATGCAAATATGACAAATAATCCAAGAGGGTTTTCGGTAAAACGAACGGATGACAGTCCGTACTTAAAACTATCGTTGAGCGAGATAACAAAAAAGCTATCCGAGACTGACAAATCCTCACAATATGAAACTGAGATCTTTCTTACACTGAAAGGAAATGCCGAAAAGAACATCAAGGTGCTTTATGAGATCAATAAAGTATCGGATGGTGGTTTTGTGACGGATTCTCCTAAAACCTTGAAAGTTTGGGTGGATGAGAAATTGAGCTGGCAGCCGGATACCTCGCAACCCGAATCGACAGAAAAATACCAGGCCAGGATTACACTTAAGGCGACTGTGCCGAAGAGATAAGTACCATTAGAACG
>DIRT01000014.1 GCA_002427605.1 Bacteroidales bacterium UBA5429 | reverse complement strand
TGAACTTCTTTCCATAAGACAACTTTTAATTATTTATACGTTAAATTTTTAATTTTGTCGTCCTAAAAAAGGGGACCATTATAGACCTGTAATGTAATAATTATTAGTACTATAATCCAACCATGAACTATCAGAGGTGGTGGGATAATCGGCTCGAAACCAAACATTAGGAGTAAGTGCTGCAGATTGAGAAAATAGGAGGCAGCCGGCGTTAACTAACAACAGAAATAATAATAACTTTTTCATAAGCATTTTGTTGTTAAGACTTAACAATAAAAGAACGATCAAATTGAATATTAAAAATTCATGAAACCCACAACACGATCTTTAACACATCAAGTTTAATAAAAAAACTAATACAAAACAACAAAATTGACAAAAATATTTAAAATATTTTCAAAACACTGACTATCAATCAAATATAATTTATATTTTCAATAAAAATGGGTAATAAAATTCAAAATTTTGGAATTTTCTCTCTGTTATTTTTATATTTTTAATTATCAGGGTATTACGATATAAATTGCTGTTTCTTATTTCTAACTTCTTATTTCTAACTTCATAATGTCACCCCTTCGGGGTTATTTTGAAGGCGGAAGGCGGAAGGCGGAGGGCGGAATAAAATCCAATTACGAATTACGGGGTCAAAATCATAACATATTGATATATAAATAGATACAATGCCATTTTGTAGAGACGTTGCATGCAACGTCTCTACAAACATATTCAAAATTATTATGTATATTTTTGATAATCGGGTTAAATCCGAAATCCGCCCTCCAAAATCCGAAATCAAAATGGGCTAAAGCCCTGGGTGGCGAAGGAAAACTCCTATCCACGACTTAAAAGTTGTGGCAATTGATGCAATTGTATATCAAGTAGTTACATTATATTATCGCCAAATTTTGAAATTCTAAATTCCACCTTCTAAATTTAAGATCTCGTAATTCGTAATTCGTAATTGATCACACATGTCCAAAAAGGTTTATTATTCCAGAGTGGGGAAATAATATAACAGAAAAGCGAAATATATTCTGCCCCCCTTTTATTTTTATTTCAAAAAGAAGAAAAAAAAATAAGAAATTGGCGCAAAAAAAAGTAAAGATCAATATCAAATTATTTCATATATTTACAGTTTCAAAAAAACATGTGCTATTATGAAGAGATTTTTTTACTTTTTTATGATTGTGATGACACCTTTTGTGATTGGATCTTGTAAAAACAAACAAGTTCAAAATGAAACTGATGCTTCGGAACCCTTTGAGTATGTGGTAGATCAGTTTGCTGATGTGGAAATTTTAAGATATCAAGTGCCTGCGTGGGATGACTTGTCGCTGAATCAAAAACTGTTGATCTATTATTTGAGTGAAGCGGCTTCCTGGGGCAGAGATATCACTTTTGATCAAAATTATGTCCATAATCTTGCGATTAAAGAGGTCTTGGAGAATATCATGAATACCTATTCCGGAGATCGTGAGTCTGCACATTTTATTGCATTTACTGATTATGTGAAACGATTCTGGTTTTCCAATGGAATCCATCATCACTATTCCAATGCTAAATTTTTTCCGGAAATTAGTGTGGAAGATTTTAAAGAGTTGATGGGAAATTCAGATTTGGCTCAATATAGTGTTCCTGAAAGTCACACTTATGAGCAATATCAAGAGTGGATGAGTAATCTGATTTTTAATCCTGACATTGCTCCCATGAAAATCTCTTCTGATAATGCTAAAGATAAAGTAACTTACTCTGCATCAAACTTTTATCAAAATATAACTCAAAAAGAGGTTGAAGATTACTATCATAAATTAGAACAAAAATTATGGAAAAAGAATCCTGAACAACCGATTGCCGTTGGGTTAAATTCTCAATTAGTGAAAGTTGACAACAAAGTTCAGGAAAATGTTTACCATTTGAATGGTCTTTACGGTAAAGCGATTGAAAAAATCATTTATTGGCTGGATAAAGCGGCTTCTGTTGCAGAAAATGAGGCTCAAAAGAACCATATTCAAAAACTGATTGAGTACTACACAACCGGGGATTTGACCACTTGGGACGACTATAATATTCTTTGGGTTCAGGATTTGGCTTCAAAAGTGGATTACGTAAACGGTTTTATCGAAGTTTATGGTGACCCGCTTCAAAGAAAAGGAACCTGGGAATCGATTGTTAACTTCAAGGATGAAGCCAATACCAAGAGAACGGAAATTATTAGTGATAATGCGCAATGGTTTGAGGATCACTCACCTATCGCGAATAATCTGAAGAAAAAAGAGGTTAAGGGAGTAGCTGCCAAGGTGATTACATTGGCATTTTTAGGTGGAGAGTCCTACCCTACTACCCCACTCGGTATCAATTTGCCTAACTCCAACTGGATTAGAAAAGAGTATGGATCAAAATCTGTGACGATGAGTAACATTATGTTTGCTCATAATCAAGCCGGTCTGAGATCCGGTGTGAATGATGAATTTTACTACTCCGCTGAAGAGATCAAGAGAGCCGAAGAGTATGGCTATATCACATACAATCTCTTTGTAGATATGCACGAATGTTTGGGACATGGTTCCGGACAGTTGGCTCCCGGAGTGAGTGATGGATCATTGAGAGAGTATCACTCCGTGATTGAAGAGACCCGAGCTGACCTTTTCGCATTGTATTTCCTTGGAGATCCTAAAATTGTAGATTTAGGACTCGTATCCAATCCTGAAGCATATAAAGCCGAATATTACAGACAAATTGTGAATGGTTTGATGTTGCAACTCAACAGAATCGATTTAGGCGATCAAATTACGCAAACGCACATGAGAGACAGAGCGTTGATTGCACGCTGGTGTTTAGAAAGAGGAAAAGATGAAAAAGTGATTGAGATTGTTGTGAGAGATGGTAAAAAATATGTCAAAATCAACGATTACGAAAAGCTAAGAGGCTATTTTGGTGAGCTTTTAAAGATGGTTCAGGATATCAAATCGTATGGTAAACTGGCAGAAGCTAAGAAATTAGTAGAAACCTACGCCATTCATATTGACCCGGATTTACACAAAGAGGTAAAAGATCGCTATTCATTATTGGATGTGCATCCTTACAGCGGCTTTATCAATCCAAAATTCCACCTAATAAAAGAGAATAACCAAGTTATTGATATTGAACTTGATTATTCTCAAACTTATATGGAGCAAATGCTGGAATATGGTAAGAAATATCGTATCCTTTTTTAAGAATTAAATAAAAAAGGGGGGAAGGTTATTTCTCAACTCTTATTCTCGCATCTACCGCAATAACATATTCCGGAGTTCCTAACAAAGGATTGAGGTCCATTTCAGCTATTTCAGGCGCCGCTTGAACCAATGCCGATACTCTTGCAATAATCTCGGAGTAGATATCGAGATTCACCGGTTTTTGTCCACGTACACCTTCCAGGATCTTATATCCTCTTAGGTTGTTGATTAATGAACGTGCTTCGGGCTGACTCACCGGAACGATCGCAGCTTGCACATCTTTCAACACTTCGATGAATATACCACCCAAGCCAAATAGTACCTGATGTCCAAATTTATCCTCTCTGGATGCTCCAATAAAAATCTCTGTTCCTTGATACATCTTACAAATCTCAACTGCATATGTTTCAGGAATTTGTATCAATCTGTTAAACTCTTTCTTTACTGTATCCAAATCTTTCACATTGAGGACTACCCCACCCACATCTGACTTGTGAACAGGACCAACCACTTTCATCACCAATGGATATCCTATCTTATTGGCTGCTTCAATAGCTTCTTGTTCTGAACGCACTTCCTTCTCCTCTTTTCTGGCAATTCCTGCTGCATCCATTAAAGCTGCAATCTCAGCTAATCCCAAATAACCATTTTCAGCTTGATCAATAACCGAACGAATCGCTTTCACATCAATTTTTGGACCTTCAAATTGCAATGGTTGTGGTTTTGGAGTATTTACGATTTTAGCTAACGCATTACCAAACACACACTCTTCGGGGAAGTTGATACGTCCTTTATTGTGAATAAAATCGTGAATTTCATCCTTAACATTAATAATAGAAGGTAAAATTGGGAAAATCGGTTTTTTCGATGTTTTCATCTTCTCGTGCAACAGCTCATATACATCCCAGTTAGGGAATAATCCAGGAGAACCGAAAATAACAGCCATAGCATCGATATGATCAAAATCATCGTTACAAGCATCAATGATATAACCCAATTGTTCTGCTGTTCCTGTAGCTAAAAAGTCAATGGGATTGCCAACTGAAGAACCTGCAAACAGTTTACTCAATAAGCGATCAGCAGCTTCTCCTTCGATTGGAGGAACTTCCATTCCATTATTGGAGAGTGTGTCTGTCAACATCACTGCGGGTCCGCCTGCGTGTGTAATAACGGCTACATTCTTTCCTTTTACTTCAGGGTGCATAAAAATAGAGCAAACTGTTGTCAACTCTTCACGATTAGCGCAACGCACAATACCTGCTTTTCTAAAAAGTGCTTCAACAGCTACATCGGAGGTTGCCAATGCGCCGGTATGTGAAGAAGCGGCTCTACTTCCTGCTGCCGAGCCACCCGATTTAATCGCAGCTATACGACAACCTTTATTGTATAGCGATACGGCATGTTTCAACAATTTATGTGGATTGCCAACATTCTCCATATAGAGCATAATCACTCTTGAGCTTTTTACGGGATCAAAAGTCAGGTCGAGATGTTCCAACACCTCTTCAATCCCTGTTTGAGCTGAATTTCCAACTGACCATACTGAATTGAATTTCAATCCGTTAGTTATTCCATGCTCTGTAATAAAAACAGCAGTTGCACCGGAACCGGTAATAAAATCAACACCATGAGGATCCAGTGGAGGAACCGGCTCAGCAAAGTTACCACAATAGTTTGTGTTCAGATATCCGGTACAGTTGGGTCCAATCAACGTTCCATTCACACTATTGATCGTTTCCACAATCTCTTTTTCCAGCGCTGCACCTACTTCATTCTCCTCTGAAAAACCGGCAGATAAAATGATAAAACCACCTGTTCCTTTTTCTTGAGCCAGTACGCGTACTGTATGAGGACAATATTTGGCTGCTATACCTAAGATAGCACAATCTACCTGAGGTAATTCTTCAACCTTAGAGTAACAGCGAACCCCCTGAACCTCTGTTTCTTTGGGATTTACTGCCATGATTTCCCCTTTAAAACTACTACCCAGCAGGTTTTTCAACACCTTTCCACCTGGTTTTTGGACATCATTGGAAGCCCCAATCACAACAATAGATTGAGGATTAATTAATTTAGGATTAATCATAAAAGTTATTATTTTTTAAGTTAATTGTAAAGATTCGATAATTTTCTTGAATTTATCATCCAACTTTTTAGCTACATGCTTAAAACTACTCACAAAAGGAAGATCCATTTTTGCAGAGAAATAGAACTTAATTTTGGGTTCTGTTCCGGAAGGTCTGATGGTAATCTTGGTATCATCTTCTGTAAAGAATTGTATTACATCAGAAACCGGATATGGCATTGGTTGTACCTGACCCGTTCTCAAATCGGTAGATTTTTGATTCAGGTAATCCTTAATCATAACTACTTTAGATTGATTGATTTCAGTGGGAGGATTAGTACGGTATTCAAGCATCATTTTCTTGATTTCATCCAATCCTTCTTTACCCTCTTTAGTCAATGAGAGCAATTTATCTCTGTATAGACCATACTCTTTAAATATTTTCAACAGTTTCTTATATAATGTTGTTTTTTCTGTTACAGCTTGTGCAGCCATTTCAGCAACCATACAACAAGCAGATACTGCATCTTTATCTCTTACAAAATCACCAACCAAAAATCCATAGCTCTCTTCACCACCACAAATAAACTTTTGTTTTCCTTCTCTTTCTCGGATAATTTGCGCAATATATTTAAATCCTGTCAGCACATCATCACATCCTACATTATAATCTTTTGCCATCAGAGGTATCAATTCAGATGTTACGATTGTTTTAACAATATACATATTTTCATTCAATTCCCCTCTTTTTTGCATTTGCTCCAGGATATAATGGATCAGTAAAATGGCCGTTTCATTACCATCTAACATATAATATTCGCCTTTTTCCTTACGAATTCCAACAGCCAAACGATCTGTATCCGGGTCAGTTGCGAGAATAATATCTGCATTTACTTTTTCTGCTTTATGCAGTGCCATTCGCATAGCATCTTTTTCTTCCGGATTGGGCGAAATAACAGTGGGAAAATTTCCATCCGGTTTTTTTTGTTCTTCAACCAAAATTACATGTCTGAAGCCAATATTGGTCAAAGCTTGTGGAACCATGGTAATCCCTGTTCCATGGATGGGAGTATAAACTATTTTGAATTTCTTTCTCTTCTTTATAGATTCAGTATTAAAGGATAACGCCTTTACCCTGTCCAAGTATTTTTGATCTATCTCCTCCCCTATCATTTCCACATAATCAGGATTTCTAGTCCATTGAACCTGATCTAAACTTTTAATTTTGTTCACATGATTGATCACCTGCTCATCATGTGGAGCAAGCAACTGCGCTCCATCACTCCAGTAGGCTTTGTAACCATTATACTCTTTAGGATTGTGAGAAGCAGTAATCATCACACCTGCCTGACATCCTAATTCTCTTACTGCAAAAGATAAAACAGGAGTAGGTCTCAATTCTTTATAAAGATAAACCTGGATTTTATTTGCAGAAAAAACATCGGCAGTAATATCTGCAAAATAGGGACTATTGATACGTGAATCGTAGGCTATAGCCACTTTAATCTTCTGTTTTGGGAAGCTTTTTTTCAAATAGTTTGCAAACCCTTGTGTTGCAGCACCCACTGTGTACTTATTCATTCTGTTGGTACCCACTCCCATAATCCCTCGCAAACCACCTGTTCCGAAAGCTAAGTTTTTATAAAATGATTCGTACAACTCACGTGGATCCTCTTTGATCAGAGTTTCAATAGTTTTCTTGGTTTCTATATCATAATCACCTTCTAACCAAGCGTTAACCTTACCTTTAATTAATTCATCCATACATCTTAAGTTTAAGATGCAAAGATAAGGATTTTTTTTAATATTTGTTAAAATTTAGAGAGTTTTTTCGCAATTACACTCACAGCGAAAGTTTGGCATCTCCGGATACGGAAGATGAATCAAAGATTTATAATATTTTTTCCTTTTAACTTTGGATTTAATCAAATATTTATTTTTGTAATCTATTATATAGTAAGAGACTAATTTTGTTTTGGGATCTAAAAAGGAGACCCAATAGCTTCCTTTTTTATCTTTAGAAAGCCATTGTGGAATCAATTCTAAGTCTGAATACACAATCTCAACTTTTCCTTCATTTTGGAGGTTATAAACCGTAATTTCATTTTTAGAATCTTGTGAAATTACAAAAAGAAGTTGTTGCAACGTATCGATAAACACCAGATTTCCATTCAAAACCTCCCAACCTCCTTTTTTATTGACGATGATGGTCTGGTCTTCCTCATTTCCATATTTGGTCAAAAAAACAAAGTCCGGAACAAGCTGATCATGAAGGTAAAGCCCATAAGTTCCTTCTTGAACTATATTTTGATAGGCAACCCCTCCCAAAGATTGTCCATTGTTGAACAGTTCAAACTCTGCATTACAAACATAGTTAGCAAAATTCCGAACATCTTTATGATTCCTAACCTCTATGGTCAATGCATCTACAGCTACCACAGTGGTACATGATTTTGTTGAATAAATCGAGGTTTGAGCCTGTACTGAAGATAATCCGGTTCCTATGAAAACAAGGAACAGAAACAAGAAAAAAAGAGACAAGTTATAACGCTTCATTATGATTAAACCTTAGAGGAATAATTAATTGCTAGCAATAACAATGTCACCAATTTTAGAATTGACAACACTCATTGTTTTTGAGTAATTCAATATATTTTCTATTGTCTTCTTTTTAGGTGTAAACCAAAGATTAGCAAAATACTTATTTGAAATAGTAAAAGTTTTCTTCATAGGCACTCCTTGTTTATTTGACGAATTACCTATTTAGAACGTGACATTAAATAAGATATTGCAGGAAGAGTAAAAAAAATCAACTAATAATTACATTATTCTCTTTGATCAATTTTCTCAAATTGATCAAGGCATATCTCATCCTACCCAATGCAGTATTAATACTCACGTTGGTTAATGCGGCAATCTCCTTAAAACTGATCTCATCGTATATTCTCATTTCAAGTACTTCTCTTTGTTCATCGGGAAGTAATTGAACCAGAGATTTAACATCATGATTAATCTGCTCTTCGATCAATTTTTGTTCAACAGAAGCATCGGTTCCATTTAACACATCGAAAATATCAAAATCATCGCTGGATTCAAAAGTAGGCATCCGTTGTACTTTTCTGAAATAATCAATTTTCAGATTATTGGCGATTCGCATCACCCATTGGACAAATTTACCTTCCTCCTTATAGTTTCCGGATCGAAGGGTGTTAACTACTTTAATAAAGGTATCCTGGAAGATATCCTCAGCCAACTCTCTATTTTTAACAGAAAGTAAAATGTAAGTGAAAATTCTTTTTTGATGCTTTTCTATTAACTCTTTTAAAGCAGATTCATCACCATTTAAGTAACTAGAGATAAGTTCATTATCTTCTCTTTCAAACTGTCTCATAAGATCTCCTTTCTTTTAATAGATTAATACTAAAAAACAAAGTGTAGAAATCTAATCAATACGCGCCTCTCCTTATGATTTTAAAGTGATGAATAATTATACTAGTTTCGATGTGCAAATATACATCTTTTTTTTCACATAGAGCCTATTTTTTCTCTTTTTTTTCAAAAAAAACATCTATAATATTGACATTCAGCTATTTAGAAATTACAAAATGGTTTTAAAATACTCAATTGTGCGTGATAATCCCTCTTCTAAAGGTGTTGTAGGCTCCCAATTCAAGTGTTTTTTTGCCCTTCCGATATGGGGTTGACGTCTCATTGGATCATCCTCAGGAAGCGGATGGTAGACAATTTTAGACTTTGATTTGGTCAACTTAATAATCAGGTTTGCCAGTTGATTGATTGTAAACTCATTTGGATTACCCATATTAATAGGACCACAAACATCATCCGGAGTGTTCATCATTTTGATCAATCCATCAATCAAATCATCAACATAACAAAAGCTGCGGGTTTGTTCACCGGTACCAAAAACACTAATATCTTGATTTTGAAGTGCTTGTACTATAAAATTAGAGATCACCCGACCATCATTTCGATCCATACGAGGACCATAAGTATTAAAAATCCGCACTACTTTGATCTTCACCTGGTTTTGTCGATGATAATCAAAAAAGAGGGTTTCTGCACATCTTTTTCCTTCATCGTAACAGGATCTGATCCCTATCGGATTCACATTACCCCAATACTCTTCCATTTGAGGGTGTACAATAGGATCACCATACACTTCGCTGGTAGAGGCTTGCAAAATGGGTGCTTTCACTCTTTTTGCCAATCCCAACATATTGATACTTCCCATCACAGAAGTTTTGATTGTTTTGATAGGATTATATTGGTAATGAATTGGGGAAGCAGGACAAGCCAAGTTATAGATTTGGTCTATCTCTGCAAAAAAAGGTGCAGTAACGTCATGTCTTATCAATTCAAAGTATGGATTTGGCAATAAATGTGCAATATTTCTCTTATGCCCGGTAAAAAAGTTATCCAAACAGAGTACCTCATTTCCTTGTTCCAATAACTTTTCACACAAATGAGAACCCAAAAAGCCGGCACCTCCTGTTACTAAAACTCTATTCATTTCTTAAATCTTCAATTATACTCAACATATTAGTTTCTCAATAGATCAAATACCGTTTTAACCGGATTAAAAGTAGCCAATGGAACTTCAACAAACAGCGTATTCCAATTAGCCATAGCGCCATTCCACAATCCGGGCAACTCCATTGCTTTCAGAGTAGCTCCTTCGTATGATTTGTCGGAGATAAACCCTGCTTTTTCATCCACATATTGCAGCAGATCATACGGTTTTCCCTCATGATTTTTCCAGCAACAGATCATATCAACCGGATTAAAGTGCGTTGCTTGTTGCAGAATCTCCTGTTGCTGCGGATTATTTTTGTCAATTTGTGATGTTTCCACAATTTGACATGACACCTCCTCGCCTCTTTTCACCCAAAACGGTCCGCCGCCCGGTTCTCCCTCATTTTTCACCATTCCACACACTCTTATTGGTTTATCTATTTTATTTTGAATTTCAATTAAAGGGGGGATGTTCCGGCTCCATGCAATATGGAGTCTCTTGCTTCCGAAATCCACTACCTCCTTGATCAGTTCAGGATCATTGGGAGTTTGGGCTAACTTTTTGAGATATTCATTAGTCTTATTTCTCAACTGCAGCGCCATTCCTGCACATACTTTTTTGTAATCAATGGTGGGTTGTAATCGCTCTTCGGTTGTTACATTATCGATATTTTTCACAAAAACCAAATCTGCATCAAGGTTATTCAAGTTATGAATTAACGCTCCATGGCCACCGGGTCTAAACAAGAGCTTACCTTCAGCATCCCGAAATGGGGTTAAGTCCAAATTAGCAGCCAACGTGTCTGTCTTGGGATCCTGGATGGAATACGAGATATGGTAAGTGATTTTGAATCGTTTCTCATAGATTCCCTTTTTCTCCTCTATCAACTCTTTAAAGCGTTCTAAATGATTTGGAGAAACAGTAAAATGAATATATGCATCTTTTCCTGATGCGGCATATTGTGCAGCTTCAACCAAATGCTCTTCAATCGCAGTACGTTGATGATCGGGATAAATATGGAATTGCAACACTCCTTTAGGTAGAGCTCCATAGTTCAATCCTGAATCAGTAACTAATTTATCTACTATCAGTTTGGGCTCAATCTTTTTTAAATCTGTTCCTTCAGGAAAACATCGTTTCAAATCCTCATAAAATGCAAAGTATTCTAGTTGATCCAGAAAAACTTTAATTTTATCTGTCATTTTCCCTGTTTCGAGAAAGTCAAAAAGATCTTTAAACATGCGTGATGCAGCACCCGAAGCGGGAACAAATTTCTCTATTTTGAGATGAGGAGCTTGTTGATCAAAATAGGCTATATATTCTTTTTTTTCCTCCTCTGTCAATCTTTCAATACCATCGTCAATAGTAGCAATTCTATCCAGTTGAGCGTATGGAAATCCTTCTTTAAAAAATGTAAACTGTTTGGCTACCCATTGGGGGTCACTACCACGTTGCAACATCGCTTTATTATCTTGGTCACTAAATTGGAGCATAAGCATTTAGATTAAATTATTATCGATTTCATTTCCGGGGAACGATGAATGTCCATCCCCCCTTTTTATTTTTTTTTATTATTAATATCTTTATCTCTATCGAACGTAAAGCCCAGCCTTTTTGCAGTCGGAATAGTCACAATTTGATTTTCCATTTGCATCATATCATTAACCGTGATGAACTTAATTACATCAAAATCGGGAAGCAGCAGATCAAAATTAATACTATACTTCATGGCAGAGTAAAAAATGTCATTAACAGCCTCCTGCGAATACTTGTTGACACTAAAATTATTCAAGATTTGTGCCAATTCTCTTTTACCCTCAACATAGTAGTGACGATCTTTATTAACCATTACTCTACCTACCAAATAGCCGATATCATTAACACGAACATTGGTCAAAGAATCGGATAAAAAGTTATAAATTGAGATCATACCGCAATAGGAACGTTCTTTATCCTCCTTGATGTAGGGAGTATGCATCACTTCATGATTGCGGGAAAACTCAAAAATATTAGTATGCAGCATAAAAATAAGCACATCGGAAGCAAAATTAATTTGAAAAAGATTTGAATTCTTATCTATATACTTTACTGACAACGATTTATATTCCTCCGGATACTCATTTTTAAAGAAGTTATCAAATTCAACTGCACTATTTTTAAACAACTTCATCAGGTCAAGTGCTGCCTGATAGACATCCAATTTCATACTTCCTTTGGTAATCAATAGTTGGCTTAGGTTCTCTTTCATCTCATTTTAATTAATGGGACAAAGATACGATAAAAAATTATTTAAACAATCAAAATATAGGAATAGAATCTGTATTTTTGCATTTTAATTTGTCATTTATGTCAGACAACTTTATATCTCTATTCAAAAAAGGGTATTTTTTACTGTTTCCTGTTTTTCTTCTGCTCACTTCTTGTTCTCCTAAGGCAAATCTAACACATTATCAGCAAAACAGATATTACAAAAGTTCTCAGGGCGACACTACTATTTTCTTTAGCATCAACCAGTTAGACAACAAAAGAGTATCGGGGATCTATTATCTGGCTACCGATTTACCGACTACTAAAGGTGTTTCATTTCGCACCTCTTTACGCAGAGTCAAGCGAAAAATTCCATTTTTAATCGATTCCTGTTCACTATACACATATCCTACCCAACCTAAAACTTATCCCAACCGATATCGCGAGTCGCTATATCAGGTAAAAACCATAAAAAACATCCCTTTTGCGTCTGTAAAGGGCTATTGGGATAGCTATATTACGGATGATGAGTCTTTTTTTAGTCTTGTTGTAAAAGGATTAACTGCTACGTTAAGGAGTAAAGATCTGGATTTAAAAATGGACCTTTATATTCCTCTGAGCAATGAATCTTACAAGCGTCCTCTACTGGTTTGTATTCACGGAGGTGCTTTTTATATTGGCGACAAGGAGAATCCGGCTACTGTTGCTTTTTGCAAAAAATTTGCATCTCTCGGTTATACCACTGCTTCAATCAATTACAGGCTGGGTTATGCTCCGAGCAAAGCCAGTGTTGAGCGTACCGGATACCAGGCCATACAGGATGCCCATGCTGCAATCCGTTTTTTAGTTAGCAGACAAAACGAATATCATATAGATACTTCGACCATTTTTGTTTGTGGCACCAGCGCGGGTGCCATCACGGCATTAAACCTGGCTTATATGACTAATGCCAACAGACCGGAAAGTACCCGAAAAAGTTTTTTTCATGAAGATTTGGGTGATATTGAAACTTCAGGGAATAATTTAAAAAACAGTTTTACAGTCAAAGGAGTGGGTAATATGTGGGGTGCAGTGAATGATATTAACCATATCAAAACCGCTTCTATCCCGGTTATTTCATTTCATGGAGACAAAGATCAAATTGTTCCATACGGATATGATTATCCTTTTGAAATAGTCAGTAAAAGACTAGGAAAAATCATATTTGGAAAGCTGTATGGTTCTTATGAGATTCATAAGATGCTTAAGCAACTTAAAACAAAGGAAAAATTAGTCACATTTAAAAATGCGGATCATGAACCTCACGTAGATGAAAAAGGGGTGCCTAATAAAAATCACGATTTGATAACAAAAGAGATGCGTGATTTTTTCTATGATGAGTTAATTCCTGAAGAGATTGAAATTTACAGAAACTATACTGATTTGCAAATTTTTGCAATAAGTGGAGGTTCTATCCATGAAATCGAATGGGGAATTGAAGGAGGATTTATCATATCAACTCAAAATCAAAAGGCTAAAATTGTTTTTATTGAAGATGAGGAAAATAAATCAATCACAGTATCAGGATGTTACAACAACGGATTACCATTCTACAAAACTTTTAAAATAAATGATTAAAAATATTTCAAAATTTTGAATCTATTACAAAAGATTTATTTATTTTTGCATTTTGTATCTTTTGGTTACTATAGAAAATAGATTATAAACATTATAAAGCATAAACAACAAAGATGAAAAAAATTACAAACAACTCAAAATTTGGAAAATTATCGATGATTCTTAATCTCCTCATTTTGGTATTTTTCATTATCTCCATGGTTTTCATTTTAAAATTTGACGAAGTGAACGTTAAGTTTGTTGCAAAGAAACCAGAATTTGAAAAAGCCAGAGAGAATTTACGCGAAGTTGAACAACCTCGTAGAAGAGCATTAGCTGAGGTTGAACACTACCAGGTCAGATTAGACTCACTTGTTAAAAAAGCTGTACCTACAGACGCTAAATTAAGAAAAGAATACGAAGAGAATTTAAAGAGAGTTCGGGAGGTTTTACCGGAAAAGAAAGCACAGTTAGCGAGCATTGATTCATTAATTGGAGTTGAGCAACTCTTCTTTGAGCCTATTCAAACTGTGTACTCTGACCTAGAAAACACAACTAATCAAGCCAAGTCCAGGTTTAATCTTTTTATTTGGATTACTGTTGCATTGGTATTTGTAAAAATTTTAGTTTTTGGATATTGGAAGTACCGCAACATTATCAATTTAAGAAATGCAACGTCCTGGATGAAAAAAGGTGTAGCACCATTCTGGGGTATTGTTGGATGGTTAATTCCGGGATATAACCTGATTAAACCATACTCTGTTTTTGCCGAAATTTGGAATGAAACAGAGTACATTTTAAAAGATAAAGAGATTCTTCCTAAAAACTCAAAAAACAACAATGGAGAGTTCAACATTGGTATTTGGTGGGGACTATTAATTATCACCATGGTTATTATGACATGGATACTAAGAGGTACTTTCTTTGGTCAATCTGCTATGTTCTACAAGTTAAGCCACCAAGGTGTAGCTATTGCTGCTATAATTTGTTGGGCTGTTTATCTATTATGGGAATGCGTCTTGATCAGACGTTACAATAAGATGAACCATCTTTTGGTTGCAAATCAAAACAAATTCGAATAAGATTATTCTAAAATCAGAGTTATTCTGAGAGAGCTCAATCCCAATCAGGTTTTATTTCTGAAAAGGATTGAGCTCTTTATATTTCCCTTGTGATGTAGTTACAAAGATAAATGGAACCTCCTCTGTTCGAACATAATAAGTAGCATAAATCAAATAACCAATCAAATTTTTTGAGTCTGTTTTATCGTCATTTACCATACTATACTGCTCTATAATAGCTGTCTCAATTTCCGACATTTGAGCATCAAGTTGATCCAACTCGGAATCAGATCCGTCATTCATGATTAAATCTTGATATAGATACTGATAGTTAAACTTCATTTCCTCCAGCAGTTCCAATGAAATTTGTGCTAACCTCAGATCAGATAGAGAATCGATCTTATTGATCTTTATTGAATCATAATCATGAATTAACAACACGGAAGTCACATATTCTATAGCTGCATTATTGATACTTTTTCTTAATTGCCACTTTTCAATACGTGGACGAAGTAAAAAGATAGAGAGAGCTATAACAATCACAACTCCTACAATAATAATTATTTTTTTTTTCATCTCTATTTAACAATTATCAAATTAGTAAACAATACCCCATTGAAAAATATCGAAATTGGGTAAATTTTTCTGAAGCACCTGAACCTCATTTAATTGAAAAATTGGGAACACCCCAAATTGGTTCACTAATGTATCATCGTTGTATAGTGAAACAGAGACAGAAAGTGGTGTTCTTACCCTATAGCCGTTAAAGAAGGTAGATCTGTTATTTTGAACCAAACGAATAGCCTCTGAAGATCTAACCAGGGGATCCAATTTGAGTCGATAAATTGTTGTAGCAAAGGGAGATTGAAGTGAAACGATGCCGTGAGTATCAGAAAAACCAAAAAGGAAAATCTCACCTTCCCCTTGGGGTATAACTGTAAAATATTCTATTACCTCTTCCACGACTGTTGAGCCTGTAAAAAGCTCCATATAAGTAGCTTCCATTTTATTCATTTGTTCAACAGTATATTCCAAAGCTTCCTTTGACATTGAATATTCATGAGGTTCTGAAATCAATTCATAACGATCTTTTCTGATTTTCAAAATAAAATCAGAAATCTCTTGTGCTTCATCCTCTAATGTTTTTGTTATTGTAGTAGTATTAGTAATTGGGACCTGAGTTACTACTCCATCAATAATCTTTGTATCAATATAGTTCTCTACCTTCTCTTCAAAAACAAGATTTCCAAAATAGAGCCATTGGGGTGCTTGTTCTTCCTCTTTCAATGGATTCTCCATTTGAGAATGAAACAGTGTTCCATTTTTAGATTCGATTTCAATCTTCTTCAAAATCCATTTTTTCATCTCTTTATCAGATAGAGTCACCACATATTGATGATCCGGATCCGGAATAATCCCATTTGATATTTCTACACTATTAATTTTATAGAGTGTCCTATTAGTACGAATAGAATTGGTTATTCCCAACATATTTTCAGCAAAATCTCCATATTTCCCTCTCTGTTGCTTCACTACAGCAACTTTAACTTTAACATTAAGCACAGTTTTAGGAAGAGCGTAGGCAAAACTATTGGAAGGAGGTAGCCATGTAGAATCAGATGGAAGGGGAATTACACTTTTTTGAGCGAAAGCTACAGATATGGTAATAAGTAAAGAGAGAAGCAAACTAATCTTTTTCATAAATAACATTTTTAAATCTTCACCGAATATTAACTGCAAAATTACACAAATAATTGAATCTTTTATATATCTTTGCCAGTTGATATAAAAAATAAATGATCGATGCGGATTAAAAAGGTTGTTTTATCTTTTCTCTTTCTGATTCTGTCAGTTAGTTTATGGTCTCAAGAGAAGATTAAGAACGTCATTGTAATGATTCCTGACGGGTGTTCTATCAGTTTAGTTTCTCTTTCGAGATACTATGAACAGTGGCGTACCGGTGACCCCAACTTCAGTCTTGCTATCGATCCTTACTTCTGCGGACTGGTAAGAAGTACCTGTTCCAATGCCCCTATTGGAGATTCTGCCCCAACCGGTTCATGTTATTTCAATGGTCAGCCGGCACAAAAGGGGAACATTGGAATTTATCCACAAAAAACAGATCAAGACCTATATGAAATTGATTCTTCGCGTGCTTATTTTCCTTTAGCCACTTTAATGGAAGTTGCAAAACTGGAAGGAAAGAGTACCGGAATTGTTGCAACCTCTCAATTTACTCATGCAACACCGGCATCCACCTCAGCACATTACTATGATAGAAATGCTGAAGAGATCATCGCCAAGCAGATGGTTTACAATCATATCGATGTTGTACTGGCAGGAGGGACAAAATACTTACAACCTCATATAGAGTATCTCACATCTCGTGGATATGATATAATAAGAACGAAAGAAGAGCTGTATCAAACTCAATCCCCTAAGTATTGGGGTGTTTTTGATTCTATTAACATGCCCTGCTTTATAGACCAAAAGGATGGAGAGTTTCCCTCCTTGGCTGAAATGACTCAAAAAGCGATTGAAACACTCTCTCAAAATGATCAAGGTTTTTTCCTTATGGTTGAGGGCAGTCTTATAGATTGGGCTATGCACAATTTAGATGCCAAAACAGGAATCTTAGAATTTTTAGAATTTGACAAAGCAGTAGATGTAGCTATCCAGTTTGCAATTGCTGATCAACACACTTTAGTAGTGATTGTGCCGGATCATGGGACATCCGGAATCTCTATTGGTGGAAAGAATACCAATTCAGGCTATGCTAAAAAATCTCTAGATCAGTTCTTTCAACCTTTTGAGGAGCAAGATCATGCTTTAACAAAGAAGGATACACTTTTGCGTGCAAAACTGGAACTCACCTCTTTAATTAGTTTTACAACCTTTGGACATACCGGGGAAGATTTGCTACTGGCTATTTACCACCCAAATCAGAAAGCAGCTATGGGACACTGCAGAAACTATGAGATTACCGAATATATCGTCAAAGAATTGGGGTGGAACCAACTTTTGAATAAAACAACAGAATCTATATACAAACCTCATTATCAAGTTTATAATCATCTAACTCCAACTATTTATGACCAAGATCTACTCTCTCCTACTCTCACTTATAAAGATAAGAGGAACCAGATTACCTACTACGGAAACACTAATTATGCCATAAAAAATGGTGAAATAATTGAGTTTGAATCGGTAATCATATATATTGATAAAATTAAAACGTTCTTTATACCCAATCGGAGACAGATGTAACAATAGTTGAATTTTAAAAATCAAATAATTAAAAACATAAAAAATCAGATGATTATGAAAACAATTAAAACTCTTTTCGCTACATTATTGGTAGCATTATTAACCGGAGGATTATTTTCCTCACTACATGCACAGCAGATTCTTTTTGAGGACTTCTCAGGAATGACTGACTCTACTACTACAGAAATTAGTGGTTCATTAGACAACTATACCCAAGTACCCGGTTGGACCGGTAACAAAGTATATCAAAGTAATGGTGCAGCAAAAATCGGAACTTCCAGTGTTAAAGGTTACATAACAACTCCTGCATTAGATCTTTCAGGTAATGGTGGTAACTTTACTATCCGCTTTAAAGCCCGCAGATGGACTACAGACCAACAGCAGATGAAAGTTTTTGTTAATGAAACTGAACATTTAGTTCAAGGTCTGATTACTAACGTTATGACTGAATTTACTGTCATGGCAACAGGTGGAACCAGCAACACTTTGGTTAAATTTGAAGGTTTTCAAGCAGCTAACAGTCGTTTCTTTATTGACGATATTGAAATCTTCCAATCTACAGATCCTGCTTTGATTCTTTCTCCCTCCTCTGTTAATTTTGGTGGAATTGAACTCAACGGAAACGCCACTGCTACTGTAACCGTTCGTGGTGCTAATTTAACTTCTGACGATATCCAGGTAGCAATTACCGGAAATGGATTTACTACAACGACTACTCAACTTGCTACCAGTAGCTTAATGACTGAGGCAGGAGTACCTGTAGTTGTTAATTTTAATCCAACCGCTGTTGCTGATTATACCGGTACCTTAACTTTCACAGGAGGCGGATTGGCTAATCCTGTTACTTTAGACCTATCCGGTAGTGGTATTAATATTACAGCAGTGAGCACTCTCGCTGAATTAAGAGCAGCTGCACCCGCTTACACAGGTGGAACAAATAATGGTACTGCCGTTTATAAATATACCGGAGAAGCTATTGTAACCCACATGCAATCGTTTAACAATGTGAAGTATATCCAGGATGCAACTGCAGCTATCATGATTTATGACCCAACAGGTAAAATTAGTGGCGTAGAGATTGGTGAAAAAATCACTAACGTAATGGGTACTCTAACTAACTATTATGGAATGATTGAACTGGTTCCTACTACAAATTGCACTCCTATTTCAGCATTTAATAGCGTAACACCAACAGAAGTAACATTAGCAGACTTAGATAACGATCATCAAAATTCAATACAATCTAAACTTATCAAACTTCCTAATGTAACTGTTAATGAAAGCGGTAACTGGGCAACAGGTAAATATTATGGAGCTACTCAAGCCGGAGTTTCAAAGGATTCCGTTATCTATACTGACAATTTCAGCGCTGACTATATCAATACTGCTATTCCCAGCTATATTGTGAATTTAACCGGAATTTGTTTGTATAAAGGAGGAGCTTCTATTCCTCAGATGAACAGAATTGTAATCCTAAACAACTCAAACAACGGTATTACAACCTCTATTGATGAGTACAACCACTCTTTTATCAAATTAGCACCCAATCCTGCCAGTCAATTTGTAAGAGTTCAACTTCAAGAAGAGATGAATGTAGAAATATATTCTATGACCGGTGCTCTTTTACATAGTGAAAAACTAAGTAACGGTGAAAACACAATCTCTGTATCTTCATTAACTACAGGACTTTATATACTCAGATTCACTGATAATTCAGGAAAACAATATAATTCAAAACTCCAAATTCAATAACCATAAAAAACTATTTATCTTATGAAACAAAAATTGATAATGATTGCTTTAGCAACGATGGTTCTTTTTAGTGCATGTAAGAACAAAGGAAATAGTGCACTAAAAGACAATCCATTTGTAACTGAATGGGATACACCTTACGGTGTTCCACCTTTTGACAAAATAAAAAATGAACACTATCTACCTGCTTTCGAAGAGGGTATCAGACAACAATTAGAAGAGATTGATGCTATTTGTAATAATAAAGAAGCCCCTACTTTTGAAAACACAATTGAAGCTTTAGAATATAGTGGAGCTCTTTTATACAAAGTTGCCAGTGTTTTTTTCAACATGACCAGTGCAGTAAACTCTCCTGAATTAGAAGAGATTGCTACAAAAATTTCTCCTTTAATTGCAAAACATAGTGATGATATTTCATTGAATGTAAAACTTTTTGAAAGAATCAAAACTGTTTATGATCAAAGAGAAGGATTAAATTTAGATCCTGTACAACTTCGTTTATTGGAAGAAACCTATAAATCATTTGTACGTGGTGGTGCCAATGTTCCTGCTGAAAAACAGGAGCGCTTCAGAGAGATCAATGAAAGATTAGCTTCATTGCAGTTACAATTTAGTAACAATGTACTCAAAGCATCCAATGAGTTCAAGTTAGTTGTTGATGATGTAAAACGTTTGGATGGCATGCCTGCCAACGCGATAGCTGCTGCTTTGGAGTTGGGAGAAAAAGATCCTGCAACCAAAGGAAAATATGTTTTCACCATTCAACTTCCAAGTTGGGAACCTCTACTTCAATATTGTCACGATAGAGATTTGAGAAAAGAGATGTGGGATGGCTTAACCGGTCGTTGTTTGTCAGGTCCTTATGACAACTCCCTCATCATCAATGAGATGGTTAATCTCAGATTAGAAAGAGCTGAGATCATGGGTTATAAAACACATGCTGACTTTATTTTGGAAGGCAATATGGCTAAAACTCCAGAAGCTGTCATGAATCTTTTAACTCAAGTTTGGGTGCCTGCTCTAAAAAAATCCAAACAAGAAGTAGCTGAATTTGAAAAAATGATCAAAAAAGAGGGTCATAACTTCAAAGTTGAGCCATGGGATTACAGATACTATAGTGAAAAAGTTCGTAAAGAAAAGTATGACTTAGATCAAGGTTTGGTAAGCCAATACTTCTCACTTGAAAATGTTAAAAATGGAATCTTTGAGGTTTCCGGTAGACTATTCAACATTACCTTTGAACCAAATAAAGAGTTACCATTATACCATCCTGATGCTGAGGCATTTGAGGTAAAAGAGAATGGAGAAGTTATTGCTATTTTATACATGGATTATTATCCAAGAGAAAGCAAACGTAGTGGTGCCTGGATGACCACCTTCCGTGAGCAATGGTATACCCAAGATGGAGAAAAAGTGATTCCTATCGTTTCATTGGTGTTGAATAGCGCTAAACCCACTGCTGATGCTCCATCCTTACTTACATTTGACCAAACAGAAACCTTCTTCCATGAGTTTGGACATGGTTTACATGGTATGTTAACCGATTGTAAATATCGTTCACTTTCAGGAACCAATGTTGCACGTGATTTTGTAGAATTACCATCTCAAATATTTGAACATTGGGCAAGTGAACCTGAAGTATTAAAAATGTACGCTAAACATTATCAAACCGGTGAAGTTATCCCTGATGAACTAATTCAAAAACTCAATGCAGCTTCTAATTATGGTCAAGGGTTTATCAATACTGAGTTGATCGCTTCTTCACTTTTAGATATGAAATATCATACCATTACAGAGCCAACTCAAATTGAACTTCCTCAATTTGAGCGTGATTATTTAGCAAGTGTTGGTTTAATTCCTGAAATTATTGCCCGTCATAGCAGTGCATACTTCAATCATATTTTCGGTGGATCATATGATTCTCAATACTACTCCTATACCTGGTCTGCAGTATTAGACAATGATGCTTTTGAAGCATTTAAAGAAAATGGAATTTTTGATCCTACAACTGCTAAACTTTACAAAGATAACATTTTGAAAAAAGGAAATACTGTGCCCCCAATGGAACTTTATATTGCCTTCAGAGGTAAAGAACCATCCATTGAGCCTTTACTCAAAAATAGAGGATTGAAATAATAATAATAAATCCTAACACTATAAAAACTAACAATCTTTTTTTGGAGGTTGTTAGTTTTTTTATTCTGTAAACTCATAAGCTCCGATATCGGGATTGCCAACACGAGGATTACCTAGAATATCAAAAAGAACTCCGTTAGGAACTCCTGCATCAATAGCAGGTGAGTTACTTTTGAGTCTAAAATCTAATTCTGTTCTATCTTTAAATTGAGGATTTTGATTCATAATCACATCCACAAAAGAGGGTAACGAACCGGGAGTCTTAATCATACAATTTCTATATAGTGTATTCAACTGAAAATCAGGATTTTGATACTCTCTTAATTCTCTTCTAAAGCTCCCATCAATGATTGTATTTTCAAAATAAGCTTCTGAATGATATGACCCCAAATCAAATGAGCTTTTATTGGACACATAAACCACAGGATGGGTAGTATCTCTTCCTACGGCAGCATAATTAGCTAAAGTAGAATTGATTATATTCCACTTTCCCACCTCTAACTGCAAACAACAACCACCTGTTTGTGTCACCAAACAGTTTACCATATCAAAATTAGCCCATCGGGCAATCACAGCACTATTTTGATTATTTTTAATAATTGTATTTGAAATCACAGTTTTATTGGGGGTATACTCGGTAAATCCCTCCATCTGAATTCCAACATACGAGTTTGTTACGATAGCATGATCAATCAGATTATCGCGACTTCCCTCCATAATCCAGATTCTACTCCACTGTGTAAAATCGGAGTCAAACCACTCATCCAGGCGGTCGCTTCTAAAGAGAATTGGTTCTTCCGCACTTCCTACCGCCTCAAGATGTCCATACCGATAGACCCACAATCCTGAATTGGCGTGAAAATAAACCTTAGTTCCCGGTTCAATTTTCAAAGAGCCCAATGAATCGACTACAGCCCAGCCGTAAACCACATAAGGCTTCTCTTTAGTCCAAACTACCTCTTCATGCGCACCGGCAACCACTTTATACCTTAAATGTTCCGGACCCGAATCAGCCACAATAAAATGAGCATTCTGACCGTATGCAATCAGTTGAACCGACTGTTTAGCATTTGCAGTGATAAATTCAATAGAATCAGTCACTAAAAAAGGATTATTGACATTTCCCGGATTGATCGTTACTTTTACAAAAATATAGATTGAATCCTTAGGAGGAATAATCACATCTTTAAAGTAGATTCCGGGTTCACCATCCACATTGATACTATAATATGATTGGTTTCCGCCACCCAAACGAATATCTGTTTTAATCGATGCATGCGAAGTATTATGTACCGTAAAGGATTGAATTGTAGAACCAACAGTTGTAAAAACGGTATCAAAAGTTACTTCAGAAGTAGAAAATTCAAGAGGTTTTTCACTAAACTGCTCCGGTCTGCAACTCATTACAGACAGAGTTATCAACAGTATCAAAATTGAATAAATATATCTTTTCATAAAAAAGGAGTGTCAAAATATTTTCAGATCATATCATAACGCACATTTTCTAAAAAAAGTGCATGCCCGGGAACCGATTTTCCGGCTTTGGATCGATCCTTGGCATCAATAATCGCTTGAAACTGTTCCAGGTCGATCTTTCCTTCTCCAACCATGAGTAAGGTTCCCACAATAGAACGTACCATATTTCTCAAAAATCGATTCGCAGTAATCCTGAATAGCAGCTGATTTTCAATCTGTTCCCATTGAGCGTATGTGACAGAACAAAGATTGTTATTCACCTGTGTATGCAGTTTAGAAAAACTGGTAAAATCGGATGTTTTCAACAGTATTTGAGCTGCCTGATTCATCATTTCCAGATTTAGTGATTTGTAAACCCTATAGGCACGATCAGTTGTAAAAGGATCTTTTTGTGTATCAACATAATAACAATAAGTACGTTCTATGGCACTAAAGCGGGCATGAAGGTCATCCGGAACAAGAAAAATTTTGGCAACAGCAATCTCAGGAGGTAGCCAACTATTCAGTTTTGAGATTAAAAAGGGATAATTCTGATCATCAATGGTAAGATCAGTATCGAAATGTGCAAAAAAGCGATAGGCATTCACTCCGGCGTCGGTTCTTCCGCATCCCACCAAAGAGATTGGCTCTTTCAACATGATCTGCAGCCCCTCCTCCAAAAGTGCCTGAACCGAAACTCCATTGGGTTGAATCTGCCATCCCACAAAAGGGGTACCCTTATAACTCAACTGAATAAAATATCTCATTACAATTTCCTCAATTGCTCCATTACGTAAGGTTTATCCTCTTGATAAGTAACCCCAAACCAGATTGCTGAACAATCCAAAACACTCACTTTCACTTGCTTACTTTTAATTAGTTGGTCAACAACAGTTGGAATTGGGAACTCAGCTTTAATGTTATCTTTATTCTCAGTTAGAAATTCTATGAATTGTTCTTCTAGAAATTTAAATATAGGGGGGATGAATCCCCAAAAATTCATAGATACCGGCTCATTACCGGTTAGGGCAACGGGGTTATTTTCGTCTGCCAGATTATATATTTTCTCCTCCACTTGTTTGATCTTGGTCATTTCTGTTATTTGCACCAACTCTCCCTGATCGTTAGTTTTACACACTCCACGAGAAACGGTACCAAATGGAGACAAGGTATTTTTCAACTGATATCCAATCATTGAGAATCGTGGAATTGGTTCATTCTGTGGTTGGGATAGAAATTGTGCCATCGTTTCAAAAGAGTTTTCCCCGTAAAAGTCATCGGCATTGATTACAGCAAAAGGCTCCTTAATTGTATCTTTTGCCATCAAAATGGCGTGTGCTGTTCCATAGGGTTTCTCTCTTTCCGGATTAGGGGTAAATCCTTCCGGAAGGCAATCCAATTCTTGATAAACCACTCCCACCTCTACTTTAGATCTGTATTTTGAAAGGATCAATCGATCAAAATCTTGTTCCATATGCTTACGGATCACAAAAACAACCTTACCAAAACCGGCTTGAATAGCAAAATCGACGGAATAATCCATGATTGTTTCATTATTGGGTCCTAACATATCAAGTTGTTTTAAACCGCCATAACGACTGCCCATACCGGCTGCCAAAATCAACAATGTGGGTTTCATAAATCTCAATTTAAGTTATTATTTTGAATATATCTTTGAATCAACTTTTTATCTTTCCGGGAGTCCAGTATCATTTGAATCGCCTGATTTACCTCTTCCACAGTCCCAACACATTCGAAAGGTTTTGTATCCTCCCACCCTACCAACTGATCAAAGTAGTGTACTAAACTCTCTTTATCCAATAGATCTTCACCAAAGATTTGGATCATTTTGTCATCTCCAATAAAAGGTGAAAGAATGATGTATGCGAACAAACATTTTGAACAATTACAACACCATTTATTCTCTTTACTACCGGCATTACAACTTCTAAACACAGCATGATACTGCTCATACTGCGCAAAGAATTGAGCTATTTGCAATTCGGAGTAGGGTCTCAAATGACTATAATAATGAGCGCAATCATTCATAAAATGCGCGACATAATATTGAAAATCTCTCTCAAACTCCAACGATTTTGAATATTGATGATTGATCTCTGTTCCCACAATGGTTGCTTCATTTGCACTTGACTCATTGGACAATGCAATATCGCGTGTTTGAGTCAAATGAGCAGCCAGAACCGTATAAAAAGCCAACATTGCAGAAAATGGAGTATGTCCATTCAAATAGCCTTTAGCGTTGACTTTCAGAAGCAGGGGATCTATTTCCCGTTCTATAATAAATATTTGCTCTAAAGTATCAAATCCTGCCACTCGGGCACAATCGAGCGTTGCCCCCCGAGGATTTATAATAAGTGGTATAATTTTTCGAGAAGAGCGTAACTGTTCGAGTGTAACGACTGAATCTTTGCCCCCCCCTATTGGTACTATTACAAAAGATGAAGAAGGAACATATGAATAATCAAATTGAGCGGAATGAGGAGCAGCTGCGTCAAAAGAGAAAGAAAAAAACTCCTCCTGACTGGTTTCAATGCCATTTTGGTAAAAATATTCTGATAAACCTTTAAAATAAAGCTTTTTCCACCAATTTTGTTCGGGAACAGAGAGTTGCGCCGGATGAATATGAACTACCGGGGAGGCTGTTGCTTTCCAGTAACTGATCAGTTCAATCATACCAATATTAAAAACAAGGGAATCCAGCAGACTATTTTTTAAACCCGGAGCAAGCCAATTTCCATATTTTATCATCATAGTTGGTCTGTAAACCAACTCTTCCGTACGAAATTGGAACTGAATTTCAATATGATCCTCTTTCCATGAATATTGAAACGAGTCATAGTGAAAAACCGGATAAGTCTCCCTTAACTGTGTCCATTTTAAAGAAAATTGTTGACTCATTTCTGTATCAAAATAATCGACAAAAGTACGAATTTTATTTAAATTATGATTTTTTTTAAGGAATTATAGATTTTAAGGTTAAATATTAGCCAAAAAAAGAATTATTTCCACATTTTATGAGGGTTCAAATAAGATTGGGGCAAATTTTCACCCCTATATACCGAATTTCACCCCTAAATAACCCAATTCATACAATTTAACCTTCATAAATATCAAGAATTTTAAGATTTATTAATATTTGTCGTTTTTTTGCATTTTAATTTGAAATCAAAAAAAGATCAAATTTAATTAACTAATCAAGTATCAATTCTAACTAATATAAAGTATGAAAATTATAGGAACCGGACATGCGCTACCATCATTAGTAGTAACCAACGATACACTTTCGAAATTTTTGGACACTAGTGATGAGTGGATCACCACCCGAACCGGAATTAAGGAGCGTAGGATTTTATCTACTGAAACACTTTTAGATTTAGCTGTAGAAGCCGGAAAAAATGCTTTAGAGCACGCTCAATTGGATCCAAAAGAATTGGATTTTATTATCGTTTCCAATGTGGCTAATAACTTTGTCACCCCTTCACTTAGTTCTATTATACAAGGTCAACTAGGTGCAACTTGTCCATGTATTGACATCAATGTTGCCTGCACCGGTTTTGTATATGCCATAGATATGGCAGATGCCTATTTTAAAACCGGCAGATACGAAAAAATATTGATTATTGCTGCTGAAGAGCCCTCCAAGTTTGTGGATTGGAAAGCCAGGGATGCCAGTATTTTATTTGGAGATGGCGCCGGAGCTGCTGTTGTGACTAACGAAGCACCTGAAAATTTGATTGCCATACATCTTAATACAACTTGTTCTACAGAGCCACTTTTTTATGAAAGAGCGATGGAGCCTAATCCATTTAATGAGATTCCACAACCTTCACATCCATTGATTATGAATGGTAGAGAAGTTTATAAGTTGGCTGTTTCCTCTTCTATCTCAGATATTCAAAAGGTATTTGAGAAAACTACGTACACTCCGCAAGATGTCTCATTATACCTATTACATCAAGCTAATACAAGAATTTTAGAGACTATACGTGATTTTTTGAAAGAGCCTATTGAAAAATTTCCAAGAAATATTCACAAATATGGAAATACTTCTTCTGCTTCCATTCCTATTTTGCTGGATGAACTGAATCGTGAAGGAAAAATTAAAGAGAATGATCTGTTGATGTTTAGTGCTTTTGGTGGTGGATTTTGTACCGGAGCAGCATTAATCAGATGGTAAAAAATAAAATCAAAGATATAACGTTAACTATATAATAAAAGAGAAGTAATTAAAAAATATTTTATAAATAAATATGAAAAGAGTTGTAATTACAGGTTTGGGAGTACTCTCCCCTATTGGAAATGACGTTGAAACGTTTTGGAATAATCTAAAAAACGGAGTTTCCGGTATCGATATTATTAAAACAATTGATACCAGTAATATTGAAATTAAAGTTGCCGGTGAATTGAAAGAGTTTGATCCCGCTGCATACGGTATTAATGCATCTACTATTAGAAGATCGGATCGTTTTACCCAATATGCCATGATTGCCTCCCAACAAGCTATGGAAGATAGTCAATTAACTATTAATCCTGAGCGTTTAGGAGTTTATATCGGTTCAGGGATTGGTGGAATGGACACTTTTGTGAACCAATGCAATAAAATGTATCAAGATGGTCCAAGATGGGTTGCCCCACTTTTTATTCCTATGGTTATCTCCAACATTGCAGCCGGGAATGTTGCGATCATGCACAATGCTCAAGGTCCTACACTACCGATAGTAACAGCATGTGCTACAGCTACTCACTCAATCGGCGAGGCATATCGCGCAATCAAGCATGGTTATGCTGACGCTATTATTGCCGGAGGAGCAGAAGCATCGATACATCCATTGGCTATCAGCGGATTTGCCAACATGAAAGCACTCTCCAAATCTACAGATCCTCATGCTGCATCTCTTCCTTTTGACAAGAGAAGACAAGGGTTTGTACTTGCTGAAGGCGCAGGAATGCTAATACTTGAGGAGTACGAGCACGCCAAAGCCAGAGGTGCTAAGATTTACGGAGAGATTTGCGGATATGGTAACACTTGTGATGCTTACCACGTAACTGCACCTATGCCCGGTGGAGAAGCTGCAGCAAGAGCGATGCGTTTAGCTGCTGAAGAAGCCAACTTAACTGATCAGGACCTAATTCATATCAATGCACACGGAACTGGTACACCATTAAATGACAAAATAGAAACAGCTGCTATTAAAGCTGCATTTGGTGAGGAGAGAGCACGTCAAATCCTGATTACATCTACCAAGTCAATGACCGGACACGGACTGGGAGCTGCAGGCGGTTTCGAGGCGATTGCTTCAGTATTAGCTTTGAAAGATAGCATTGTTTCCCCTACTATCAACCTTGATGATCCTGATCCAGAGTGTGATTTGGATTATGTTCCTCATACTGCAAGAAAAGCCAACATCACTTTGGCACTTTCCAACTCTTTAGGATTTGGTGGACACAATGGAACATTAGCATTCAGAAAAATCTAATTTTTTTGTACCTTTGTAGATTGTTAAAACCAAATTAAATTTAGATATTATATGAAAACTATTTTGACCTTAAACCGCGAACAAATCAAAGAACACCTTCCTCACAGAGAACCTATGCTATTAGTGGACGAAATGGTTCTTTTTGAAGATGAAAATGGCAAACAATATTGTACCGGTAAACTTCACATTACGGGTGATGAGTATTTTGTGAATGGACACTTCCCCGGATATCCCGTTGTACCCGGCGTTATTCTTTGTGAAATTATGGGACAATCCAGTTCCATATTGATGCTGGAAGCATTAAAGGGAAGAACTCCTTTCTTTACCGGAATTGATGACGTTCGCTTCAAAAAACAAGTTCGTCCCAATGATACTGTTGAAGTTACAGCAAAAATTACCAGTCAGCGCGGACCACTCTTCTTTGTAGATGCAACCGCTAAGGTTGACGGAGAAGTTTGTGCTTCAGGTAAGCTTTCATTTGCTTTGATCGACAGTAGTACACTATAACCATTTGGATTTCCTCCTCATGAGGTCATCATATTCTTTTCCATTAAAGGCAGCGATTCTCTTCGCTGTCTTTTTTTTATTATCTTTGTCGATTATTTTTAGCATTGTCGGATGGATCAAGTAAGCGCATTAATCAACCAATTGGAATCCTTAGAGATACTGATTTTAGGATTTGGGAAAGAGGGAAAATCAACCTATCAATTTATCCGCAATCATCTGGCAAACAAAAGGTTAACCATATCAGATCAGCAACCGTTTGAGATTGAAGATCAGTTTGTACAATCCCATATTGGCGAAGTAGATGCGAACTTTTTGAATCAGTTTGATCTGATCATCAAATCGCCGGGCGTTTCCACAAAAAAGTGGGCAGGTCAGGTTCCTATTGAAAAAATTAGCTCACAAACCGACCTATTTCTACGGTTTTGGGGAGCGCAAACAGTGGGCGTTACCGGGACTAAAGGAAAAAGCAGTACCAGTTCCTTGCTTTACCACATTTTAATTCATAATCAGCAAAAGAGTTTGCTGGGAGGGAATATTGGCACCCCCCTTTTTGATTTAATTCCCAAAATAGAAAAGGAAACTATTATTGTAGCAGAACTTTCCGCACACCAACTACAGTATCTGACTCTTGCGCCTCATATCGGGATTATTTTGAATTTATATCAAGAGCATTTGGATCACTTTCAGGACTTAACTGCTTATCACTCAGCTAAATTGAATATGGCATTGAAGCAGAGAGAAGGAGATTACCTGATCTATCATTATGATAATCAGCAGCTTAAAGAGCGACTAACTCACTCTCAACATGCTTCTACCCTACTTCCGTACGGAGAAAAGAGTTCTGAGCAACTGTTTGGCTGGATTGAAGGAGAAACAATCAGCATTAAAAAAAGGAATGATATTATTGAGGATCAGCCACTTAAACCGTTACCCGGATTAGCAGGAAAGCACAATTTATATAATCTGCTGGCGGCTTCCCTGGCTGCGAGTCGTTTGGGCATTTCTTTGGAAAAGAGTTTAGAAGCGGCATACAGCTTTAAAGGATTGCCTCACAGAATCGAGTTTGTTGATACATTAGAGGGAGTTAGCTATTATAACGACTCGATCTCCACCATTCCGGAGGCGACTATTTCTGCTTTAGAGACTTTGAATTTTGTGGAAACATTAATATTGGGGGGGATGGATCGCTCCATTGACTATTCACCACTCTATCAGTATCTTAACCGGCACCCGGTAAAAAATATCGCATTGATGGGAGATGCCGGCAGAAGGATCTATCAAGAGTGGGGAGAAAGCGCATTGGATATTGAGAAGTTCCTGATATCCAACGATTTGTCGGAAGTGGTTCATTTTTGCAAAAAAGAAACCTCTCCCGGTAAAATTTGTCTACTTTCCCCGGCTGCAGCCAGTTACGGATTATTTAAAAACTTTGAAGATCGCGGGGATCAATTTAAAATGATGATATTGCAAAATGATTAGCAAAGAGAGAATAAAAAAGATTAGGGCGCTACATCAGAAAAAGCAGCGCGAACTCACCCAAGAGATGTTGGTTGAGGGGACGAAATCGTGCCTGGAGGTGTGGAACTCCTCTTTAGAGATTGTAAGTACCTATGTAACACAGGATTGGATCGATAAGATGGATGGGAAATTGCCCATCAATATTGATTATGAGATCATTTCTCAACGTGAGATGGGACAGATCAGTGCACTTTCTACTCCCCCGGAAGTGCTTTCAGTGGTCAAGATTCCCCAATACAATGCGGCTCAATTTGATTCACAACAGCCGATTCTCGTTTTAGATGCAATTCGCGATCCGGGTAATTTGGGAACGATAATACGCAGTGCCGACTGGTTTGGAATTCGGCAGATCTTCTGTTCCGAGGATTGTGTTGAGTTCAGCAATCCCAAAGTGATTCAGGCTACTATGGGTTCTTTTTGCAGAGTCAAAATAGTGTATGGAGATATAGCGGAATTGATTCAAAATCAAGCTGATAGAGCCACATACGGAATGTTTTTGGAAGGCAAACTGCTTCGGGAGGTCAATTTTGAGAAAAACAGTCTAATAATTGTTGGCAATGAGAGCGAAGGAATCTCTAAAAAAGTAGAGCAACTGATTGAGTATAAAGTTCATATCCCAACCGGAAGTGGTGCAGCGGGTGCGGAATCGTTGAATGCTTCGGTGGCGACGGGAATTTTGCTGTATGAGTTGAGTACACAGCAACATTAGAAAGGCGGAAGGCGGAGGGCGGAAGGCGGAATAGCCTAAAAGGTCTAAAATTCCAGAGTGGGGAAATGGAATGGCTGAAAAGGGAGTTCTATGCTGCCCCCCTTTTTTTTTATTTACAAAATAAGAAAGAAGAAATAAGAAGTAAGAAGTAAATTAGAAATTATTTGGAGGCATAAGGCAAAAGTTTATTAAGATAGAAGGTGAAGGATTTCGAATTTCACATTTCATATTTCATATTTTATCAATATTGGGCTGTTGACAAATAATGGGGTTGGGGCTATGATTTTAGATACCAAAACTATATCTTTGTTCGTTAAATACCATAGTAAGGATAAAAAAGCAGATAACATGAGATTTTTTAAAAGTATTCTTCTTTTATTAACATTTTATTTTTTATTAATCACTCCTCTTGCGGCACAGAAGCCGATTCGGTTTGAATCGCCTGAGTTTGAGTTCAATACGGCGATGGAACTGTTCCAGAAGGAGAAATATGGCTCCGCACAGCAATATTTCAAATATGTGTACGAAAATACGCCCAATAAGCAGCAGGATATCAAGTCGAACTCCTACTTTTACATTGGCGTTTGTGCGGCACAACTCTACAATGAGGATGCCATTTTTTACCTGAGTGATTTTATTCGTATCTATCCAGTGCACTCTTTGGTTCCGGAAGCGTACTATTACTTAGGAAAATTTTACTTTCACAAAAAGCAGTACAAAAAGGTTTTAGAGACTTTTGACAAGATCGATGAGCGTCATGTTCGTCCTGAGGAGATGGGAGAATTTTACTTCAAAAAAGGATATTCCTATTTTGCCACCAATAAATATGATGATGCGAAAACCTTTATGTATCGCGCCAAACGCGCCAGCGGTCCGTACCAGGAGCGTGCTACTTATTATTTAGCACATATCGCATACGAAGAGCAACAGTATGAAGCAGCGTTGGAAGGATTTTTGGAACTTCAGGATTCATACGAGTACAAAGCGCTCATTCCTTACTATGTGGTTCAGATTTTGTTTTTACAGCAAAAATATGCCGATCTGGTTGAGATTGCTCCCCCCTTGTTTGAAAATTCAAATGAGAAAAGCAAAACCGATATTGCCAGAGCTATCGCACTATCCTACTACAACTTAGGACAATATAAAAATGCAGAACCCTATTTTAATTTCTATTTAGATCGTAAAAGAGGCTCTTTGGATTCCAGTGATTGTTTTGCAGCAGGATACACCTATTACAACGTTGAAAACTATAAAAAAGCGATCGAATATCTTTCTCAAACGACTAAAACGCCTTCCATTATGTCACAAACCAGTTTGTATGTATTGGGAGATTGCTACATGAAAAATTCACAACTTTCATTGGCTTCGCAAATGTTTCATGAAGCTTACAAGATGAAAATTGATCCGGAGATTACTGAAGATGCGCTTTACAACTATGCCAAATTGCAGTATGAGACTTCAAATCAGCCCTTTAACACCGCCATTGGTGCTTTAGAGGAGTATATCACACAATATCCTTACTCGACCCGAAGTGATGAAGCGAGTGGTTATTTGTCGCGGATTTACTTATCAACCAAAAACTATCAAGGTGCAATCACCTCTTTGGAAAAGATTCCGAATAAAACTCCGGATTTGTTGAGAGGATACCAACGTTGTACCTATTACAGAGCTTTAGAGTTAGTGAATAATAACGATAATTCCAAAGCATTGGTCATGATCGAGAAGTCAATAAAATACCCTTTGGATCCCATTACACACGCTTCGGCATTGTATTGGAAGGGAGAGATTGAGTATCGACTTGGAAAATATGGAGCTGCGGCTCAAAGTTTACGTTTATACCAACGTCATGATTTAGCTAAGAAGGATCAAAATTATGCCATTTCATTTTACAGTTTAGGATATGCACATATCAAGCAGAATCAATTCTCGGATGCTATCACCGCTTTTAATCGCTTTTTGGATTTGTATGACGGGGAGAATCAGCTCTTAGTGAATGATGCACAAATCAGAGTTGGTGATTCCTATTACATGCAGAAGAAGTTTTCTCAAGCGATTGCTGCCTATCAAAAAAATGAAAAAACAGGCATTTCCAATAAAGATTATGTTCTGTTCCAACAAGCTAAAGCGTACGGATATCAGAGATCTTTTGATAAAAAAATAGAGATTTTAGAGCGTCTCATCAGGACTTATCCTTCCTCCTCCCATGCTGTAGATGCACAATTTGAGTTGGCTTCGACTTATCACCTGCAAAAACAGTATAGCAGCGCGATTGCATCGTATCAATCCTTTATCAGCAAATACCCAAGAAGTGTTTACACTAAACAAGCTTATAACAAAATGGCTTTGGCATATTTGAATATTCAGGATACGGAAAATGCGATTAAAAACTTTAAGTATGTGATTGACAACTACAAAGGATCTCAAGAATCGATTGATGCCATCTCAAACCTTGAGAGCATTTATACTGATCAAGGAAATACGGCAGAGTTTTTTGACTATATCCGTACTAAAAACGTGAACTATTCCGAATCCAAACAGGACTCTGTTGCCTTTAAGGCTGCCCACAGCAAATTTACGCGTGGTGACTGTGACGGAGCCATCAAGGGATATGAGGATTATTTAAGACAGTTCCCCAATGGATTATTCGCTGCAACAGCGCTCTTTAACAAGGGAGAATGTGAATATGGCAATAAAAATTACGACAAAGCGCTGATCTCTTATGAAGCGTTAGTAACCAAATACAACACCAACAATAATGAGGTTGCTGTTAAGAAGCTCTCTATCATCCTGTTCAATAAAAATGAATATGCTCGTGCTTTGGAATACTTCACCAAGTTGATTGAACTCTCATCCAGCCAAAACAACACCATTTACGCACACAATGGAGTGATGCGTTGTGCCTTTGAATTAGAGCGATATCGTCAATCTCTGGAAAGTGCTGAGGCCATTATTAATTCCGATCAGAATGATCAGGATTTGAAAAATGACGCGTTGATTTATGCAGGAAGAAGTGCTTATCTTTTAAATGAAAACATCACTGCCAAACGCTATTTTTCCACACTGGCAACCAGTTGTAACAATGAGATTTGTGCAGAAGCAGCCTATAAACATGCTGAGATCACTTTCAATGAAAAAGATTATGAGGAGGCTGAGCGATTAATTAAAAGAATTATCAGTGGTTCCTACACCTCTGCATACTGGTTAGGAAAAACTTTCATCTTATACGGAGATTGGTATAAAGAAAAAGAGAACTATTTCCAGGCAAGACACACTTATCAAAGCATTGTGGACAATTTTGAAGGGGAATTAAAAGAGATTGCCCTACAAAAGATTAGTGAAGTGACCGCATTAGAAAACGCTCAGTAATAACAAGCAGTAAAAACAGAAGAAAATGAAAAAATATATTTCCATATTAATCACTTTTACGCTGTATATTTTAGTACAAGCGCAACCCGTAGATACAGCCAAATTCAATGTTGATTATACACTGACACTTCAACATTTTGAGAAAATTAACAAAAGTGCAGAGATTGTTGATACCGTTAAGGATAAGATTCAATTTGATTACTACATTATGCCGCAACGAATTGATCTATCGTTCAAACCATCAACTGTAGCCCCTGCTAAATTACCGGCTGATGTTATGAAACGATTGTACCGTAACTTTCTCCGCGTGGGATTTGGTTATCCGGTAAGTCCATTGGCACAATTAAACATCCATAATTTCGACAACTCTAAGTTCTCGTACGGACTCAATGTGAATCACTTCTCTTTATGGGGACCCAACAGCATCAGGGGCTTGGAAGATTTCGCCTATGCACCTGTCAGTGATACTAAATTAGGAGTTTTCTTTCATCACTTTTTAAGAAACGCTACTTTTTATAACCATCTCAATTACAACCATGAAGTGGCACACCGTTTTGCGTTCAATCGCTTGCTGGGTTATGAGGATTACTTCTACACTAAAGATTATCGCGATTCATTGAAAAATAACTTCCATCATCTCCGGGCGGTTACCGGCGTTCGATCTAATCAAACTGCTGATGTTAAAGTAGTTAAGTATGATGTACGCTTTGTTTATGACCTACTTGCTACCTATCCTAAAGATTGGGAACATCATTGGGGATTGCAAGGGTTTATCGGTTATGATGATCGCTTTTTAAAGGTTTCAGGGACTCAAAACTACCGCATGGATATTGATTTTGATTATTATCAAAACAGATGGTGTAATGCACCCAATGATGTTAATTTAACACGCAATACCTTCAAATTTGAGTTCAAACCCACTATGACTTTTGAGGTGAATGAATATCTGCTCTCTCTGGGAGTTGGTATTCCTATCGTTAACTCAACACTGTATCGTAAAGCTATGATACCGGTTTACCCTATTGCAGAAGTACAATTGGGATTAATCAAAGGAATCATGAGTTTATACGGTGGTGTGAACGGGAATACTCATTGGAACTCATTACAAGAGCTCATTTATGAAAATCCGTATATCAGACCGGGACTTGATTCTTTGCGTTTTTCCAGAACACAGATCAGTGTGTATGGAGGGTTAAAGGGTAATTTGGTTAAAAAATTGAACTACCACTTTGCTGCGCGTTACTCTTACACCAAGGATATGCCGCTTTTTATGGTAGATACGCTTTGTTATCTAAAAAATCAATTTGATGTAATTTACACTAATGCTAACATTCTCAACGTTTCCGGAAATCTCACCTGGCAAGTGGTTGACCACTTATTCCTTAACTTTGATCTCAATTTTTGGAAATATTACAAACTCTCCAATGCGGATCATGCGTGGTATAAACCCACCTGGGAGGGTGCTTTTGGCGGAAAATATTATCACGGAGATCGTTATATCTTTGATTTAAACTTCATTATGCAGTTTGGCAAGTGGGGATTCTTCCCATTGGAAAACAACAATTATGTAGTAAAACAGATGAGACCCACTCTCAACTTTGATGCCGGTTTTGAATATCTGATCACACCTCAATTTGCCTGTTTTGCACAAATTAACAATTTAGCATCACAATATTTGTCGAACTATTATGACTTCAAAAACCTGGGATTGAACTTCATTGTCGGGGTTACCTATTCCTTTGGCGATGAGCCGTTGAAAGCAGCGAAGAGAAGGAGAAGATGATCTTGAAGGCGGAAGGTTGAAGGCGGAAGGCGGAATGAAATTTAGAATTAATAATCTGACACTCAAATTCGCATTATTTCGGGATTTTATTTTGTTTTTTCTTTTGGAAATAAAAATAAAAGGGGGGCAGAAAAAGTTTTCCTCTTTTGACATTCCATTTCCCCACTCGGGGAAAAAGGGGACGCGGTGCCCCCCCCCCCTCCTGGGGGGGGGGGGATAAGAAGAAAAAAAAAAAAAATATTT
>DIRT01000024.1:20616-54160 GCA_002427605.1 Bacteroidales bacterium UBA5429 | reverse complement strand
AATTGATGTATCTGAATTACAGGGTGTTATGATTTAAAATAGTAGATAATTCAATTCTAATTCAACCACCCCGCCCTTCGGGCACCCCTCCAAGGAGGGGAATTTACACACACCGATTTTTCCGAAATCCGAAATCCGAAATAAAATGTTCTGAAAGGTATTATATTCCAGAGTGGGGTGATGGATTAACAAAAAAGAGATCCCAAATCCTGCCCCCCTTTTATTTTTATTTCATAATAATAAAGAAAAAACAATTACGAATGCAAAAAAGTCGAAAGGCGAAAGGCGAAAGGCGAAATTATTTCTTACTTCTTATGTCTGACTTTATTTGTATCTTTGTTGCGTAAATTGGATGTTCATGCGTTATAAACAATAAGGAGAATAGACTATGAATATATGATAGTTACACTCTGTAAATTGCACTTTTGGAGGATGGAGAGTGATCTTTTTTAAGAAAAAATCAGATATTTGAGTTTTGTATCATATTTTTTTGTACTTTTGCAGCCCGAATTTTATAGGAAATATATTCATTAATAAAGAGATAAAAATTTTTTTAAGTAATGGCAAATCACAAGTCAGCAAAAAAAAGAATCAGAGCTAATGATCGCAAAAGATTGCAAAACAGATATTACGCGAGAACTATGCGTAATGCGTTGAAAGATGTTAGATTAACTACAGACAAAACTGAAGCTTTAGCGAAGCTTCCTAAGGTAACCTCCTTGATTGACAAGCTTTCTAAAAAGGGCGTTATCCACAAAAATAAAGCCGCTAACCTTAAATCAGGGTTAATGAAAAAGATCAATGCTCTATAATTAGCATCTGATTTTATCCTATATTAAAAAAGTACATGTGTCCGGAATTTTACCGACATATGTACTTTTTTTTATGTACTTTTGTGAGCTAAAATTTGATTATGAACCTACTCGATTTTAAAGTTTCTACCCCTATCCAGATTCGCATGAATGATCTGGATTCGTTCAATCACGTCAATAACGGCATCCAAGCCAACTATCTGGATCAGGGACGTACTTCATACATAGAAAAAATAACCGGTCGACCGGTGGATTGGAGCACGCTGGATCTCGTTTTAGTACATGTGTCCCTCGACTTCGTGGAGCCCATTTTGTACAGTGACACTATCGCGTGTTACACCAGAGTAACCTCTATCGGAACGAAAAGTATCAGATTGGCACAGCTCATTGTGGACACGCAATCAAAAAGAATCAAAACCAAATCAGAGTCCGTGGTAGTGAGGATAGACAGAAACTCTCTGGAAACCCTCCCTGTCAGTGAGGAATATCGTGATAAAATCAACCAATTTGAAGCCCAACCGTGATTAGATTAACCAACATACACAAAACATACTTCAGTGCTGCCCCCCTTCATGTTTTGAAAGGAATAGATTTGCATATCCATGTAGGTGAGATTGTCTCCATTATGGGAGCATCCGGGTCAGGAAAGTCAACCTTACTCAATATTATCGGTCTTTTGGATAATTATGATCAGGGAAGCTACTACCTGGATAATATGTTGATGCAGGGATTGAATGAAACCCGGGCTGCCGAACTTCGGAACCAATATATCGGCTTTGTTTTCCAGAATTTTAACCTCATCTCCTATAAAACGGCATTGGAAAATGTAGCATTGCCACTCTATTACCGCAATGTTTCGAGAAAACAGAGAAATCTTATCGCTCTGGAATACTTAGACAGAATGGGGCTTAAAGATTGGGCAACGCACTTCCCCAATGAGTTGAGCGGGGGACAAAAACAGAGAATCGCAATTGCCCGTGCATTAATCACCAAACCCAAAGTGATTCTGGCTGACGAACCCACCGGAGCATTGGACAGCCAAACCTCTGAAGAGGTGATCCAATTGCTTAGAGAAGTGAATCAAACGGGGATTACCGTCGTGATTGTAACCCACGAACGAAGTATTGCCGATCAAACCGGTCGGATAATCAACATTAAAGATGGTCTTATAGAATCATAGCATGCGACAACTCTTCTCTGAAATATGGACCACTCTCAAAAGGAATAAGTTACGGACTTTCCTTACCGGTTTTGCCATTGCCTGGGGAATTTTTATCTTAATCGTCCTACTGGCAGCAGGAAACGGATTAAAAAACGGAGTTACCTCCAATTTCGGAGATCGGACTGTCAATAAAGTAACACTCTGGGGCGGTCATACCTCACTTCCCTATAAAGGATACGCTAAAAACCGTTTCATCAAATTTCAACCCTCAGACTCTGTCCTGTTGGCTACTGCACTGCCTCACATCGAAACCATCATCCCGGTTTTCAAGATGCACAGCAGGGAGATGAAATATCTAAAAGAGAGCTCCTCCGCCACCGTAGAGGGTGCTATCCCCGAACTTCAAGACTTTGATAAAATCAAAATAGATCGGGGGAGATTTATCAACCACATAGATAATCAAGAAAAAAGAAAAGCGATAGTGATCTCCAGCAATGATGCATCGGTTCTATTTCAGGGCGAAGATCCGATTGGAAAAGAGATTATCATTGACCATATCGTATATCAGGTTGTGGGTGTTCACTCCAATGTTTCCCGGTGGGAAAATCTGGCTTATGCCCCCTACTCTACCCTGACTGCTTTGTACAATCCATCACAAGAGGTGCAAGAGTTTATGCTTACTGTTAAAGACTTGGAAACCAAGGAAGAAAATGAACAGTTTAACAAGGAAGTATTGCAACTGTTGTCACACAAACACAACTTTGACCCCAACGATCACTATGCTGTTTTAATCTGGAATATGCTGGAAGATTATATCCAAACCATGCGTATTTTCAGAGCTATTACCATTTTTATCTGGATTGTCGGCTTAGGTACATTGGTTGCCGGAGTCGTGGGAGTTGGGAACATTATGTTGATTACTGTTCGGGAAAGAACCAAGGAGTTTGGAATCCAAAAAGCGATTGGAGCCAAGCCGGCGTTGATTCTCAGACAAATCATCATGGAAACTGTGGTGATTACGACTCTGTTCGGATATGTTGGAATGTTTATGGGAATCCTTGTTACTGAATTGGTTAACAAAGTTATGGTAATGAATCAGATGGGAAGATCGGGAGAATTTTCCATCTTCTCCAATCCAACCGTTGACCTTAAAATTGCTATCTCTGCAACCCTAGTCATGATTTTAGCGGGTGTTATAGCCAGTTATTTCCCGGCTAAAAATGCAGTAAAAATAAAACCGATTGAAGCATTGAGATATGAATAGTGAATAATAAGAACTCGCCCTATGTTTGATTTTAATCTATTTCAAGAAATTTGGCAAACCATAACCCGCAATAAAACCCGGAGTTTGATTACGGCCTTCGGCGTAGCGTGGGGTATGTTTATGTTTGTCATTTTATTGGGAATAGGTAAAGGGTTTGAAACCGGATTATCTCAGAACGTGGGAGATGTTGCCACCAACTCCATGTTCATTTTTGCAGACCGAACCTCCAAACCATACAAAGGATTCAATCCCGGTCGTTTTTGGGAACTATCCAATGAAGATATAACCCTTCTCAAATCTGAAATTCCTGAAATCAAAAACATATCGGGTATTCTCTTTGCAGGTTTTAATAAAAAAACAACTTACAAAGAAAGGTCAGGAGAGTTTTTTGTCAAGGGAGAGGATGAAAATTATAACAAAATTGAAGACAGAAAAGTGCTCTATGGCAGAGTGATTAACTTTTGGGATGTACAGGAAAAAAGAAAAGTATGTGTGATTGGAGATCAGGTTTACGATCAACTTTTTGATCCCGGTACAGATCCTGTGGGAAAATCGATCTCCGTTGGAGGAATCTACTACGCTATTATTGGGGTAGTCAAGCCTTCGGGACATGTCAACATAGGAGGAGATGGTGGAAGCACCATCACTATCCCTTCTACTACTGCCCAGCAGTTGTATAATCACGGGAATACACTCGACATGATCGCTATTGAGGTTGGACCCAAGACTAAGATTCAAAACATTGAAAAAAAAGTTGAGTCAATCCTGAAGGTGAAGTATAAGATCGCACCGGATGATGAAAAAGCGGTGGGATCGTTTAATATTCAGGAAGTTTTTCTTATGTTTCACTATCTTTTTGTAGGAATCAATATCCTGATCTGGATTGTGGGAATCGGAACCCTTTTAGCCGGAGTGATCGGGATTAGCAACATTATGCTGGTCTCCGTAAAGGAACGAACGCACGAAATTGGAATCAAACGCGCCCTTGGAGCCAAACCCAAATCGATCACCACTCAAATTATGCTTGAAAGCTTAACACTGACCTTTATTGCAGGATTTGTAGGACTATTTATCGGATTGTTAGTCTTGGTTGGAATGGAAGCGGTCATCCCTCCATCGGAAGGATTTGCCAATCCAACCATCTCATTTACAATGACTTTAATAACAATTTTAGTAATCATTATTGCCGGTTTATTAAGTGGTATCCTCCCTGCGATGAACAGTATCAAAATAAAGCCTATTGACGCCATTAGAGATGAATAATTTTTAGTACATTTGCCAATTGATTAGATCAAAAATGAAAAAGATAATTAAAATCACCCTCTTAGTCCTGTTTGGAATTATTATTATTTCCACATTTTTCTTTTTATGGAATAAATCAAGAGTTAAAGAACCCAAGTATAACATCATTTCTCCTGAGGTCAAAACCATTCAGAAGAAAATTGTAATTACGGGGAAAGTAGAACCTCGTAATGAGGTTGCTATCAAGCCGCAAATCTCCGGGATTATTGATGAAATTTACAAAAAAGAGGGAGATTTGGTTAAGGTTGGGGACGTTATTGCCAAAGTGAAAGTAATTCCTGATATCAACCAACTAAACAGTGGTGAGTCGAGGGTTAATAATGCAAAAATTTCTTTTGATCAGGAGAAAGCCAACTTTGAAAGAGTGGAAACGCTATATCAATCCAAAGTGGTTTCAAAAGAGATGTATGAACAAGCTTTAACCGCATACAGAAGAGCTGAAGAGGAGTTGCAAAACGCCGAAGAATCGCTTGAGATTATCAAAAAAGGGATCTCTCAAAGAACGGCTCAATACAGCAATACACTGATTAAAGCTACAGTGAATGGAATGATATTGAATATTCCGGTTAAAGTAGGAAACTCTGTTATTCAGTCAAACAACTTTAATGACGGAACTACCATTGCGACCATTGCCAATATGAAAGACCTCATCTTTGTCGGCAAAGTTGATGAGACTGAAATCGGAAAAATCAAGGTTAATGATCCTGTCATATTGAGCATCGGAGCGATGCAGGATGCTAAATTGAGTGCCAAATTGGAGTATATTGCACCCAAAGGCACAACTGAAAGTGGAACTACCCTCTTTGAAATCAAGGCTGCTATCGATCCAACAGAAGAGAATACACTCATCCGTTCAGGCTATAGCGCCAATGGAGAAATCATTGTTCAAAAGGCTGATAGCGTGTTGGCTGTACCTGAGTATTGCGTTGAGTATCAAAATGATTCCACTTTTGTTTATGTTGAAACTGAAAAACAAGAGAAAGGGAAATCAAATTTTGAAAAGAAACCGGTTAAAATCGGTATATCTGATGGATTTTTTGTTCAAATTATTGAGGGAATCAACAAAGAAACTAAAATTAAAGGAAATATAATCAAAGAAGATATCATTAAGGGAGATTTACCTAAATAAAGCTATGGATTCTGCATTTTCGATTTTTATTAGATCGATTTTTATCGAGAACATGATTTTCGCCTATTTTCTAGGCATGTGTTCCTATTTGGCGGTATCTAAATCTGTGAAAACCGCTTTCGGATTGGGTATTGCGGTTACTTTTGTGATGGTCATTACGGTACCGTTGAACTATTTACTCGACAAATATGTACTCAGTTCCGGGGCGCTGCAATGGGTTTCAGACTATTTCATACATATTGATCTTTCATTTCTGTCATTGATTATTTTTATCGCTGTCATCGCATCGATTGTGCAACTATTGGAGATGATTATTGAAAGATTTTCCATGAAATTATACAATGCATTAGGGATATTCTTACCTCTTATTGCGGTGAATTGCGCAGTTTTTGGAGGGTCTCTCTTTATGCAAGAAAAACAGTTCCCTACCCTTTTGCATAGTTTCTCTTATGCGATTGGTTCCGGGTTAGGCTGGCTCTTAGCTGTTGTAATCTTAGCTGCAATCAATGAAAGACTAAAATATTCTCAAATTCCCAAACCCCTTCAAGGCAACGGTATTGCCTACATTATCACCGGTTTGATGGGCATCGGATTTATGGCTTTCTTCGGATTATAAACCCTTGGTTATTATGGTAGAAAATAGATCTTTCCTGGATACTATAGCTGCTACAATCCTCCATTGTCAAGAGGCATTACCTCATGAACAATTGGTAATTGTTCCTAATAAAAGATCGATCCGAATTTTACAGAAAAAAATTGCTCAACAAGCCAATAGAGGACTGATTCTCCCTGTTATTTTGACTGTGAATGACTTTGTTGAATCACTCTCCCCACTTCGTTTAATCCCGAGAGAGGAATTACTGCTGCATCTTTTTGATTTAGCCCGAAAAACAGAAATTGAAAAGGGTGATTTTTCCTCTTTTCTGAATTGGGCGCCCGCTTTCCTTAGTGAAATCAATGAACTGGACCTCCAACTCATTGATGGAAATGCTATTTACACCCAACTGCATGAGTATAAAGAGTTGGATCTCACCTTTTTAAAGGAGAACTCTTCAGATTTTCAAAAAAAATATTTAGAATTTTACAAATCATTAGGAGAACTTTATGATCAGTTTGTAGCTTATCTTAAAGAGCAAAAGATGGGCTATGAAGGATTAATGTATCGTACTGTAGCAGAAGAGTTGAGAAGTGGAGATCAAGACAACCATCCACTCGATCAAAAGTACAAATGGAGTAAAAAGATATGGTTTGCCGGATTCTACACCCTTTCTCCTGCGGAGCAGGAAATATTTTACTATTTTTATCAGAAGTTAAACGGTGAATTTATCTTTGATGTAGACCTTTTTTACAAGGAGGAGTACGGTAAACCTGTGATTGATATTCAGAATAAATTCAGGATTCGTGAGATTCAATATCGGAACGATTATTATGATGTTCCTAAAAAAGTGGAGGTATCCTCATTAAATGGCAGTCTCAATCAGATTCAGTACGCTATTGATTTGCTGAATAGCATCGAAAAGGAGGAGGGCAATTTGGATAACACTGCACTCATTTTCGCTGATGAAACGCTGCTTGTTCCTTTTGTTCAGGCTTATGATCCCCGCAAAGCGAATATCTCCATGGGATATCCTATTTACAAAACCAGCAGCTATCAATTGCTCACTATCCTTCTCAATTTAACCAAAAACAGAATCCGATATCGTGAGATCAATGAAGAAGGAGAAGCGCCATTTTACTACAAAGATCTGCTCAACTTTTTCGAGAACCAACTGATTATCAGGACACTTTTTGATAACGACAATGATGTTGAGGTATTGAAAAAAAGGATAATCCAAAAAGGACAAATTTACATTCCCCCCAATTTTTTTAATATCAAAATACCAAAAATAGCATTAGAAGGGAAACAGATTATCAAAGACCTGATCACTTTTTTTGATGAGATTTTATCCAAATTAGACACTGATTTGTCTGACTATACGATACTTACACTAATCGTCAATAAGTTGCATGAAGCTGAACAACTATTAGCTCCTTTTGATTTGGATGATTCGCTTCTTGATTTTGACAGCGTTATTTATCTGATTAACAGCCTTGTAAACCAGATTACCTTGTCGTTTGTGGGAGATCCCGATCGCGGTTTGCAGATTTCCGGATTGCTGGAAACCAGAACGTTAGAGTATAAAAACCTGATTTTTCTCTCCATCAATGAAGGTGTATTGCCGAAAGGAGGAAAAAGCCCCGGTTTTATCCTGAATGAGATCAAATATCATTTTAAATTCCCGACTGCGCAGGAGAAAGATTCGATTTTTGCTTATCACTTTTTCAGATTGATGCAACGGGCTTCTTTGGTGTATATTTTGTACGACAATAATTCTACGGTGAGGCTGGCTGAAGAGAGCCGACTGATCAAGCAACTCCGATTTGGAACTGAAAAAAGGAAGCATCATGTTGAGCTCAGTTTTAAACAAGTTGAACAGAATCAATCGCTTAAAAAGAGTAAAGATAGCGGCATTATTGTTGAAAAAGATGAGGCGATTTTGGAGAAAATGCGGAACATCAATTATAGTCCCTCCGGTTTGGCGACCTATATCCGCTGTCCTTTGAATTTTTACCTCGCTAACGTGCTCAAAATCAATCCTCCGGATGAGCTTAATGAGGGGTTCGAAAACAATCTGGTTGGTTTGATTATACACTCCATTCTGAAGAAACTGTTGGATCAAATTAAGGAAAAACCATTGCAGTTTCGTGAGATTATCAAGGAAAATCGTGCAAAATTGGAGAATTTAATCTATCAGGCAGCCATTTCTGAGCTGGAAACGGATCAAAGTGCGCTGCAACAGGGCGGTTTTGTGCTAGTTAAAAAGATTGTAGAGCGTCAAATCGAAACCTATCTTCGGTTTCTTATAGAGGAATTGGAAAATAATGAGATCGAAATTATAGCCAATGAAGTTCAACTTTTGAATCAGTTTGAAACTTCGTATGGAACCGTTACTCTGAAGGGAACTGCGGACAGAATCGACTTTTACAATAACAGATTGCGCATTTTAGACTACAAAACCGGATATGTTGACGCAAAAAATTTGACGCTGGAAGAGATCGATGAAACCATCATTGATCCCAATCATTCACAGCTATTTCAGCTTCTTTTCTACCTCTACCTGTACGCTCACAATCAGGATTTGCCTCCCACTGCGTCTTCTCAAGCTGCCATTATCTCCTTTAGACGCCTCGTGCAAAATCTGGATCCTTATGTTTACATTCAAGTAATAAACGGCAAGGAAGTTGAGCCTTTTCTATTTCAATCTGAGCATTTAAAACAGTTCTCTGAACTTCTCAAATCTCTGTTAGACAATATTTTAGATCCAAACACACCATTCTGTCAAACTGATAATTGGGATCATTGTAAATATTGTGATTTCCGTGAATTATGCGAACGGGAAGCTAAAAGCTATTTTTAAAATTTACCTGTATGAATTTAAGTCGTGTTGTTTTTGTTGGAAATATAAAAATAGGGGGGTGCCATCCCATCGCTCTCCAGTCCATGACCAGCACGCAAACTAGAAATATTAGCGATTCGGTCAATCAGGTAATTCGCCTTATCAATTCCGGCGCTCAGATGGTTCGGATTACCACTCCTGCCATGAAGGATGTGGAGGCGTTACAGAGTATCATCACGGAATTAAGAGCGCAAAATTACACGACTCCCATCATTGCGGATGTTCATTATCTGCCCGAAGTAGCGATGGCAGTCGCTCCCTTTGTAGATAAGGTACGGATCAATCCGGGGAATTTCACAGATAACAAATCTGTCCGTAATAACGATTTCAGCGAAGAGGAATATGCCCGCTCTTTGCAAGCAATGGGCGAAAAAGCAGCCCCTTTGATTGAGCTCTGTAAAAAGCACAACACCGCCATTCGGGTTGGAGTCAATCACGGGTCATTATGTGACAGAATTATCTCCAAGTATGGGAACACTGCGTTAGGAATGGTGCATTCTGCGCTGGAATGGATCGATATCTGCGAAGAAAATCAGTTTTATGATGTGATCTTCTCCCTCAAATCGAGCAATGTAAACACCATGGTGGAAGCCACTACCCTGCTGCACCAAATTATGGCAGAAAGAGGTACTATTTTCCCACTTCACTTAGGGGTTACTGAAGCTGCCAACGGGATGGAAGGAAGAGTAAAATCGGCCATTGGAATTGGCTCCTTATTGCTGAAAGGAATCGGTGATACCATCCGCGTTTCCTTGACTGAAGAACCGGAAAACGAGATTCTGTTTGCCAAAAAGATGATGACCGTTGTGGATCGGATCGATCCTTCGCAATATCAGGTAGAGAACCAAACTTTAACAATTAAAAGCGAAGCTACTGATCCTGAAGAGTGGTGGATTGAAGCAGCGCTCATTGCCGGATTTTACCATTTCAGCGAAACTCCTTTTAAGAACGTCATGATTCATAATCCTCATTTTAACTCATCGGAAATAACTCAACTTGAGGATACCCTTTTACAAAGTTGCAGAATCAAACTCACTAAGACTGAGATCATTGCTTGTCCTTCCTGTGGAAGAACCCAGTACAATATTCAAGAGGTATTGCAGATTGTCAAAGAACGCTTTTCCGGCTACCCTAACCTGAAAATTGGAGTGATGGGGTGTGTTGTAAATGGTCCAGGAGAGATGGCTGATGCAGATATTGGTGTGATTGGGAGCGGCAAAAATAAAATTGCGGTCTATCGTGATGGGGCTCCAGTCTCGACCTTTCTTCCCATTGAAGAGGCGCTCAAAGTAATGGAGAGTCACATTATTGAAATTTTAAAAGATAAAAACCAGGTATAGATGAAACGAATTGTTTTTTTGTATAGTTTTATACTCGCTTTGCTTCTCCCTTTTTCGCTCACCGCACAACAAAACGGTGAAGGAGCAGACCCTGCAGAGCCTAACAAGTACACCCTACCGGCATCTGTAAACAATGCAAAAACAGACTATTTCCCTTACGTATTTAGTCAGGAAAACTACTCCTGTGCCCAGGCTGCTTCATTAACCTACCTGCTTACCTACGAATTAGCTGCAAATCGTGGATATTTTGTTCTTTTTGATACTCCTTACGAAAAGTACCACATCCCTACTCATTTTGCCTGGAATTATTATAATGATGGTATACATGATCACGGGGTTAGTTTTATAGATACCTGGCAGGTAATTAGAACAGCGGGTTCACCTTTTACACCGGATTGGGGGTTGTATTATGGAGGAAGCTATACAAAGTGGATGACCGGATATGAAAAGTACTACAACGGCATGAAAAACCGCATTGCAAGTTTACGATCTTTTACAACAGATACTCCCGAAGGAATATTAAAACTCAAACATTGGCTTGCACATCATGGAAGAGGAGAGGAACCGGGTGGATGTGTTAATTTTTTTGCCTCCACTTATTGTCCAATGGCTCCGTTACCAATCGGAACTCCTGATGCAGGAAAAACTGTCATTACCACATTTGGTGCTCAAGCCACTCATGCCATGACTATTGTCGGTTATAATGACTCCATTCGGTATGACTTTAATGGGGACGGGCTCTACACCAACCATATTGACTTGAACGGGGATGGTAAAGTTGATGTTTTAGACTGGGAAATAGGGGGGGTAATAGTTGTCAATTCACATGGAGAAGTGTGGGGAAATAATGGTTTTTCTTATGTTCCATACAGACTCTTAGCCACACCTTCCGGATTAGGTGGTATTTGGAATAATACTGTTTATGGTGTTGATGTCAGAGATGAAGTTTTTCCACAGATTACCTACAAAGCAACCATTACGTACAACCGAAGGAAATTGATTAAAATCAGTGCCGGAGTTGCTTTGGACACCAATAGTACTGTTCCTGACACTACCATCTCTTATGGAATTTTTAATTATCAGGGAGGATGGTTCACTATGCAAGGAGGTTATGACGAAGCAAGTAAAACATTGGAATTCGGATTAGATGTAACCCCTTTATTGAACTATATCCAACCGAATCAACCCTGTCGTTTTTTTCTTATTATAGATGAAAACAACCCAAATAATGTAGGACAAGGCGAAATTGTACAGTTTTCCCTCATGGATTATACGGGAGAAAATGTAGAAGAGATTAGCTCTCCACAAACTAACGTTGAAATACAAAACAATCAAACAACCTATGTCAGTGTAGTGAGAGCCGTCCAATACTCTAAACCTTCGATTCAAGGAGCCACAGTCCATTGCATTGCCGGTGAGCCATTCACACAACAATTAACTGCAACTCAGGGAAAGCCTCCTTATCATTGGGAACTTTCACACCGATACCGTATGGAAGAGTTTAGTGCTGACTTCCCAGCTGTTACAGGTGATCCGTTTGAGTTTAATCCTGCGGATAAATATGCTGAGATTAAACTACCTTTTGAGTTTCCTTTCTATGGTGAAAAGTTTAAAAAAATTTACTTTCATCAAAATGGAGTTTTAACCTTTAGAAAAGAGATATTTGCAGTCCCATTTTTAAAATCGGAAGAGAATCATGCCATCTCCAGAAAACAGATAGCTCCTTTTTACTCTCCTCTTATTGTAACTCAATCAAGAGTTAACATTACTGATTCAAAATGTCAATTTTTTATTGTTGCAGAAAAAGCAAATGAGGAAAACTCATCGATAACCTTTGTGCTTCAGCTTTATGCTGATGGAAAGATTGAGTTCCATTATGGGGATTTAGAGTATGGAGAGAGCGACTTTTTTTCCGGCATCTTCAGAGGAAACGGTCGCCATTTTGTGCTCAGTCCCGTTAATAAAATGAGCAGCTCTATAGCCTCAAATCGAAATTTTCGGTTTACCCCCCCACCCTATATCCAAGGTGTTGACATCTCAAAAGATGGTGTTTTATCAGGAGTTGTTGGAGTAAGTTCAATGGTAAATGAATTAGAAGTGGCTTGTTTTGATAACAACGAGGTGTTTTCTACTGAAAAAGTAGTTGTTATTGCATTCCCCGGCAGATCGAGTGGAGATACCAATCAGACAGAGGTTAAAGTGTACCCCAATCCCACTCTCGGATTAACCCATTTTTTTGCGATGAAACAAAACATCTTACAGATCTCCATTTACGATCTCAAAGGTGGAACCCTTCTTACAACAGATATGAACAAACGGAGAGCAGAAGTAGATCTCAGTTTTCTCTGTTCCGGAATCTATTTTTATAAAGTTACTTTAGAGAATGGTAAAAAAAGTAAGGGAAAATTAATCAAACTTTAATTTTTTATACTCAACTCCTAAATTTTCGTAGGTTTTCAGCAGTGCTTCTTTATCATCTGTAATCATCAATAAAACATCACCTTCTTGCAGTTCAGTTTTTCCTGTTGGAACACAATAGTTGTCACCTCTTTTCAAAAGAACCGCCAGGGTTTGATCAGGAAGTGAAAGATTCATAAGATAAGATCCATTCTGAAGAGCAGATTGAGTGATCGTAACCTCACTGGCAACAGTTTTCAATTCAGAAGCAAAGTCAATATCAATTTTTTTCATTTTGGATTCTGCACTATCATAATCAATCACCCCCAACCACTTTGCCATCACAGAGATAGATGTTCCTTGAACCAACAAAGAAACCAGGGTACAAAAGAATACGATATTGAATATCAATCTGGCGTGAGGAATATTCTCAGCCAAAGGAATAATAGCAAAAATAATGGGCACTGCACCACGCAATCCCACCCAGGAAACGTAGGCTTTATCCCGGACCGGCATCTTTTTAAAAGGAAGTAACGTCAAAGCAACTGCAATAGGTCTTGTAATCAATATAGTAGACAGACTAATAATCAATCCCGGAACAATAATATCAACTAACTCATGTGGATTCACCAACAAGCCTAACATTAAAAACATAGTTAACTGAAACAGCCAGGCGAGTCCATCAAAAAAGGTCATGGTACTTCTTTTGTGTATAAATTTTGAATTCCCAATCACAAGTCCTGCCACATACACAGCTAAAAAGCCATTTCCTTTGAGAAAATAAGTTACTGAGAAAATAAAAATAGCAAAAGTAAATACTAAAATTGGATTAAGCGAGTCGTTATAGATCCTCACTTTATTAATTAAAAATACGGAAAGTTTACCCAAAAAATAGCCCAGCAACATCCCTATTAGCAACTGAAGTACTAACATCAGCCCGGCATTCCAATAATTGGGAGAACTTCCCATCTTAATAATATCGATCAGTGTAATAACCAATACATAAGCCATAGGGTCATTACTTCCACTTTCCAATTCCAGCAAAGGACGGAGGTTATTCCTCAACGACAACCCTCTGGACCTTAATATAGAGAATACCGATGCCGAATCAGTAGAAGACATAATAGAAGCCAAAAGAAAAGCTGTTATCAACGAAACAGTTACAGCAGGAAGCGTTAGTTTCAAGATCCACCAGGTCAACAAACCTGATAGAATCGCTGTCAGAAACACACCCACAGTGGCCAATAATATCCCTTGATACATAACCGGCTTAACTTCTGACAGTTGTGTATCCAACCCCCCTGAGAAGAGGATCATACAAAGGGCAATTGTCCCAATGCTTTGAGCTAATTGGATATTCTCGAATCGAATTCCAAATCCGTCGCTCCCAAAAAGCATTCCCACTGCAAGAAAAAATAACAAAGCAGGAATTCCCAGATGAGAACTGGCCCTACCCGAAAGAATGCTTAGAAAAAACAACAAGGATACTATAAGTAAAAAGAGTTCTGTTTGCATGTTTACCTGTTTTTAAAAGGATTAAAGAAGATTAATCGATCCTGTTTTTAAACCCACTAATCCACCTCTGCAAAAATAATAAAAAAAAGCAAAAAAATAGAATAAATGCAATAAAAAATCAAAACTTTTATTCTATAAGAATCTTATTATTATTTTAAACGAGGTTGATTAACATTTTAAAACAAAAAAAAAGAGTTACACTAATTAGTATAACTCCATTTTTCAAAATTTAAACTTATAGATTAAGCCATAAACATCTTAACATCTTCTTCAGGAGTCGTTATACCCGCAATTCCAAAGTTCTCAACAAGAACCTTCGCTACATTAGGTGAAAGGAATCCTGGTAAAGTAGGCCCTAAATGAATATTTTTTACGCCTAGATACAACAACGCCAATAGTACAATCACCGCTTTTTGTTCGTACCAAGCGATATTATAGGCTATAGGGAGATCATTAACATCATTAAGTTCAAACACTTCTTTTAATTTGAGAGCAATCAGAGCTAAAGAGTAGCTATCGTTACACTGCCCAGCATCCAATACGCGAGGTATTCCACCAATATCTCCCAAAGGAAGTTTATTATAGCGATATTTAGCACAACCGGCTGTTAAAATCACAGTATCTTTAGGTAGTTGTTCTGCAAACTCAGTATAATAGTTTCGGCTTTTCATTCTTCCGTCACATCCAGCCATAACAAAGAACTTACGTATTGCTCCTGACTTCACAGCATCAACCACTTTATCTGCCAAAGCAAAAACTTGAGCATGAGCAAATCCTCCAATAATTTCGCCAGTTTCAATCTCTGTAGGAGACTTCAAACGTTTTGCATGTTCTATCAATGCAGAAAAATCTTTTGGTTTTCCTTCTTTGCGGTCAGCGATATGTGGAAATCCTGCAAATCCAGATGATCCTGTAGTATAAACTCGGTCTGCATAAGTTGATGTAGAGCGAGGAGGAACGATACAGTTTGTAGTAAAGAGGATAACACCATTAAATGTCTCAAAATCCTCATTTTGATGCCACCATGAGCTACCATAGTTCCCAACGAAGTGGCTGTATTTCTTGAATGCAGGATAGTAATTAGCAGGGAGCATTTCACTGTGAGTATACACATCTACACCTGTTCCTTCAGTTTGTTCCAATAGTTCCTGCATATCACGCAAGTCGTGACCAGATATCAAAATCGCCGGATTATTACGAACTCCAATATTCACTTTAGTCATTTCAGGATTACCGTATGTTGAACTGTTTGCCTTATCAAGCAAAGCCATTGTTTTAACTCCATACTCACCACATTTCAATACTAGCCCTGTTAGTTCATCAGCAGAGAGATCTTTAGTAGTTGCCACCAATGCTTCTTGCATAAAAGTAAATATTTCCTCATCTTCATAGTCTAAATTAGCAGCATGTTCAGCATAAGCTGCCATTCCCTTGAGACCATAAGTTACAAGTTCACGTAAAGAACGGATATCTTCATTTTCAGTTCTAAGAACTCCCACAGTTGCAGCTTTTGCTTCCATCTCTTCTACCGTGTCTGCTCTCCAAGTAGTACAATCACATTCTGGACAAATATCTAATGTGATTCCTTTAGTTTGAAGTTGGGTTGCCAGTTCATCACGCAATTGAATTGCCTCACGGATACGTTCCACAAAGCGATTTTTATCAAAATTGGCATTGGTAATGGTCATAAATAGGGATTCCATGATAAAATGGTTGGTAGCCTTCGAAATTTCAACTCCATTCTCACGAAGTTTTACAGTATTTCTTGAAATAGCTTTCAGCATGAATATCAACAAATCCTGAAGATTAGCTACATCGGCAGTTTTGCCACAAACACCTTTAATAGTACACCCCTTATTTTGGGCTGTTTCTTGACATTGAAAACAGAACATGTTCATAGTTTAAATTTTTTATTATTAACACTTATTTAAATGGAATTTTTAAATCCAAGTTTCTTCTTTTATATCACCTTGTACACCCACAACAATTTTTTTGATAGGTACTTTACGAAATGCTTTTTGAGCAGCTGTTTGCACTAATTGAATCAATCCTCCACAACAGGGTACTTCCATAATAACAACTGTAAGGGTATTGATTTCAGCTGAATCGATCATTTCTATAATTTTGGCTATATAGGACTCTTTATTACTATCCAGTTTAGGACAAGCTATTGCCAAGGTATGATTGTGAATGAAGCGATTATGGAAATCAGCATAGGCATACGCTGTACAATCGGCAGCAATAACAATATTAGCCTTTCGAAAAAATCCTGCCTGAGGATTCAACAAATGAAGTTGTACAGGCCAGTGAGTCAATCGTGATTGAATTTGAGTTGACGAAACACTCGGTTCATTGGATGAAGCCGCAGTAAACGAGCGTTCCAAACTTCCTGAACAACCACATCCCAATTTCGGTTCACTATCTAAAACGAAACTTTTTGTTTCAATAGAACTCAAATTTACATCCACATTATGTTCTTTCAAATAGTCAATTCCTTGTTGTAAGTACTCAATTTCCCCGTGATCTTTCAGATGTTTCAAGTGTGCGAGAATTGTTGTTTCACCCTTCACAACAATGCGTTCCATAACAGCATATTCATTATAAGGTTCTGCCTCTCTTTCTTCAATGGTGATAGCACCTACGGGACAATCTCCAATACAAGCTCCAAGACCGTCACAATATAACTCACTAATGATTCTTGCTTTACCATCGATTAACTGTAATGCACCTTCATGACAACCTTCAATACATGCTCCGCATCCATTACACAGTTGTTCGTCTATTTTAATAATTTGCCTTACCGTTTTCACAATTATTTTAATTTTCTGCAAAAATATAGCTTTATAAAGTTATGGTGTGTAACATTTGTTACTATGATAAAATAATTTTATATACTTTTGCAGAAAATACTAAAATCATGAATACAGAATTACTTTTCTTCTGTCCCTTTTGTCAGGAAAAACCAGAAGAGGTGATAACTAACCTCCAATTTTTCAATGAACATAGCATAAAGACCTATAAACGAGGAGAATATATTGCTTATCAGGGGGATGTTGTATCCCATTTATTCATGTTATCTAAAGGAAGTGTAAAAACTGAAATGGTAGCTGATTCCGGTATGACGATTCCAATTGCAACTTTGTCAGCACCTTATCCTCTAGCATCGGCCTTAATTTTTGCTGATGACAACCGTTTCCCTGTCGACATCATTGCTACTGAGGATTGCGAAATTATTCGAATTACAAAAAAATCATTGGAACGACAGATTGCTTCATGTCCCAGATTTTTGCTTGGATTTTTAAACTTTAATGCCAATCGTATTCAATTCTTATCTGAAAGGTTAAAAATATTTGCACAAAAAAGCATCAAAGCTAAAGTCGCCTATTATATTTTGCAACGAACAAAACAGGGGCATTTTGAATTGGGGCAAAGCATTGTTTCTTTAGCAAGTTATTTTGGAGTTGAACGTCCTTCGTTATCCCGTGCGATATCGGAAATGTGCCGTGATGGCATTATCGAGTATAAAGATGGAGTAGGTCGTATTGTTGATGTCAATAAATTGAAAGAGTTGCTATGAGATGTAAAATTGGGTCCCCTCTAGTTTTTCATTTATAAAATAAGAATTATATAACACCTTATTTCATCCCTTTACATGGAATTAATTGAAACTACACCGCAATATCGCAGAATAATCCACGTGGATATGGATGCTTTTTATGCATCAGTAGAGCAACGTGACCATCCCGAGTGGCGTAAAAAACCACTTGTAGTCGGCAGTTCACATTCTCGTGGAGTTGTTGCAGCAGCCAGTTATGAAGCGCGTAAGTTTGGGATTCACTCTGCTATGCCATCCAAAAGGGCTATGCAACTTTGTCCAGAATTAATTTTTGCACCCCTCCGGTTTGATGTATACAGATCAGTTTCCAAGGAGGTCCGTGATATTTTCAATGAATATACTGACTTAATTGAACCTTTATCCCTTGATGAAGCTTTTCTGGATGTTACCCAAAATAAGCTTGGTATTCCCTTAGCACAAGATATTGCTCAAGAGATCAAACAAAAAATCAAATCTGAGCTCAAACTAACTGCCTCTGCTGGGGTTTCATACAATAAATTTTTGGCTAAAATAGCTTCTGAAATGCAAAAGCCGGACGGATTGACCGTTATCCATCCGATCAGGGCAATCCAGGTGATTGAAAATTTACCTATAGAATCTTTCTGGGGAGTTGGACGGGTTACTGCTAAACGAATGCATGTATTGGGAATCCACACCGGTAAAGAATTACGTTCACAATCGAAAGCTTTTTTAATTCAAAAGTTTGGAAAAATAGGTAAACTTTTTTTTGAATTTGCACAAGGGAATGATCTTCGGGAAGTAGAGCCTTTTAGAGAACGCTTATCCGTTGGATGCGAACGCACTTTTGGTGAAGATTTAATGAAAAAAGAACAGATTATTGCTCGCTTTGATGCTTTGGCAGATGAATTGGAAAGTCGAATTAAAAAAACTCATTTTCAAGGATATACATTCACACTAAAAGTAAAACGGGGAGATTTTAAACAAATCACTCGAAGTCAAACCTCTGAAACTTGTTTTCTACTGGCTACAGAATTTATTGAACTGGCTACAAAGCTTTTAGATACAGTAACATTGGAAAATAAAGGAGTACGATTGATCGGTTTTTCTGTCAGTAATCCGGCTATAGAAACTCCTTCCGAAACCTCGTTTAACCTACAACTATTACTCCCTTTTGAGCCTTATTAAAATGATCAAAATTGATTAACATGAAAAAAGTTTTAAATACAGAAAGAATACCTATTAAAGTTTGGCTCGACGATATTGATGATAACACCTTATATCAGGTGAAAAATCTGGCTAATTTACCCTTTGCTTTTAAGCATGTTTGTCTGATGCCGGATGCACATTCGGGGTATGGAATGCCTATTGGAGGCGTATTAGCTACCGATGGAGTGATCGTTCCTAATGCTGTGGGAGTCGATATTGGGTGCGGAATGTGTGCCGTCAAGACCTATCTGAAGTTTGCACCCAGTATTCAAAAAAAATTGGGAAAAATCGTCGAGGAAATAAGAAAAAAAATACCTGTTGGATTCAACCACCACAAAAAATATCAAGATAGAGAACTCATGCCTCAAAACTATGACATTGAAAATATGTCGGTTGTGATAAAAGAGTATAAATCTGCTTTAAAACAGCTTGGTACACTAGGAGGCGGAAATCACTTTATTGAGATTCAAAAAGATAAAGAGAACATGATTTGGATCATGATTCACTCGGGTAGTAGGAATATTGGGAAACAAGTTGCAGACCATTATAACAAAGTTGCACAAAAATTAAACACTATGTGGCACTCATCTGTAAACCCCAAAGCTGATCTAGCTTTTTTGCCTTTCAATACTGAAGAAGCACATAGTTACTACAACGAGATGAGATATTGTGTTGATTTTGCTTTTGCCAATCGCAAATTAATGCTCACACGAGTACAAGAGGTACTTTCAGATTTTTTTCCAGCAATTGATTATGGTGAAATGATAAACATTGCACATAATTATGCAACATGGGAAAATCACTTCGGGAAAAACGTGATAGTGCATCGTAAGGGTGCTACTTCCGCACATAAGGGAGAACTCGGAATTATCCCTGGATCACAGGGTACTAAGTCATATATAGTGGAAGGACTCGGCAATCCTGAAAGTTTCTCCAGCTGCTCGCATGGTGCAGGACGGATCATGGGTCGAAATGAAGCAATTCGAGTCTTAAGTCTTGAAGATGAAGTCAAAAAATTAGATAAAAAAGGGATTGTACACTCGATTAAGAGTCAAAAAGATTTAGATGAAGCACCCTCTGCATACAAGAACATCGTTCAGGTTATGATGAATCAAGAAGACCTTGTAGAAATTAAGGTGGAGTTGTCACCCTTGGCAGTGGTTAAGGGGTAGTTATGGTCATCGCCTAGCTTTTTCAATTTAAAAAAAACAGTTCACACAAACCATTATGAAACCTATTTTGAATAATTTACATCGTAGTATATAATATTTAGTTGACATTTATGGTTTAAAGAATATAGAAGAAATATAGAAAAATAAAAAGTAATTTTAATTATGAAAACAAGAAAAGCAACTCAAATAGTTAGAGGTCAACGTGCGATGGATGGTGCCGGTGTTAAACTAACCCGTGTATTGGGCAAACCTACTATTGAATCATTCGACCCGTTTTTAATGTTGGATGGGTTCGATTCCACTAACCCTGATGATTACATCAAAGGTTTCCCATGGCATCCACACCGGGGGATTGAAACTGTAACTTATTTAGTGAATGGTGAAATGGAACATGGAGACAGTTTAGGCAATAGCGGTGTGATATCTGACCTAGGTTGTCAGTGGATGACTGCAGGATCAGGCATTATTCACCAAGAAATGCCAAAAACATCACCACGGATGTTAGGTTGTCAATTATGGATAAACTTACCGGCTAAAGAAAAAATGAGCGAACCTTCATATGGTGACATTGTTGCCGAAAATGTTCCCTTAGTTAGAATAGAAGGTGCTGAAATACGTGTTGTAGCAGATAGTTATAAAGGCACAATAGGAGCATTTCAAGGAAAATATTTGAAAGTTAAGTATCTGGATGTAAAATTAGACCCTAATACAGAGTGGATCTATGATGAAACACCAAATAACGAGACACTTTTCATTTATTTACTTGATGGAACAATTGTTCCTGACATTTCCAAAGAGGAGTTCGAACACAAAGGTTGTGCCATTTTATTTGAAACAGAGGACAAAACATCGCCCAAGAACGATGTTATCCATGTAAAAGCCGGAGCATCTGGAGCCCGTTTTGTACTATTAGCTGCCAAACCATTGAAAGAACCTGTTGCGTGGGGAGGTCCCATTGTGATGAACACGCGTGAAGAGTTGCATCTGGCTTTCGAGGAGTTGAACAATGATACATTTATTAAGCATAAATAAAGGGGAGTCACCTTTCCCCCTTTATTTTATATTTTCAGAAGGATTAAAATCCATATTCTTTCTGTCAGAAAACATGCTGAACAAATAATGAAAAATTGCAAATTTTAACAGATTTAGAAGAAGTTTTGATTGCACTAAATCTGAGGGAGAGAAGTCAGGAAACCTAAGTTCTGGCTAATATTGGGTTAATTTAGAATTTAGAAAAAAGTTAGACTTACTATTTTTTCTGATGTTACCTAACTCCAGCAAAAATATCTGTATGAGCTTTTTTGATTAATTCACTTATCTCTGAATCATGTGCATAATCAGTAATGGAAGAGCAATGAACCATAGCCTCTACAACAATCGGATTGAAAGGTAGTTTGCTGATTACTCTGATTCCACTTTCATTGCAATAGAGTTCAATTTCGGAAGATAATTCCCGATTGATATCAAATTTATTAATTATAACGCTTGTGGGTAATTTAAATCCTTGAGTTAGTTGTAGGGTACGTTTTAAATCATGAACTCCCGACACAGTGGGTTCGGTCACGACAATCACTGCATCAACTCCGGTTATAGCACTGATTGCAGAACATCCGATACCCGGCGGTCCATCAATAATAATATGTTCTATTCCGAATTTTTCTGCTATCTCTTTTGCCTTTTCCCGAACCTTACTAACCAATTTACCGGTATTTTCTTCACCCGGTGCAAGTCGCCCATAAACCATTCTGCCATTCTTAAAGCGTCCTGCATAGTAGCGACTTCTATCTTCCTCTTCAACAGTAATGGCGCCTTGCGGACAGATACGAGAACACAACAAACACCCCTCACACAATGTTTCCAGAATTGATACTCCATTTTCATTCTCCACAATAGCGTCAAATCGACAGTAATCTACGCAAATACCACAATTAATGCACTTTTCTTCATCCATTACAGCCTTGTGTCCCGAAATAAAAACATGTTCCTCATCGCATTCAGGATTGAAAAGCAAGTATAAATTTGCCGCATCTACGTCGCAATCTGCCAACACTATATCCTTCTGAAGAGTAGCAAACGCTGCACTAATACTACTTTTCCCCGTTCCTCCTTTTCCGCTGATTATTGCTAACTCCATAATTATTTTGCTTTATTTTTTTCAAACTCTTCTTTTATAGTGTGGTACAATTGATTGAATTTTGCTTTCCATTCAGTACTCAGATTAGTAATCATCTCCCCCTTCGAATAGGCAACCGCAATCTCCTTATCGAACGGTACACTCATGAGCAGTGGAATATTCTCCCGTTTCAGATAGTTCTGTGCATCATCGGTACCCATATCTGCACGATTGATAATCACTCCACAAGGAATTCCCATCTCTTTTAAAATTGCCACCGATTGTTTTAAATCGCTCAATCCAAAAGGAGTCGGCTCAGTTACCAGTACTACATAATCAGATTTGTAAACCGTTTGGATAAAGGGACATCCGGTACCGGGTGGTGAATCCAGTAATACTAAATCAAATGGCTCAGCCATCTTTATTGACTCCTTTATAATCCCAACCGATACAAGAACTCCCACTTCCATTCTTCCTTCAATCAACTCCTTACCTGTTGAAAAACGGTATCGATTGACATACCCCAAAAGGTCATCTTTTTCCGATATAGCACCATATTCACACGCAACCGAACAAGCCCCGCACCCATGACAAAGATCTTCTAATACCTCTATTGTTTGTGGCTCTTCAAGAAAAAAGATAGCATTGAAGTTGCAGTATTCATCACATTTGCCACAGTATGTACATTTCGTCTTATCAATAACCGGAATTTTCTGATTAACCGCGTGACTACTTTGCAATACTCCCTCTTTCAGAAACTCCCTGTCGTTAGGTGCTTCTGCATCACAATCTACCAAAGCTATACTCAACCTGCTATCTTGTAATGAGTTAAACAGATTAGTAGAGATAAAAGTTTTACCTGTTCCTCCCTTGCCACTAGCAATGGCTATGGTGATCCCCGTCATGATTACAATAATTGGCACTTAAGGAAAGTTTCCCGGCTAAAAATTCATTCACAATCTCCTCTTCACTTTTTATGGGTGCACCTGCGAACACATTGATTCCCTGCTCATTGAAAAGATCAATAGCCCGCTGACCAATACCTCCTGCGATAACATCAGTAACTCCAAGCGCTGCAACCCATCTTGGATATACGCCTGGTCGATGCTCTGGTGGCATATGTTGTGTTATCTCAACTATTTTTTTGTCTTGCACTGCAATTACAGCGAAGTATTGACAATGCCCAAAATGGGCAGATAATTTCCCATTCTCCATGGGGATAGCTATTTTTTGTGTCATCATTGTTAAAGTTTTTAAATTTATTCTGTAAAACCTTTTCTACCTCTACCCATTCCTTGTCCCAAACGACCTCTTCCCCATCCAAAGCCGCGACCCCGACCTAAACCTCGACCTTCGTTTACTTCCAACCCGCGACCAAAACCGCGACATCTTCTCCTTCCAAAGCCTCTTCCACCTCTTACTCCATTTTCATCAATCAGTTCTTCCACAGAACCTCTGTTTTCTCCATAATTGGTACATTTACCCATTTTCCATCCTGTCATGGGACCTTGTCCCATAGGATCTTGTTGATTCAATCCTGGCATAATATATCTCCTTTTTTTTAATGTTAATAAATTAGAGTTGAACTATTCAAACTCTTTGATAATTTCCGAAATGGTTTTATCTTTTCTGTTTACCATTTCAATTTGAAGCTTTTCCAACATAGCTTCCGCCTTTTTCCCAAATTCGGGTGCCACTACTCTCTTTACACCTTGCGATGCGATAAATTTTACAGCTTCCGGACCGGCGCCCTCGGAAGATTCCTTTGCCGGATTTGGGAAAAAATCTGCAACTTTACTATCCGTATCGTAGATAGCAAAATAGGAACAACGCCCGAAACGACTATCCATTCGTGCGTCTAAACTCTCTTTTTCTGATACAATTGCTATTTTCATATTTATATAATTTTTAATTAATTTGTTATTGGTTTCACTAAATTATGGGTGTAAATCCCTCACCTCTGCCTCTGCCTCTATGTCTTTTACGGTTTCCGCAAGGGTGTTGTTGTATGCTATTTCCTTCCATGAGCTTATTACAGCGGCGACAACGATACCATTTTCCACCAAAATCTACATTTCCGCCCTCAATCACCAATGATTTTCCCTCCACAAATGCCTGAGCAACTGTTTTTCGTGCTTGAGCATAGATTCGCGTAAGAGTGGGACGCGATACATTCATCCGTTCAGCTGCCTCCTCTTGCAATAATCCTTCGTAATCTAGTAAGCGAATAGCCTCATACTCATCATATTGCAAAGTAACTTCTCCAGTCAATGAACGGGGAATGCCAAACGGCTTGAAACCCGACATCAATGGTGGTGATTGAATTCTTCTACATTGTTTTGGACGTGACATACAATTGAGCTTTGATAATTTTCTGCAAAGATACTAAAACTTTTGAACATATGTTCATTACTAAGAGAAAATATTTTATTTTTTTGATTTTCTTTCGATTATTTGAACATCTTCCTAATTTTATGTAATTTTGTAGTACAAACCCAAAAGTCGATATAATGATAACAAAAAGTGAATTGCGAAAGCTCATTTCAAACAGGAAGAAAGAATATTCGGTTGATACTAAAATTGAAAAATCTAAAGCTATTTTTAAACAAGTTCGTCAATTAAAAGAATTTCAAGAGGCTAAAAAAATGCTTTGTTACTGGTCAATGCCCGATGAAGTCCCTACACATGATTTTGTAATCGAAATATCTGGCAATAAAGAGATTTATCTGCCCGTGGTATCGGGAGACGACTTGCTTATCAGAAAATTCACGGGAACAGACAATATGGAAGAGGGTGTTTTTGCCACTCTTTTTGAGCCCAATCACACAGAAAACATCAATATAAAAGATATCGATTTAGTGCTTGTACCCGGTGTTGCTTTCGATTTGAGCGGAAGACGCATGGGACGAGGAAAAGGATATTACGACAGACTTCTTGCCGATACAAATGTCTATAAACTGGGAATTTGCTTTGACTTTCAATTAGTGGAATATGTTCCTACAGATGAGCGCGACATTTTAATGGATAAGGTGATATTTGGGTAAGGAACTCTTTTGCACTTTTAATACGAGTTGACCATATCTTCCGGGATACAGATGATAAAATCAGCTTTACCAATATGTTCTTCTTCTAGTTGAGATAAATCTTTCTGTCGGCAACAACTGATAGTAGCAACACTCAAACGGCTATTATACTGCATCAAAAAAGGGATGATTCCACCATAATGATCACTATGAAAACTGCCGTGAAAGTGCAGGAAATAACTATCCGGATTCTCTACAAAAGCCTGCGATATGGTCCATGCCATAGTAGCATCTTTGATCGACTGTGCTTGAGACATAAATTCAGGATTTCTACTGCTATGCCCCATTTGAGCAGTCATTGTTCCAAACATCGCTGTTGTAGCACTATCCACAACATAGGGAATGGGGAGCGGTGCGATATATCTTTTTGCCTCATCCGACAATGCATCTAATCCATCCAACCCTTTGAGAGCTACAATCTGCGCATAGCGACGTGGAATATTGGTGGCATAAAATGGGACTTTATGTTCTTTTGCATATTCAACCAGTTGAGCATAATCGGTGGAATAATTTTTCCATAAACGCATCTCACTCTCAAAACTGCTTTTTGATATTTCCCCTTTCATAAACTCATTGAGAATCAATTGATTATCACTCTCAAACATTTCAGCACCCAGCAACAGCTTTTTACCGTGTAGGGCATGAAGGTGTTTCATTGTTTCAGCTTCCAACCAGTGACAAATGGGACAGTTGTGTATTTCTCCGAATAAAACTAGATTCTTTTTAGAAACCGTTTCTATCATTTGCTCAAAACTAACTTTCTCACCCTGCGAATCAAAAATGACATACGCCTGTGGGTTTTTTCCGCCAAATGTTGATAGCGTACACAAAAGTGCAAAGAACAGTGTTGTTAATTGTTTTGATATTTTTTTCATCATATTATATTTTCATAATAATTTTTTATAAAATTCAAATAGTTCAGTGTTGATTGGCGAAAGGTGCTATCCTTTAAATTCTTTTTTATCAATTCGTTATAAGCATTAATAAAAAGCAGCTCATTATCTTCAAGATAGTAAGACATGATTTGAGCCTTACTGATTTTTGATTTTTCATAATCACCTATTAGTCTCTTTGTTTCTTCATCCCATCTATATTGAACGAATGTCGAATCATCAATATAATATGGAGCATCTAATGAATCTGTATATGCCTGGTTATAAACCATTTTCAAAGTCAAAGGATGAGTATTTTGAACTGTTGATTGAAACCAATAAAGCCGAACACTCCATGGAATTTGCAGATTAGCATTTTGAAGCTCATTTAATATGGGAATCAGTTTATTGTCATAATACTTGTAGAAATAGAAGTTATACCACCATGCTCCTGTTCCATTCAACAGGCTTTCCTTATAATAAACAATGGTTTTTCCATCAATATCTTTGTAATGTTCCAATTCAAGTCCAAAACGATGATAGATATGATGCTTTGCTATCATCTTATTTCCTGAAAAGAAATAGACATCACAGTTCCATGTTGCATCGGCATAACCCGGACAAACAGCAAATTCTTTGAAGTTATTTTTATTTTCATCAAATGAGAAAAAGGTCAATGGAACAACGCCCTTTTCTATGAACCTCTCATCGATATGTATATCGCCAAAAATTGCTTTTACAGTTTTAACGTCAAGTTGCTCCGCATTGCAGCCCTGTTTGAGTTTTTCAAAGTCCGATGCTTCTACCACAATATCCAGTTGCTGTTGATTCTTAAAAATCGAATCAACCATCAAAGAAACTTTCTCCATCAATGGTCCTGAAGGTAAATTTCCGATGCTATCTAAATATTTTTCGAGTTGATAGTCACTATATTGAATTGATTTTTTACTTTTATCAGTTGAATCTTCGGGTATTCCGCACGATGATTGCATGCCGGCAATCTCTGAAGCACCTTGTTCCATTGATCTTTCATCACCGGCATTCGAATAAAACATCGGCAATATCAACAAAATTAGAATCCAATATCTCTTCATAAGGTGTAGATTCTTTTTATTAATTGTACTCAATTCACTCCACAAAGGTAATAAAAGTTTTGGATTCTATTAGCCCATAATAAACAAGCGGGGAAGCAGTTCGGGAGAAACGGTGAGTTCTGAAAGAAAATACCAGGTTTCAATTTGAGTTATAAATGTAAATGAGCCGTAATAAGCAAAAGCTAAGGATAATGCCAATCGCCAGCCGTGCCATCGGGAAGTAACAATTAATGCAACAATTAAAACTGTATTGATGATACCTAAAAGTAGCGTTCCAACCCCCTGACTAACCAACCCGGGTTCCGAAACAACCTCTGTCGACATGGAATCACCAATCACCATAGCCCCCATAATCCAAATAGGAAAATAGAGGAGCGTCAATAGAATTAACCTGAGAGTCCAAATCAAAATCTTCTTTAACTTCATATTGTTTTGCCCTAATTTCTAAGCGTCAAACAAGATTAATAGAATCAACACCTTCAACAAGCAAATGTACAAAATAATTACGAATTAGACCTCCCCTAGCCCCTCCAAAGGAGGGGAAATTTAATATTTTGGTATACGAGAATTTAGAACACACTTATAATTATGTATTAAAAATTTGAGTACAAAATCTTAAAACTCAGCCTATTTCGCCTTCCGACTTTCGACTTTCGACTTTAAAATATTTCTTTCTTCTTATTTGTAAAAAAAATAATTGGGGGGGAGGACATATTTTCCTTTTTTGCTATTCTATTACCCCACTCTCTAGTATCAACCTTTATAGATATGCAGGATTAATAACGAATTACATTGTTACTAGCTCTGAAACAATGAAACTCAACTCTATTTTTAGATTACAATAATGTCACCCCTTCGGGGTTTAAATCTCGCTTGGGGTCAACATTTTGCTATAATAATGCCACCCCTACGGGGTTATTTTGAAGTAAGAAGTATGAAATTAGAAATATGAAATCTATTTAAAAATGTAAACACCTGATATTCAAATAATTCTAAAATCTAAATTCTAAATTAGAAAACGTAATTCGTAATTCGTAATTAATCACTCGTATCCAAAAAGGTATTGTATTTGCGAGTGGGGAAATGGTATAACTAAAGAGGAATACTTTTTCTGCCCCCCTTTTATTCTTATTTCCAAATAATATATATAATTATATATCAATGGGTTATATTAAAAAAGAGCTCAATGCCAAACTTCCGAAATCCGAAATCCGAAATCAAAATCAAGCCCTCTTATACATCGTGTCCTTTACTCCTACTGCAACCATCCTTGCTTTGGCGCGAATAACTCCGCCCGCTGCCATTTCCATATTCACAATCACTTTCCTTTCTCCAACTTCTTCAGCTACGGATGTCACCGTAATCTCTTCATTCATTGGGAGCGACTTTTTAAAATCGACCTCCAGTCGTGCAGTAACAAAACGACCGATTACCGTATCTTCCGTGAGTTCAAGTCCCTTGTTATGATGGGCAAACCAAGCGGCGGAAGCAGTACCGTGACAATCAAAAATAACCGCCATCATCCCGCCAAAGAGATTATCCGGAACTCCCCCTGTATATTTTTCCGGCGGCGTAAACCGGCAAATACATTTTTCACCATCTTCAATGGGATAACTCTTTAAATGCAAGCCTTCTGCATTTTTAGGTCCGCACCCCCAACAATACTGAAATCTTTCACCATAAGTATCTTGAATAGCAATTTTCTTCTTTGCAGTAGTCATGATTTTCCTCTTATAATCTACAATGGCAAAAGTACACTTTTTTGGGGACAGTTTATTCCCTCAATGCCAACATGGCGGGGTGTCGCCCTTTCCTGAATATTAACCCGACGAACCACCCCCCAAGCATGGCGAATTATTATAAAGTACTAAATGGATTCATTGTATCATTTTTAACCTTTTTCATTCCGAAATCAATTAATGTGTTATCGTTACGGATATACCCCCGTAAAATGTAGTGCCATACACCGGAGCATACATAAAGGCTGCATCATCTAGATGTCTTTCGTCCTGAACATAATTGAAGATATTATTCACGCCGGCATACAGTTTAAACTGCTTTATTTTCTTGGAAACTCTCGCACTAAATATCATATTCGGCTCCGTTTTCTTGATTTTTGACAAAGTTTCATCTTCGCTGTAGTAGTCAATATACATCATTCCTTGATAGTTACCGATGACAGTAAAGGTCCAGGTTTTGGGCGTATATTCCATCTTAAAATTGCCCGTTGTGGTAGGGAATCTGGAGATATATTGGCTCACTTTTTCATACTCAGTGCCAACCCAATCCTCTCTTACATTTTTGTATTTACCATGATTGTAAGTGAAATCAACGCCCAAATTCAGACCTCTTATGATATTGAACATCATCGATAATTCTACTCCTTGTACAAAAGCATCATCAATATTTTTCCATTGATAATCGTACCCCAATGCGGCAATATGGGGATCCGCATCAGTAAAACCGATCTTATCTTTCAAATCCGTACGAAATAGATTTGCACTGACTCTAAATTGTTTACCGTAATAATCCGCTGAAAGGTTATAACTCATTGATCTTTCGGGATTTAAATCAGATGATTTCCAAACACGTGGAGAACCGCTACAGAGGTGCAAGTCTTCAGAAAAACCGTATGGAGCACGAAATCCTGTACCGGCATTGGCGCGCAAAGTGAACTTTTCAGATATGGCGTATTTGATTACCATTCTCGGATTAACCGCAGTTTCATCAAAGTTTGTTTTGGGGAAATATGCAGCTTCAAACACTTGTTGATCAGATACATACTCTTCTCCCGAATGATGGTGATCCAGTCTGATACCGGGCACAATCATAAATTTATCGGTAATGCTCCATTCATCCTGAACAAACACACCAAACTCCCTTGCCGATTTATTCGCTGTTGAACGGTACGATGTTCCTAAAAAAGGACTGGCTTCATCTACCACCACGTACATACCAGATTCTTTTAAAATATCATAAAATGCTTGTACACCGAAAATCAAACTATGTTTCTTCAGTTTGGTATTAAAGGTCAAAGTGGAAGTCAAAGAGTGTTCATTGGCAAGGTAGGGTCTCATCTCTCTTAAGTCGGGAACGGTATCACCATGTGTTGCCATATAATCGTTCAAATAGGAGTCGTTTGTAGCATTTCTGTTGTGATTTGTGTAAGCCATACTGAAATTGATTTCCGACTTCGTCTTAATCGGCTTATTGTAGTTCAAAGAAAGCTCATACCTGTCGGTAGTGATATTCTCTGTCCCATCGGTCAGTGGATTACGGAAATAGTCATCAGTCATAGTTCCCCCTTCACGATTCTCAAAAACCGATTTCCCACGAATAATCAATTGATCATTTTTTAGGAACGCATCATTGATATACAAACCAAACCCCACATTGGTCAAATTGCTCATCACTCTGTCGGAAACTCCATCTTTATTTCTCACCTCTTCTCTGGTCATCCCGGGTCCCGTCTCATCAATAGCCCCTTCAGAATAGCGTTGAGCAAAAATATTTAATCCGATATTTCCCTTTTCATTACGCATCGATGAGTTCAGGTCAAACCGATTTGTTTTGTGACTTCCCAATTGCAAATCCAGCGTAGTAGTAGGAATAAAATCGGGCTCTTTAGTCACAATATTGATGGCACCCGCTATCGCTCCACTCCCATACAACGCTGATCCTGCGCCTTTTACCACCTCAATCTTATCCACATCCACCGTACTCATTTGCTGCAAACCATAAACTCCCGCCAATCCGGAATAGATAGGCTGTCCATTAATCAGCACTTGGGTATGCTCCGCACCCAGCCCCTGCATCCGAACCATCGTAAAATTACAGAATTGGCATTGACTTTCCACTCTGATACCCGGGGTTCCTTCCAGCGCTTCATAAATATTACTTGCATTTTTATTCTCGATTGCTTCCGACGAAATAATTTCAGTTCTGATGGGCACATCTTTTAAGTAATGCTCTGTCCTTGTGCCGGTTACAACAACTTGTTCCAAATGCAAAGGATCCTCTTCCAGCTCAAAAAAGAGCTGTACCGCTTTCCCTTTTTCCATAACCACCTCTTTCTCCTGTGTTTTATACCCAACCACCTGAGCTACGATAACACATTTTCCTACAGGCAAATGCGCTAATTTAAAATGCCCGGTGCCATCCGCAACAGTCCCCATACTCGTACCTTTCATTGCAATTCTCACATAGGGTATATGCTCCTGAGTTTTTGCCGATTTGACATCTCCAAACAACATCGCATCAGTCTGTTTTTGTGCTTGAACAGCGCCAATAAATAACAGTCCAAAGAGCAAAATAAATAACTTTTTCATTTTCTTTCCTTTTTATTTATATTTTTACTTCATTTAATTCCGAAGTGCAAAATAACAGTAAACCAAAAAAACTTACCATCGCCTAAAAGAGTGAAATTTTTGATTTTTTATCATCTTTTTTAGGGATTATTGACACTATAGCCGGTTTTATCTTCATTTTTTTCTTCTTTACCATCTTTATTTTGGAAAAAAAATAAAAGGGGGGACCAGTTCATCGCTCTTTTTTCATTTCAAAGCATGAATATGATAAATAATACCTTATTTTTGCATTTCCAAATTAAGATGTATGCTGAATCAATATCATATTCCTCAAATCGACATTAGTGACTACAACTACGAACTGCCTGATGAGAAAATAGCGTTCGCGCCGGCTGCTGAACGAGATGAATCGAAACTGTTGGTATTTCAGGATGGAGTGATCCATGATGCGAAATTTTCCGATATTGCTTCCTTTCTCTCGGATCAAGATATGCTGGTTTTTAACAACTCTAAGGTGATCCGTGCCCGTTTGATTGTACATAACAAAACAGGTGCCAGAATTGAGATTTTTTGTCTCGAACCGCTGGCTCCCTCCAGTGAAATCTCCACAATTTTCAAAGAAAACAGGGCAGTTACCTGGAAGTGCTTTATCGGTAATGCCAGAAAATGGAAAGAGCCGCTCACCTTTGAAGTTGCTGTTGAGGGCACACAACTCACAATTCACGCGGACCATGAACGGTTGGACGAAAACTCTTTCCAGGTTCATTTCCGGTGGGACAACCCTTCGATTACTTTCGCGGAATGGCTTGAGGCATACGGCAAAATTCCCCTCCCCCCTTATATTAAAAGAGAAACCAACTCATCGGATAATGAACGCTATCAAACGATATATGCCGCTTTAGAGGGCTCTGTCGCAGCTCCTACGGCTGGACTCCATTTCAATGAAAAGACGTTCCAATCACTGAAAGAGAAAGGAGTTCAAACCGCCTGGACTACATTACACGTGGGTGCAGGAACTTTCAAACCGATCAGTAGTAATACCATCGATCAACATCAAATGCATGAAGAGCAAATCTATGTGGATTCTACACTGATCAAAACACTATTGGCTGCCAGTGATAAAAGAATCATTGCTGTAGGAACTACCGTAGCGCGAAGTCTGGAGTCTATTTTTATTGCGGGGACAAAATTGTGTTTGAATGATCCTGATCCATTTACTGTTCATCAGTGGGATCCGTACAAAAATCAGGAAAACAAGAAATGGATTGATGAAATCACAAAAGAAGAGGCGTTAGAAGCTATTTTAGCCTATTTGGAGCACAATCAACTGGATCAAGCCATGATTAAGTCATCCTTAATCATTATGCCCGGCTATCGCTTAAAAATGAGCAAGTCCATTTTAACCAACTTCCATCAACCCAAAAGCACTTTACTGTTGCTCATTTCAACCTATATTGGCAACAACTGGAAGGAGATCTATCAACATGCCTTATCGCATCAATATCGCTTTTTAAGCTACGGTGATGCCAATTTATACATATAAAAAAACAAGGCATCCTCTATGATGAGAACACCTTGTCTATAACAAATAAGAATATTTTATTTATTCTTTTTTAGTATTTTCTTCCTCTTCAGTTGTTTCTTCAGTAGCCGGAGCATCTTCAGCAACTGGTTCTTCTACAACCTCAGCAGCAGGTTCTTC
>DIRT01000024.1:0-20441 GCA_002427605.1 Bacteroidales bacterium UBA5429 | reverse complement strand
TCTTCTACTACTTCTGCAGTAGGTTCTTCTGCAACTTCCGCTGTTGGTTCTTCTGTCACTCCTGCAACAGGTTCAGCAGTTACTTTAAGAGCAGCTTTTTTCGATCTGCTTCTTCTGGTTCTGGTTGCTTTCTTTTCTTCCTTAATGTTGTATGTTTCGTTGTAATCTACCAACTCAATAATACACATTTCGGCATTGTCTCCTTGTCTGAAGCCGGTTTTTAAAATTCTGGTATAGCCACCGGGTCTATCAGCAATTTTTGGAGCAATATCTCTAAACAACTCACTTACAGCATATTTATCTTGTAAGAAGGAAAATACAATTCTTCTTGAATGGGTTGTATCTTTCTTTGAACGAGTAATAAGAGGTTCAATATATGATCTTAAAGCTTTAGCTTTAGCAACCGTTGTAGTAATTCTTTTATGTCTTATCAAAGATGTTGCCATGTTTGATAGCATTGCAGCTCTATGAGAACTGGTTCTCCCCAAATGATTTATTCTTTTAGCGTGTCTCATTGTATTGTTATTCTTTATCTAATTTATATTTTGATATATCCATTCCAAATTCTAATCCTTTACTTGCGATCAGATCTTCCAATTCAGCGAGTGATTTTTTACCAAAGTTTCTAAATTTAAGGAGATCAGAACGATGCATTTGAACCAAGTCTCCCAATGTTTCCAATTCGGCAGACTTTAAGCAATTGAAAGCTCTAACAGAAAGTTCCAAATCAACTAACTTGATCTTCAACATTTGTCTGATCATCTTAGATTCTTCATCCAGATCGTCAGTACGACTATCGGACAATTGATCATGTGAGTATAAAATAATCTTTTCATCTGATAAGAGTACAAAGTGTTGAATTAAAATTTTTGCAGCTTCTTTTAATGCTTCTTTAGGTTCAATTGAACCATCAGTTTCAAGTTCGATAACTAACTTTTCGAAGTCAGTTCTTTGCTCAACCCTGAAGTTATCAACATGATATTTAACATTCTTGATAGGAGTATGGATGGAGTCAATGGTGATCACATCAATTCCTTCATGAAGATATTTATTATCTTCAGCCGGAACATACCCTCTCCCTTTATCAATGGTAATCTCAAATTCCAATTTAACATCGGGCTCCATTCTGCAAATCACATGATCAGGATTAAGAACCTGGAAGAAGTTAAGGAATTTGTTGATATCACCGGCGGTCAATTGTTCTTGACCTGCAACAATTATTCTTGCCTTTTCTGAATTTGTATTTTCAACCTTATTCTTAAAACGGATCTGTTTCAGATTAAGGACAATATCAGTTACATCTTCCATAACACCTGGAATGGAAGAGAACTCATGAGATACTCCTTCAATTTTAACAGATGTGATTGCATATCCCTCTAGGGATGACAGAAGCACACGTCGAAGAGAATTTCCGATTGTTTGTCCATATCCTTGTTGAAGAGGACAAAATTCAAACTTTCCATGAAACTCATCAGTTTCAATCATGATGACTTTGTCAGGTTTTTGAAAGGTTAAAATTGCCATATTGTTTGTATTACTATGTTATTTACTATTTTGTTTTTACATGAGTTATCTATTGAATCACTCATTATCTGGAGTACAATTCCACAATTGCTTGTTCATTGATATTCTCCGGAATCTCTTCTCTTTCTGGATAATTCATGAATTTTCCGGTAAAAAGATCGCCGTCCCATTCTAACCAACTGTATTGGTGAGATCTTCCACTTAAAGAATTGGTAACTACTTCTAACGCTTTAGAACGCTCACGAACCGCAACAATATCACCGGGCACGAGTAAAGCAGAAGGAATATTACATATCTTACCATTTACCAGTATATGTCTGTGAGTTACCAGCTGACGGGCAGCAGCTCTTGTAGGAGCAATTCCCAATCTATAAACAACATTGTCTAATCTGGATTCAATCAGTTGCATTAAGTTCAAACCGGTAATACCTCTTTTACTGGCAGCTTTCTTAAACAATTTCTTAAATTGACGCTCTAATAAACCGTAAGTATATTTGGCTTTTTGTTTTTCTTGTAACTGAATTCCATATTCGGAAATCTTAGAACGTCTCTTGGTTAACCCATGTTGTCCGGGAGGATAATTTCTTCTCTCAAAATATTTATCGGGTCCAAAGATAGGTTCTTTGAATTTTCTTGCTATTCTTGTTTTAGGTCCTGTATATCTTGCCATAATAAAATCTTATTTTCTTTTTATATAAAAATTAATTAAAAATTATACTCTTCTACGTTTTGGAGGGCGACATCCATTGTGTGGTAATGGAGTAACGTCAGTAATCTCTTCAACTAAAATACCTGCCGCATGGATTGTACGGATCGCTGACTCTCTACCACTTCCGGGACCTTTAACATAAACTTTAACTTTTCTTAAACCCAAGTCGTAAGCAACTTTTGCACAATCTTGAGCAGCCATTTGAGCAGCATATGGAGTGTTCTTTTTAGAACCTCTAAAGCCCATTTTTCCAGCTGATGACCAGGAAATCACTTGACCATCACTGTTGGTAAGCGTAACAATAACATTATTGAATGACGCTGAAATAAATGCTTTACCCATTGCGTCTACTCTTACAACTTTTTTCTTTACTGATTTTGTATTCTTTGCCATAATTCTATGTTCCTTCTACTAACTAAAATTGTTTAATTTGATTACTTAGTTACTTTTTTCTTATTAGCAACAGTTTTCTTACGTCCTTTTCTTGTTCGGGCGTTATTTTTAGTACTTTGTCCACGTAAAGGTAATCCGATACGATGACGAACCCCGCGATAACATCCAATATCCATTAAACGTTTGATATTCATTTGTACCTCGGAACGTAACGCACCTTCTACTTTCATTTCATTGATAATCGCACGAAGATCTGCCAGCTCATCATCATTCCATTCATGTACTTTCTTTGAATAATCGATCTTAGCTTGATCCAGAATTCTTTGAGCAGTACTTCTTCCGATACCATAAATGTAAGTTAAACCAATTTCCCCTCTTTTATTTTTGGGTAAATCAATACCTGCAATTCTTGCCATACTCTATTTATATTTTACTTGTTAATATTATCCTTGACGTTGTTTAAATTTAGGGTTCTTTTTGTTTATAACATAAACAACTCCCTTTCTTCTCACTACAATACAATCTTCAGATCTTTTTTTTACTGATGCTCTTACTTTCATTTTATGTGTTTTTTGTATTATTTATTATTATTGTTATGATTTATGTCTGAATGTAATTCTACCTTTTGTAAGATCATAAGGAGACATCTCCACTTGTACCTTATCACCGGGTAAAATTCTAATATAGTGTAACCTCATCTTTCCGGAAATATGTGCAGTAATAACATGTCCATTTTCCAATTGTACCCGGAAAAGTGCATTTCCTAAAGATTCAATTACAATACCGTCTTGTTCAATTGATGATTGTTTTGCCATATTTATTTTTTGTTTAATACTTCCTCAATATATTTATAAGTTGATAAAATTTCTGTTCCCTGGTCGGTTAATGCAATTTGATGTTCAAAGTGTGCAGAAGGTGCTCCATCTTTGGTTCGAATTGTCCAACCGTCATTTTCCATGAATATCGCTTTATCTTTCATGTTGATCATAGGCTCAATACAAAACACCATTCCCTTCTTTAACAACACTCCTTTCCCCGGCCGACCATAATTAAGTATTTCCGGAGATTCATGTAAATTTCTACCAATCCCATGACCACACAACTCTCTCACCACTCCATATCCAAAAGATTCAACATAACTTTGGATTGCATGCCCGATATCACCGGTTCGCATACCTGCTTCTGCCTTTTCAATTCCCAGATAAAGGGATTGTTTTGTACGCTCAACCAGGTTTCTCTTTTCTTCAGAAATCTCACCCACTGCAAAAGTATAAGCATAATCCCCATGATATCCATTTTTGTACACACCACAGTCAATAGATACGATATCCCCCTCTTTTAAGATTTGATTTTTTGGAATTCCGTGTACTACAACATCATTAATTGATATACATAGTGAAGCCGGATATCCGTTATATCCTTTAAAAGATGGAATAGCCTGGTGATCTCTGATGAATTGTTCAGCTGTCCGATCCAGATCTGAAACAAAAACACCCGGTGCTATCTTCTCCGCTACAACACCCAAAGTTTTCCCAACAAGCAAAGAACTTTCTTTTATTTGCTGAATATCAGCTTGATTATATAGATAGATTTGATTATTAAACATTATATTCTAGTAAACACCACTGCTACGTCCCTTAATTCTACCTGATTTTGTCAATCCATCGTAATGTCTCATCATAAGATGGCTTTCTATCTGTTGAAGGATATCCAAAACAACACCCACCATAATCAATAGAGACGTTCCACCAAAGAACTGAGCGAACTGTTGATTCACACCAAACAAACGAACAATTGAAGGTAATATCGCAATAATACCTAAGAAAAATGAACCAGGCAATGTAATTCTGGACATAATCTCATCAATAAGATTAGCTGTCTGTTTTCCAGGCTTGGTTCCGGGAACAAATCCGCCATTTTTCTTTAAATCTTCAGCAATTTGTTGAGGATTAATAGTAATAGCAGTATAGAAATAGGTAAATCCAATGATTAATAAGAAGAAAATCAAGTTATACCCAAATCCATTAGGGTCAATAAAAGTCATTGTAAATTTACTGGGTTGTTTAGCAGTATTTATGAATGTTAGAGGTAACAACATGATTGCCTGAGCAAAAATGATAGGCATTACACCGGCAGCATTCACTTTTAATGGTAAAAAGTTTCTAACACCACCATATTGTTTATTTCCTTCGATTCTCTTAGCATACTGAACAGGAATCCGACGTGTTCCCTGAACTAACAGAATAACAAAAGCAATAATAGCCATCATCGCGAGAATTTCGACTAAGAATAAGATAGGACCTCCATTCATTTCTGTAATTCTGGCAATAAACTCAGCTCTTAAAGCAAATGGGAAACGTGCAATAATACCTATCATAATGATGATAGAAATACCATTTCCTAAACCATTATCAGTAATTCTCTCTCCTAACCACATTATAAAGAGAGTACCTGACAATAAAAGAAGGAAAGCCGTTACCGAAAACAATGAGAATCCCATAAAGGAATGAGCAATAAATGTTTCAGAAACAGCACCTCTAAATTGAGTTACAATGTTAGCAATGTAAACAGGAGCTTGAATAGCAACTACCCCAATTGTCAAAAATCGGGTAATCTGATTGATTCTCTTTCTTCCACTCTCTCCCTCTTTTTGAAGACGTTGGAAGTAAGGAACAGCCAAAGTCATCAACTGAATTACAATGGAAGCAGAGATGTAAGGCATCACTCCCAATGCAAAAATAGAAGCATTAGAAAAAGCACCACCGGAAAAAAGATCCAAAAGTCCTAATAAACCCTCCTGGGCACTTTTTGAAAACTCCGCTAAAGCGGCCGGATTAACCCCTGGTAATACAATATGTGACCCCAATCTATATATTAATACTATAAATAAGGTATAAAGTATTCTCTGACGTAAATCTTGAATTTTAAAAATATTACGGATCGTATTTATAAATCTCTTCATGGGTTAGTTCTTTTTATATTAATTTTCAGGAGTTTCTTCAGGTTTTTCTTCAGATTCTGCTTTAGCACCGATGATAGTCACAGTTCCTCCCAATTTTTCTATTGCCTCTTTTGCACTCTTGGAAATGGCATGAACAGAAATGTTAATTTTGGACTCTAAAGTTCCATTACCCAATACTTTTACTAAGTCTTTCTTTGAGATCAAACCGTGTTCAATTAATAGTGGAAGATCGATCTCTGTAGCTTGAGTTGTATTAACTAAAGCTTGAAGAGAGCTTAAATTGATGGGACTGTACTCAACTCTATTTATGTTTTTAAATCCTCTCTTAGGAACTAATCTGTACAAAGGCATTTGACCTCCTTCGAATCCAATCTTACGACTGTATCCTGATCTGGATTGAGCCCCTTTATGTCCTTTTGTAGAAGTGCCTCCTTTACCGGAACCTTCTCCTCTACCAATTCTCTTTGAAGATTTTGTTGATCTAGCTGCAGGTTTTAAATTGTGTAATTCCATTGTTGTAATTTTCAAAATCGTTTATTATTTCTTAATTCTCTTCAACTTGTACTAAGTGCTTTACTTTTTCTACTATACCTAATATCTGAGGAGTAGCAGTATGCTCAACAGTTTGATGCATCTTTTTTAATCCTAAAGCAACTAAGGATCTTTTCTGTTTGTTTGATCTGTTAATCGCACTTCTTACTTGTGTAATTTTAATCTTTTTCATCCCGTCTTTTATGTTTAAATTTTATTTATAATCATTAAAAATAAAAAAAATAGTCGCTTTTTTCGGAATAAATCGCAACTATTTTACACAATCATAACATATAAAATCAACATCACCAATTCAACCCATTATTATTATGATCCGTGAAATCAAACAGTTACGTACTGAAAAGTGCTTTTTTAGAACACTCTTTGATTCACTCCTAAAAGCCGGCAAATATACAATTATTTTTTAATATATCAACCTAATTGAATATTTTTTTTAATAAACAACAGTAACAGTACCGTGTGTCACAAAAAGTTCGTCCGAATTATCTATAAATTGAATTTTATACACATAAACTGCCGCAGGCGCATATTCTCCATTGGATAAACGACCATCCCAACCATCATTAGGATTGGTGGATCTAAATACCAATTGTCCCATTCTGTTGTAAATCTCGAATGTGTAAGTATCAGCCGAAACAAAAGAGTTCATCGGTTTAAAAACAGAATTCTTTGATCCAACCGGACGAAATGCATTGGGAATCCAAATAGTGGGTTTCTGTTTTACAACTACCTCATTGGAAAAACTGGGAGGAACAAAACCAAATTGATTGGTCGTTTGAGCTACTCCGACTTTATATTTAAAATCTGAACCAAACATATGAAGGTCAGATACATCATCTACATATGTATTATATGAAGCCCACACCATATTACTTACAATGTCCACAAAATCATTATCCGTTTCCATTTTTCGTAAAATAAATGTAGGTTGTCCGGGTGTCAACGGTGTATGATCATCATAATTAAACCATACCAATTGATTCCGATGAGCTGCATCACCGGTAGCTGTCAACAAAATACTATTCGATGTATTAGAAGAAACAGGATCCTCGAGACACTCTGTGTAAAGAAAAGCTTTATAGTAATAAATCTTTTTATTCACCTGTACGTCATAATCAAAATATTCATATACGCTACTTCCATCAAAAGGAATAGTTGCTATCGGAACAAATCCACTGAGTAACTCTTCACTTCTAAACAATTCCAATTCATCAAAAGCAAAAAGTTCACCACTGGTGTTGATGGTTATCTTTATATCTTCATTATCAACAACTGAAACAGCAGCAACGTAAATAAAATCACCTCTCTCCTCCTCTTCAAAAAGGAAGCAAACTTTGTTGGAAAGCGTACTATAATGCCCACCAGCACTCACCGCCTGTACTACATAACAGTAATGTACACTATCTTCCAGTCCTGTATGAGTAAACTCAAGAACATCAGCAGCCACCTCGCCCACATTTGTTAACGCACCTCCGTCAACAGCAACCTTAATCACATATTTCTGGAGCTGACCCGTCATATTCACGTAGGGTGTCCATGATAATTTTACAGTCCTGCGACAAATATCAACCTGATTTGTTAACTTCATATTCGATTGAAAATGTTCAATCATAGCACTCGCATTACCACAGGTATCACGTGCAGAAATTCGATAGTTGCTCACGTTATCTGAACTGTTTACAAAATCCGCCCATGTAGTATTCATTCTGCCATATACCGTATCCAGCGGAAGCCAGACAGTAACCGGTGTCGCAGAGTGAAATATAACATAAGAGCCAACATCTGTCTCCGTAGAAGGAAGCCAGGATAGACGTATTGAATCGTTATCATAATCAACACTAACCCCTGTTAAAGTTGGACTCGCAGGGGCAATGGTGTTTTGAAAAATATCTTGAGAAATTTTAGATGAATTACGACAGGTTCCATCAGTCCACGCATTGAGCAATTGCACCCTATACTTAACCGTATGATCACAAACCTCGATGGTGTCCGTATAAGTATGGGGCGAATTCGCATCGACTGCTCCAACATACATGAAGTCAAAATCATTAGGATTTTTTCGATATACTGAATAGTGACTTCCTGAAGAAGCCGGAATAGGAGTATAAGGATCCGGATTCCAGGTCAGAATAGCAGTTCCATCACCATGAGCTACAGCAGTATTAATGACAGCCAATGTATCGGAATCGTAAAAAATACCTCCCGTAAAATTGGAACGAATAAAATAATAGTTATGAACTACCGGATCAAGTCCATCAAAACAGTCTGTATTACAAGTAGTTAATGCCGAAGTGAGTAGTGTATATGGTCCATTATAATCATCAGCGTAATATACAGAATAGTTAAGAAAGTCCGTTGAATCCTGTGTAGGAATAAAATAAAGAGACACAGAATTATCTTCATCTTTTACAAAAAGACAACGCAAACTTGGAGTAAATTGCGCCCAAGATGTCGCAAAAAACCCAAAAGTCATCACCAACAACAATCCCAACCTCTTCATATTCAGATATATACATTTATTCATTACTTTTCTATTTTTGACCTACAACAATACTAAAAAAATCGGACTCTTGCAAATATTGATTTGCTAAATATTTAATTTTCTCTGCATTGAGCTCAGCAAGTGCTTTAAAAGCACGATCCACCATATCTTCTCCCCCTCCAAACAGATTGCCATGCTGATACACTCTCATTGAAGCAACAATTCCATCCAGTTGCCTGTATAACTTCCCGGCTACCGTTCGAGTCAATTGTTTTAGCTCCTCTTCTGAGACCAACTCTTCTCTTAAACGTTTTAATTCGTAAAATATTTGCTCTATCGCTTTATTTGTTCCCTCCTTTACTACCTCTGTGCCAATTATCATAATCGAATAATCAAAAAAGGTGCTAAATCCTCCCGATACCCCATAAGTTAATCCATGTTTCCTGCGTAAATTATCCATTAATCTTGAGAAAGGGGAGCCGGCAAGAAGTGTAAATAAATATTCCAAACTATTCATATCCGGATGAGTACTTGGAAGACTCTCCTTGAATAACATAATTGTAGACTGTTTACAATCAGGCAACTCATGATAAACAGAACGAGGTGACAAATCCTTTCGAAGCGGAGAGGTAATCAATAATCTCTCTCCCTTTTTGATTTTTGAAAAATGAGACTCAATTAACTTTTCCAATGAGGAATCAATTGAACCGGCAACATAAAGTGCTGCCGTTGAACTATTTACAGCACGATCAAAGTAGGACTCCAACACTTCTACAGTTAAATCCTCATAATGTTGTCTGGTCAAAACAGTCCCATTAGGAGAACCCTCCTCATAAAGCAACGTATCCTTCAATTCTTGAGCAATATAATCTCCTTCCAGTCTATTTATCTCCAATGACTTGATTTTCTGATCTTTATAAACAGCTAAATTAGATTCTTTATATTTTGGATTGAGTATCAATTCCATCAAATGGGGTAACAAAGCCTCACAGTTAGACTTGGGTATCATAAATCTCAATCCCAGAATATTAGCAGTAATCCGTGTTCCCCACGAAGCACCATAAAAATCGATCAACAGTTCCATATCCCGGGACGAATGAGTCGGAGAACTTTCCTTTAATAACCTGATGGCTGCCCCGGCAACCCCCAAAGCGGGCTGAAAGAGAGTTCCGGCAGTAATAATCAGATCAAAATGGATTAAATCAAATTGCTCCTTTTTAAAATAGTATACCGGCAAACCATTCTCTAAAATCTTTTTTTCCGGAAGAATCAAGCTAATCGGATCAATCTCAAATACGGGAGGAGCTACAGTTCTATCAAGTTGCATATATTAGTTCATCAAAGATTAACGAATCAAGTTAAAGGTTCCTTTTTTAACTTTAGGATCCCCCTGTAAAGTGTTGTATTTCAGATAATAAACATAGACTCCCATCGGCATTTCTCTACCTTGACAAGTTCCATCCCAACCTTCCGACCACTCCTTGGAAGAGTAAATTAAACTTCCACTACGATCATAAATATAAAGCTCAAAATGAGGAATCTCTTGCTCCGAATAAACCCTAAAGAAGTCATTTTCCCCATCGTAATTGGGAGTAAATCCTCTCGGAATAAAAATCTTCAACTCATCTTCCACTTCAGGATCTGTATGAGCCAACGAGGTAGCATCCTCAACAAAAGTTACCTCCGGATCCGATGTAGGGTGGGTCACCAGAGTACTTTGGGGTTGAGCTATTTCCTTTTGGGGTTCAATATTTTGCTGTTTTTCTCTTTTTTCTTTTTGGGATTTATAATTATGGGGGAGAGGTAAGATATCGCTCTTTTCATTAGTAATTTCTCCTCTCTTTTTATCCACTTCACTATAGACAACTTCCTGATTATGAGGAGTTTTTACAGTTTGAGAACTAATTTGGGGTTCTGTTTTCTGAACTGCAGGTTGCTCTTGAGATTGGGAGATTGCAGATGAGATAGGAACAACCGATTCTGTAAGATCACTATTCAAAGGTTCTGAAATCAAAACCTGATGCGTTTCTTGTTTTTCGGTAACAGGAATCTGATCAACCGGATCAGATGAACGATAATACCAGGTGATAGCGGTCACCAATACCACTACGGCTGGCACACCCACATAAAGCGACCACCGTTTGAAACGCTGTATGCGATTGAACCGACGCATTGCTGGATCTTTTCGCACTTTATCCCACAATAAATCAGCAGGTTGCGATTCCAACCCTTCCAATTTATCTTTGAAATATTCACCAATCTCTTTCATATCTCAACTTGTTTATACTTTTCAACAATCCTTTTTTTTAAGCTCTTTTTTGCTTTAAAATATTGTGAACGCGAAGTTCCCACTGAGCATCCCAACATCTCCGCAATCTCCTCATGTTTGTATCCTTCAATAGCAAACAGATTAAACACCATCCGATAGCCGCTTGGCAGTTCCTGAATCAACCCCAGCAAATCACCCTCCGTAAAAGGAAGCTCCTCATCCACCATAACATCAGGAATATCCGCCTCCATATCAATATCTACCGTTTTCTCTTTCACCTCTTGACGATACCATGAAACCGCTGAATTAACAGCTATCTTACGCACCCATCCTTCAAAAGAACCTAAAAATTTAAAATGTTTGATACTCACAAACACCCTCACAAATACGTCCTGGAAAATATCCTGTGCATCATCTCTGTTTTTAGCATAACGCATAGATATTCCCATAACCAACGAAGAAAAACGATCGTAAAGCATCTTCTGACATCGCTCTTTTCCGGCTTGACAACCTTTAACAATCTCCTCTTCGGTCATTTGTGATTTCATTCTTGTAGAAAGACGATATCGAAGTCAAAACGTTGCCTGACTTCTACTCAATATCTATTTTTTTTTGTTTATTTTTTCAATGCGGCAATCGAAAGGATTAATCCTAAAGCAATTCCTAACAATGCGGCAAAAAGAACCTGGAACTCGGCGGGTAAAATAAAGGTGATGGTGTGTGCAGGAATCCAGAAGAAGGGAATCGTTTTCTTGAACACAAAGTTCCACTGTACATTCCAGTTGAGTCCTGAAATAATTTTACCAAAATTCACAGGGGTGTATAAAAAGGATAATTTACCGTTACAATTCGCAATATGCGTATCGGTCATTTTGTGAAATGTCATAAAAACAGGGGCAAATGCCGTATTCATCATCAAACTGATACAGAAGGCACCCAACAGTTTCATCCAGGTTAATGGACCTGTCATCGCTGCTTCCATGGAGGAAAAAATTGAGAATTTGCTCAAATAAGCGGGAACTCCTATTTTGAATATTCCCATGGCAATGGCAATCCACATTCCTAAAAAACCCCAGACAATAGCGCGGGGAAGCAATCCAAAACCGGGCGCATTGTATACCCCATTCTTAATTCGCAACCCTAATGACTCCCCAAAAGTAGCCAAAATAAAAAACTTCAGAAAAGCCATGATCAAAGGATAAGAAGAGTTGAAATTGATGTACCAGTCGTACACTGAATCAAATAAAAAGAAAGGAGCAAAAAATAGAACTACTCCTATAAATACAAATAGATCAATACGTTTCATACTTTCAATTTTAAAAGTGCAAAAATACGACATTTATCTCAATTGCACTCCCAAATTTTAATTACCTTTGCAGAACTGTTTCTAAAAATTGTAATTATGAAAGTAATTATCATGGGCGCTACCTCCGGTTTGGGAAAAGGAGTTGCCGAACTGTTCGCAAAAGATGGACATATAGTAGGGATTGCCGGCAGAAGAACCGACAGATTAAAAGAGATCACAGCACAATATCCTGATCATATTCGATATAAAACAATCGACGTCAACGACCCCAATGCACTCTCCCTTTTAAAAGAGTTGATTGAAGAGATGGAGGGTGTTGATCTTTTCTTGTACTCTTCAGGAGTCGGGAAAACCAGCTCCACCCCGGATATGGAGATTGAAGTCCGTACAAATGAGGTAAATGTGGTTGCCTTTACCAAAATGGCGGTATATATCCATAATCACTTTCTCAAACAGGGGCATGGACATTTGGCTGTGATCAGCTCCATTGCAGGGTTGCGCGGTCTTGGACCCTCACCCTCCTACTCCGCTTCCAAAGGATATCAGCGAATCTACATGGAATCCCTGTCACAATCTGCAAATAAACTGGGAGTCCCCATCCGATATTCCACTATTATCCCCGGTTTTATAGCCACCGACTTCATAACTGACGGAAAATATCCCATGGTGCTTTCCCCCGAAAGAGCAGTTAAAATCATTTACCGCGGATTGATTCGCAAAAAAAGAAAAATTTACGTAGATACCAAATGGCGCTGTGTCGGTGCCATCATGAGACTCACCCCCACATGGTTGTGGGAAAAAATCAAACTATAAGACAAAAGTCGAAAGTCGAAAGTCGAAATAACAATTAAGAATTAGACCTCCCCTGAATTTTTTCCTATACCATTTTTATTTTTTATCTTCTTTTTGAAATAAAAATAAAAGGGGGGCAGACTAGGCTTCCCTTTTACCCTAATCTATCACCCCACTCTGGAATTTGAAACTTTTTAGGACGCGACACAAATTACGAATTACGGTTTTATAAGGTAGAAGGAAGAAGGTAGAAGGTAGAAATAAATCGGGAATAACATTATTTTCCGCTAAGTTAACCCCGAAGGGGTGACATTATTATAGCAAAATGTTGCCCCTAAGAGCTATTTAAACCCCGTAGGGGTGACATTATTGTAATCTAAAAATTGAGTTGAGCTACATTGTTTCGGAGCTAGTGACGACGTAATTCGTAATTTATTTAGCAATTATCAGTTCATTTTCACAATTTTCTGCGTTTGATTCCCGACCTGCAAAAGATAGACTCCTTCTGTGAAAGATTCCAAATTGAGCTGCATAGTTTCAGCAGTCAGATTACCGGATAGCACTAATTGTCCGGTAATGGAGTAAACTTTGTAGGGTGTATTCAATAAAGCAGGATCAATTTGGATATTCAGAATATTTGGTGTTGGGTTAGGAGAAACCTGAAACTGCAATGTCGGGTCAAACTCAACAATGCCAACTTCCGGTGAAAGTTTGAGAATCCACATATCATAACCCCCGTGGTTTGCGGTCCAGGGATATGTTGTAGAACCCACCAATATAAATCCCTGATCTGTAGTTTGTTGAAAAGTAGCAAGTTTTTCTCTTCCTGTTTCCTGATATTGTTGTTCCCAAATAACTTGCCCTGTATCAGACATTTTGATCAATAAAAAGTCTGAATAATTATTGGTTTCATTTTTAGCATCACCACCCACCATAATGCTACCATCCGAAATAACCTTAACTGTATAATATTGACTCCAGCAATAGGTTCCTTGTTGTCTCCATTCCACAACTCCCGACTCTGAAATCTTTAAAATTAATCCGACTTCATACGGACAAATTTGAAAATCATAGGTCCACCCAACAGCAATATAACTTCCGTCTGATAATTGTGTAATGCCACGAAAATAATCATCCGTAGTCTCATAATCCATTTCCCATTCAACAACTCCCACCTCATCAACTTTTAGAAACCAGACTAGATCACCCCAAATTTTTTCACCTGCAATCATAAATCCTCCATCAGAAGTTGGAGTAATATCATAGAATCTGGTTACAATATTGCCCCCATAAACTTGACTCCATATAATATTGCCTACACTATCTATTTTTAATAGCCAACCCTTATCTAGCCCTTCAGGATTAACAATATCTCCGTCATTAGAATGACTGTTTCCCATACAAATATAACCACCATCTGATGTTTGAATAATATCTCGCCCATGATCATGACCACTTCCCCCAAAACATTTTTCCCACTCCATAACCGGAGCTTGCGCGTTGGCAATGGTGGCGATGAAAATAAATAATAAAGTAAATTTAATTGTTTTCATGGTTTACTTATTTCTGATTTTTTATCTTTTTACGTTCATTTTCACTATTCCAAAACCCCAGATTATCAAGTCAATAATTAACTCTGCAATGTACAACTATTTTCAATAAGTTCAGAAAGAGTTAGATAACAAATTAAAGAATTCTATTGTATTGATAACCAGATATATATATATATAAATATTATTGAAAATTTTTATTGAGATTCAAATAGAAAGAAAAGGAGTTGTTTTGGGAAAAATTTGCAATAAATTTCAATTTAGGGAATTTTCTAAATTTAGGAATCGTTATTCATAACGAATCACTCACATCCGAAAAGGTACCATATTGCCGAGTGGGGAAATGGAACGAGTGAAAAGGAAGTTCTATGCTGCCCCCCAATTATTTAAATTTAGAAATAAGAAATCAGAAATATGAAATAATCACATTTAAACAACTGATAATCAATAAATTCTAAATTTAATTAATTCGTAATTTTATTTCGACTTTCGACTTTCGACTTTCGACTTTTTTTATTCCGCCTTCCGCCCTCCGCCTTCCGCCTTTTTTTGATTCCGAAATCCGAAATTTTTATATACCTTTGCAGGTTATAGCGATGGATTAGTAGAAACTAAAACTGAATCACTTATGGCTCCGATTACCGGGATAATTACGACGCTCAATGAAGAACACAACATTGTAGAGGCGGTCAATTCACTTTTTCAGATTTGTGATGAAGTGATTGTCGTGGATTCGCTTAGTAGTGACCAAACGGTTGCTTTGGCGCAACAGGCCGGGGCGAAAACCTATTTGCAGGAGTATTTGGGAGATGGCATTCAGAAAAATGTGGGGATTCAATATGCAAGCCATGAATGGATCTTCAGTATGGATGCGGATGAGCGAGTTTCTCCTGAATTGGCGCAATTAATCAACAATCTCGATCTGGAGAATACCTCTTTTTTTGGTTTTGCCGTACGTAGAAAAAACCTGATCGGCAGTCGGTGGGTGAAATCTTGCGGTTGGTATCCCGATTATTTGGTTCGGCTTTTTAAACACAGCGAAATCCGTTTTAGCGCTGTAAAACAGCATGCTTCCGTACCGACTCACAACTGTGCAAAACTGAAAGGAGATCTGATCCATTACCGATATCAGAATTTAGGAGAACTGTTTGCCAAACCGGGTCGGAATTACAGTACCAGAGGAGCTAAAATCTTGTATAATCAAGGGAAAAGAGCTCGCTCTTATTCTCCATTTGTACACGGTACTGCTGCTCTTTTTGTGAATTTATTTATTCGGGGGGGAATCCTTGGGGGTGTAGATGGATTTACGCTCTCACTTTCGATAGCCCTCAACAGTTATCTAAAATATGCAAAACTTCTTGAGTATCAGCGAGATCCTCAGGTACGTGAACGGGAAAATTTTAATCAAGTGTGGTAAATGAGTACACAGTCACCTTTAGCGGAACAACTGCGCCCTAAGCGTTTAGACGAGTATGTCGGGCAGAAGCGCCTCGTCGGAGAACAGGGTGTGATTCGTCGGGTGATTGAACAAAAGCAGATCCACTCCATGATTTTCTGGGGACCTCCCGGCGTGGGAAAAACTACACTTGCCTCCCTCATTGCAGAGGAACTCCAGGCTCCCTTTTTTGTCCTCAGTGCCATCAATTCCGGAGTGAAAGATATTCGTGCGGTAATTGACCAGGCGGAACAATCAAGTCAGCAAGCACTGCTCTTTATTGATGAGATTCACCGTTTCAGCAAGTCTCAGCAAGATTCATTGCTGGGTGCTGTAGAGAAAGGAACTGTCACCTTGATTGGTGCAACAACGGAAAATCCCTCTTTTGAGGTGATTGCTCCCCTGCTCTCACGTTGTCAGGTTTACCTGCTGGAGCCGCTTACCCAAGAAGATCTGGAAGAGATTCTCGAAAGAGCGATTGCACACCTTCAAAAGAGTTGCTCCTACCCTATCAAAGTGGAGGAAAAAGAGGCGCTGTTTCACTTTTCCGGCGGAGATGCCCGCAAACTGCTCAATGCGGTTGACCTCTCCGTGAAACTGATCCAGCCTACCGATGGCGTTTTGGTACTCAACAATGAAAAAGTAGCTCAATCGATTCAGAAAAACATTGCACTGTACGATAAAACGGGTGAAAACCACTATGATATCATCTCCGCTTTTATCAAATCGATGCGGGGATCAGACCCCAACGCCGCACTTTACTGGCTGGCGCGCATGCTACTCGCCGGAGAAGACCCGCTCTTTATCGCTCGCCGCATGATTATCCTGGCAGCGGAAGATATCGGCAATGCGAATCCCAATGCTTTGCTATTGGCGAACAACTGTTTTCAGGCAGTACATCAGATTGGGATGCCGGAAGCACGGATTGTCCTCTCCCAAACAGTGATCTACCTCGCTTCTTCTCCCAAAAGTAATGCCTCTTACCGAGCCATCGATGAAGCGATGGAATGGGTCAAAAAGACGGGAGATCTGCCGGTTCCACTGCACCTGCGCAATGCACCCACCAAGCTGATGAAAGATCTCAACTACGGCAAAGATTACCGCTATGCGCACAATTATCAGGATAACTTTGTTGATCAGGAGTTTCTTCCGGAATCGATAAGCGGTAAAAAGTTCTACGAACCGCAAGATAATCCGCGGGAAAATGAGTTGCGGAGATTCCTTAAAAATCTATGGAAAGGAAAGTACCGCTATATTCTTGTACTGTTCCTCTTCTTATTCACTCAAACTCCTTTGCAAGCCCAGGATATGCACTATTCGCAATTCTATACCGCCCATTACTTGATTAATCCCGCCTTAACCGGAGCTTTCAACGGGATTTTCAGAGCCAACCTCAATCAAAAAACACAGTGGATTTCAGTGACCAAGCCCTTTCTTTCGCTTTCTGCCAACCTGGATGCGCCCATCTGGAAAAATCATAAAACGGAAGACTTGTGGGGTTTGGGACTTCAACTCAACAGTGACCGAGCCGGCGATAGCGAGTTTCAATCTATCGATATCAACCTCTCCTCCTCTTTTATCAAAAATTTAGGATGGAGAAAGAAGCACAAAATCGGCTTTGGAGTAGTTGCCGGATATAAGCATCAATCGCTCAACTATGCTGCACTCCATTTTGATGAACAGTTCCAAAATGGGGTTTATAATCCTCAAAATCCTATTACTGAAGTGTTTGGAGATTCAAAAATCTTCTATTTCGATCTGGGAGCGGGAGTACTATGGAACTACAGTTTTCAAAAAAACAGCCTCATTTCAGCCGGATTTTCATTGTTTCACATCAATCAACCCCGCACCTCATTTGAGCATGGCACTTTTCAACACCCCATGCGTTACTGCGGCTACATGACCACCCGTTTTCATGTGATGGATGAGTGGAATATCACACCGATGGTTTATGCTACCTTTCAGGGAAAATATAAGGAGTTGATTGGTGGTGTCAGCGGAGAGTACCTGTTCAAAAAAAACGCCTATACCACAACGGCTGTTTTAGGGTTTGGACTCTATTACCGATGGCTGGACGCACTGATTGTTGAAGCACATACCGATATTCAAAATCTGAGAATCGGGATCAGTTATGACCTCAACGTTTCCGGATTTGTTCCGGCTACCAAAGTGAGGGGAGGTTTTGAAATATCTCTGATCTATATCTATAAAAAGAACTTAATTCAACGAATAGGACGTGAACCTTGTCCATACGATATTATGTAACTGACAATGAGAAAGTTAATCACTTTTTGCTGGTTTTCTATCGTGAGTTTCAATCTGGTTTGGCCGCAACTCGTTCCCCAGGATGTACAGTTTCGCTTAGATCAGATTAAATATATCAAGGAAACCGTGCAACCGGTGATTGTTACGCCTTTGCCGAGCTACATTAACACGCCCTATTCCGAATTTCGGGGCGAACTGCTGCCCGACTCTACGTTTATTTACTCCTCCTTCTCCTCTATGGAAGGAACCGGATACAGTACACTCTTTAGCGCATACCGATTAGGCAGGATTTACAGCTCACGATTGACCGAAAGCGGATACACGTCCCCTTCCCCCCTTAATTCTAAAATCAATAGTAAAAAATATTACAATATCAACTTTTGCTTCGATAAAAGTAAGAAGAGACTCTTTTTTACACGGTGTTCCAAGGGAGTTTATCCTGAGTTGAAATGCACCATCTGGCAAAGCGATTGGCAGGAGGGAAATTGGAGTAAACCGACTCCATTACCGCCTATCATCAATGCACCGCACAAAAATACGACGCAACCCTGCTGGGTGGAGTATCCCAATTATGAAGTGCTCTATTTTGTTTCGAACCGTCCCGGTGGTGTGGGGGGATTGGATATCTGGTATTCCATTCACAAAGATGGGGAGTTCCAACAGCCTGTCAATCTGGGTCCTACAATCAATACTACAGGGGATGAAGTGACCCCTTTTTATGATTCTGAGAATCGGATTCTTTACTTTAGTTCAGATGAACATTTGGGCATCGGGGGATATGATATTTTTTACGCTTATGGAGCGTTGAATGAATGGGAGGAGCCGACCAATATGGGAGTTCCTTTCAATTCGGAATATAATGACGCTTATCTCACTTTCTATCAACCACTTCAAAGCGGCTATTTCTCCTCTAACAGACCCAGCAATGTTTTTGTCAATAGGGAATGTTGCAGCGACATTTACCATTTCGAGTGGGATCTGCCCAGTGATACCCTGATTGCTGAAGAGCCCCAAGACACGGTGACCATCGAGGAAAAATTGTGGCAATTGCTACCGATCACCCTCTATTTTGACAACGACCAGCCGGATCCCAAATCAAACAAAACAAGCACAAACCAGAATTATCAGCAAACCGTATCCGATTATATCGCAAAAAAAGAGCTTTTTATGACGCAATATGCCGGGTCTCTGTCGGGGAGCGAGGCTTCCGAAGCCAGAAGAGAGATGGAGATTTTTTTTAGAGATTCAATCAAGGGGGGATATGAACAGCTGCTCCTATTTACCAAGGCGTTGGCTCAAGCGGTTGAAAGTGGTAAAAATATAGAGATCACCATTCATGGATATGCCAGTCCGTTGCACAAATCGGAGTATAACCTCAAACTCTCGTCACGCCGGATTGCCTCCGTGATCAACTTCCTCAAAGCCTATCAGGATGGCCTGCTGCTCCCCTATTTCGACGGTTCCAAACCGGGCAGGATTACCGTTGTGGAAGTGCCAATGGGAAGTGAAGTGGGTAAAAGGAAAAGAATCGAGGATCGTCTTTCCCACAAGCGGGAATCGGTATATGGAATCGCTGCGTCAAAGGAGAGAAAAATTAAAATTATTGCAATAGAAATAGAATAAGTACAGATATTATGAAACATAAAGAGTGGATTGATGCTGCTTTTGAAGAAGCATACAAAGGAATGAGAAACAATGCCGGAGGCCCATTCGGGGCTGTAGTGGTACTCAATAATCAAATTGTTGGACTAGGGCACAATCAGGTTACCTCCACCCATGATCCTACGGCACACGCTGAGATGGTCGCCCTGAGAGATGCGTGCAAAAAGCTGAAACAGTTTCACCTCGTTGATGCAGAGATTTACACCACCTCTGAACCTTGTCCGATGTGCCTGGCAGCACTCTATTGGGCAAATATCAAGAAGATTTACTACAGCACCGACAAACATCAGGTTGCTGAAATCGGATTTAGTGACCAATTTATTTACGAGCAGTTCAAACTCCCGGAAGAGGAACGATTCATCCCCATCGAGCAGATCGATTTGGAAAAAGGGAAAGCCCTGTTTGAGGAGTGGCGGAATAAGGAGGATAAAACACACTATTAGAGATTTCGGAGGGCGGATTTCGGATTTCGGATTTTTAAAAAAAGGCGGAAGGCGGAAGGCAATTACGAATTACGAATCACTGTTGTCCGATAAAAAA
>DIRT01000034.1 GCA_002427605.1 Bacteroidales bacterium UBA5429 | reverse complement strand
AACATTTAACGTAAATATTTGACGTTCAGACAATTGCAAAATCAAAAAATTGAATTACCCGCGTTTGCAGGGGCAGGGCTTGTCCCTGCCCTTTTCCAGAGTGGGGTGATGCATTGACTAAAAAGGGAAATTTTATCTGCCCCCCAATTATTTTTATTTCAAAATAAGAAGAAAGAAATTAGAATTCATATCAGATATTTTATGTATCTTTGTAAGTTGAAAGTTCAATAAATTAAAACTAAATTTATTAATAAATAAAAACTATATTTGTTATGTCAAAATTACTTTTATTAGGAGATGAGGCGATAGCGCAAGCTGCATTAGATGCCGGTATTTCCGGAGTTTACGCATATCCCGGAACACCTTCCACGGAAGTGATGGAGTATGTTCAGAAATCTAAACAAGCTGCAGAAGGCGGAGTACATCGTCAATGGTCTGCCAATGAGAAAACAGCAATGGAAGCGGCGATTGGTATGTCTTATGCAGGAAAACGTGCGATTGTTTGTATGAAACACGTAGGGCTTAATGTTGCGGCTGACCCATTTATGAACTCGGCGGTTACGGGTGCAAACGGCGGTTTGGTATATTTGATTGCCGATGACCCATCAATGCACTCTTCTCAAGATGAGCAAGATTCAAGATTCTACGCAAAATTTGCGAATATTCCGGTTTTTGAACCCTCCAATCAGCAAGAGGCGTATGATATGACTTATGAGGCGTTTGCTTTTTCTGAAAAACACAGAATTCCTGTGATGTTGCGTGTTACCACTCGTTTGGCACACTCCAGAGCAGGCGTTTCCAGAAAAGAAGCACTTCCTCAAAATGAGATTAAATTAGTAGAAAACAGAAAGCAATTTATTCTTCTTCCGGCTATTGCACGCGGGTTATATCGTGAGTTGTTGGCTAAACAACCTAAACTGGAAAAAGAAGCCGAAACTTCAGCATATAACAAATATATTCCGGGTGAAGATAAATCCTTGGGAATCATTACTACCGGTATTGCATACAACTATTTGATGGAAAACTATGTAGGTAGAAAATGCCCATATACTGTGTTGAAAATTTCTCAATATCCTGTTCCAACAGAATTGGTAAAACGTATGGTTTCTGAATGTGATGCTATTTTGGTTGCTGAAGAAGGGGCGCCTCTTATTGAAGAATCATTGAAAGGGATGTTGGATAATGGTCCAAAAGTAAAAGGAAGATTGGATGGCGCTTTACCACGTGATGGAGAATTGAATCCAAACTTAATGGCAGTGGCTTTAGGCTTAAAAGATACTTATGGAACCGATGTTCCAAAAATCGTAGCTCCTCGTCCACCTGCACTTTGTCATGGTTGTCCACACATTGATTCTTATGCATTGATCAATGAAGTTATGGCTAATTATTCTCCCGGTAGAGTATTTGCGGATATCGGCTGCTATACTTTAGGAGCTCTTCCTCCCTACAATGCGATTTATACAACATTGGATATGGGTGCTTCCATTACTATGGCAAAGGGTGCTTCAGACTCAGGACTTCGTCCGGTAATTGCCGTGATTGGAGACTCAACCTTTACTCATAGTGGAATGACCTCTTTGTTGGATTGTGTTATTGAAAACACTCCGATTACAGTATTTATTCTCGACAATATGACTACCGGTATGACCGGGGGACAAAAATCGCATGCATTTGGTAAAATTGCTCAGATTTGTAAGGGATTAGGTATTCCTGAGGAGCATATCAGAGAGATTGTTCCTTTGAAAAAGAATCACGAAGAGAATTTAGCGATTGTAAAAGAGGAGTTGGAATATGAAGGCGTATCTGTTATTATTCCAATCAGAGAGTGTGTACAAACATTAAAAAAGAGACTCACTAAAAAATAGTAATAACTTAAAGAAATAAGATACATTATGAAAATAGATATTGTTTTAGCAGGTGTAGGTGGACAAGGAATTCTATCTATCGCTAATATTATAGGTTATGCCGCTTTGAAAAAAGGGCTTATGTTGAAACAGGCTGAGGTTCATGGAATGAGCCAAAGAGGGGGGGATGTACAATCTCACTTACGTTTGGCTGATTATGAAATTGCATCTGACCTGATTCCAAAAGGACAAGCAGATTTGATTATTTCTGTGGAACCGATGGAGTCACTTCGGTATTTACCCTGGCTTTCTTCATCAGGTTGGCTGATTACCAATGATAATCCATTTGTAAATATTCCTAACTATCCTGAAAGGGAAACTGTTGATCAGGAATTTGCTAAATTACCTCATAAAATTGTTATTGCTGCAGATCATATCGCCAAGGAGTTAGGTTCTGCTCGTTCAGCCAATATGGTTGTTTTGGGTGCTGCTTCTCCATTTTTAGCTATTGAATTTGAGGCTTTGGAAGAAGCTGTGTCAGATGTTTTTGGTAGCAAAGGAGCAGATGTAGTTAATATTAATCTGGCTTGTTTACGTGCAGGTAGAGAATTTGCACTTCAAAATAAATAGTTTATTATGAAAAAGAGAGTCTATTTTTACCGTTTGTGGATTGTCGGAATTGCTATTCTGTGTGCTTTGACCATGGGAAGTTGTTCTTCATCCAGAACTACAGTTCATAAAAATCCCACAGGATATACGAAGGTGAGACAACATCAACGTACCTGGAGTTCCACCCGAACACCTACTGTGAGATACAACATCAAGAAGAAGAATTCGAAACGACCATCTGCTGTAAAAAAGAACAAGAAAAATAGACCGGCACGAACCAAATCCAGAGTATACGATTTAAAAGACTAAAACTGAAGGCTGTCCAATTAGGGCAGCCTTTTTTGATTTCGGATTTCGGATTTCGGAATGACGTTTTATGTTAGAGACGCAAAGCATTGCGTCTTTACAGCAATCTCTTGCTTCTTACTTCTTATTTCTTATTTGGAAATTTAAAAAAATGGGGGGCAGAAAAGGTTTTCCTCTTTAGTTATTTTACTCCCCTCCTCTGGAAGAAGGAGGGGTGCCCGAAGGGCGGGGTGGTTATTCCCCACTCGAAAAACTATACCATTTTGGACATGTGTGATCAATTATGAATGAATCAACCTAAAAGTTTTTTAGTAATTTTGTACAATCAAATCAATTGCAAATTTAAGTATTTGTATTTGTAGATAATAGCATGAAAAAAGCCATTTTGATTTCTCTGTTTTTAGTTCTCGTTTTTTCTCTACGGGCACAAACTCCTGAGTGGACAGAATATTGTCGTTTGCAGAAAATGGTCAGATAAGAAGATATTACACCTGACTCTGCCTATAGCATCTATTATAAAATGGACTCTATCTATAGCGGAATACCATCGTATTTAGATCTTTTTTCTCATCTGAAAATTGCGATAGCGTGCAACAAGCAAGAAAAAATGGAAGAACTGGCGTTCCGGTTAATTCGATGGAAATGTTTTGATAACAGGCTTTTTGATAATCCTGAAATGGAACTATTGAAGCAAATGGAATTCTGGGCGGAGTTAGATTCGTTAGCTAAGATGCATTGCGATAAACGAAAATATACTGATTATATGAGGAAATTGTATGAAATGCAAATCAGTGATCAGCAATGTAGAAAGCCTCTTCATCAATCATTGAATCAGGAAGAAAGAGATTCTGTTTGGCAGATTATACGTCAAACAGATTCTTTAAATTTAGAGCAATTGAAGGATTTGATAGAATTATACGGATTTCCAACGTGGGAAAAAGTGGGAGATCATTACGCTTTTTGTGCTTGGTTGATAGCGCAACATTCTGAATGATCGTCGTGAAAATATGTTACTAGAGCCATTGGATCTCTCTAAGATAAAGGTATATGATGAAGAAGAATTGTTCAGGGATGGCAATTGATAATAATGGATAAAAAAAGTAGTGACAGGTCGCGACTTATCACTACAATAAACCAAAATTCCGCCTTTCACCTTCAAAAATCCGCAATCCGAAATTTAAGGGTTGTGTCCTCGCGGGGATTCGAACCCCGGACCCATTGATTAAGAGTCAATTGCTCTACCGACTGAGCTACGAAGACAGAGCGGCAAAAGTACAAAAAAAATTACAAAAAAAAAAGGGGCAACGCCCCTTTTTTTAATTATTTTTGAATAATCATCTTATGCGTTAGCTTAGTTTGATTAATTGTAATGGTGTATGTATAAACTCCGGGTGCAAAATTAGAAGTATTTACTTCAATGTTGTTTTCTCCAACTTCTGCATAGTAAACTTCTGAGTGTAACAGTTTTCCTTCTATTGAGTGAATTTGAAGAACTGTTTCTCCCGGATTATTAGTATAGAATGGGATCACTGTTTCATTTACTGCAGGATTAGGCATATTTTGTCCTAAAATTACACCATTTTCAATTTGAATATCATCAATACCTACTGTTGTACAAGCTGTAATAGTATGAATGTTGTTTTGTAAGTTTTCATCATTAACAGTTTCTATTAAAGCTTGGAACTGTAAATAATTATGTAAGGAAGGAACAAGCACTCCATGTTGGAATGTATATTCCAAAGTTTCACCTGGTTTTAAGATACCATTCCAACTTTCTTCAGGAGTTGTTTGAATATGTGTTCCAAGAGCAGCATTATAGTGAATAGTGAAAGTATGAATGGTTACTCTACCCACGTTTTTAATGGTTACAATTGGGAAAACAGAATCACCTTTGATAACGCAATCATCATCCGCAACTGTAAAGTCTAAAGGATACACGAAGCCGTCAATAGCAATATCTGCTTTACCATGCTTAAATGATATATCATCAATAGCAGGGTCAATCCTTCCCGTTCTACCGGTAACAACGAAACGAACTCTGGCATTTTCATCGATAGGATCCATGACAATGTTACGTTTTAAGTAATACTCCGGAGATGAGGTATGTGTTCTTCCAATAATGGAGTCCAAAGTCACATAGTATTCACCTGATCCAATTTCCACGTAGAACTTACAAGTTGCATTGGCTGCTCCAAAGATATGTTGCCAGTAATCACTTTCACTTGGGTATCCGTTATTATAGTGGAAATTGATACATTGAGTTGAAAGAGTAGCTACTGCACTAGAACTTGTATTTGCAGGTGCTGAAACTACAGCATATTGTCCTTCATCACGTAAGAAGTGATTACGGAAAGTGTGGTCATAGAGCGGTCCTGCTTGTGGGAAGTTTGGAGTTCCCAGCGAGTCTACATCCCACTTCATATTAGCATGTGTACTGGTAGCAGTCCAGAATGGTGGGAATGGATTCTCCTCACCGGGGAGGTAGTCATCAGCATCAAAATTAATAGATAGTGGCAATTGATGAACTGTAGTTGATGTAACAGTAGCAATTGAACTTGCCACATTATTAATAGTGAATTCATCATCGTCATATTCAACGATTGCATCCACTACATAATTTCCGATCATACTTAAATCCACGTTATGAATGGTTACAACCATAGTTTCCCATTGGTTTAGAGTTCCGGAAGTGATCACATTGTTATATGTTCCATTAACCGGTCCACTCACTGTTGCCGAGATATTAAGTGGATTTTCTTCAGTAAATGTAATCGTATTAGCTCCAAAGTTTTTAACCAACAGTTTAACTTTTGCTCCGGCATCGGCACATACATTTCCAACTGGGTGAAGAACGTGAGTAACTCCGGGATCTATGTCGTATGGATCTAAAATCTCAATAGCATAGTCTTCAACTTCACCTGCCGGGAATGCAGCACAAGGCGCCATAGAAAGTGATAAGTTTTGATTTGAAGTAATAACTCTTAATCTTGTTAAGCCGGTTTGAGAGTTGATTTTAATCTCTTCTGTAAATCCGGTTGTTGTTGCATTACCTTGATTTGCTTGATTTGGAGCCGGAACGTTCAATGCTGAGAAAATGAGCTCATCCACTGTAAATTGGTTATCCTTGTTCATATCAAGAAATACATATTTGTATAGATTTACACCACTGCTGGTAGAAAATGAGTTAACAATAGTAATAGGGAAGACTTGTCCTCTTACAAGTTGTCCGGGTGGAACTGTTTCTGTAAAATCAGAATATTGACCGGTACCTGTAATATTTACAGGACAGTTAAAGATAGGTGTACCTGGTCCATGATCAATACCACCCAATTTGAATTTACTGATGTGAGCACCGGATTCATTACGTGATCCAATCATAACCATAGGATCACAGGGGTCAATTTGTCTCAACTTGATTCTTAGGGTGTCATTGCCTTTGAAAGGATCATTATTGTGTCTTACATAAACCATAAATGAGGCAGGGAAATAAACATCACTTAAATCCACCGGAGTGTTAAAAGTAAAGTTTGAAGTAGCTCCTGCGGCAATAGCTCCTGAGAATTGCTGTTCAACAGGAGGATTATTACCATACTGATAACCTACGGTAAAGCCACTCGCATTACTTGTTCCACGATTCTTAATTGTAGCCACTACGGTTTGGTTGTTTGGATAGTTACTGTTGGGAGTAATTGGAGTTACAATATGAGTAACATCAAGATCTACACCGGGCACATTGGTATTGATTGTAATGTTAGCTTTTGGAGATTCACAGGTGTAGTTCATTGCAAATCGCATAGTTATTCTTTGGTTAGAGCCACTAAATTGAACAGGGGTTGTTGATGCTACTCCGGCACGGTATATTACTGCCGTATTGTTGGGGACACTCGTATATTTAAAAGTAGGGAGTGGTTGAATATTTAGAGCAGCAACGTTGGGTTGACCATAGCAGTTATGTGAGGTTAAAACCATCAAATTATTTCCGGTATAGTAGAACCCACCCTCAATAGGAATATGCAACCAACCTGCACTGAAATTAGGTGTTCCATCATAAACTAAGGTTGCACCATTGAGTAATTGTGTATTCCAATTGTATTGTCCCGGAGCCAGAAGGTTGGTATCAACATTTTTTAAATAGATTTGAATTGGGAAAGATCCGGTAATATTGTTTTGAACATAGATAGAAATGGTATCGATCAAAGCAGCATATCCTCCCAGTTCATCTTTTTTATACAAGACAGCTCCTTGTGATTCTGTTGCAGTAAATACAAAAGGAAATGAACCATTCTGTGAAGCAACATTTCCAACTATAACTTCACTTTCAAATCCGGGAGAGATAATTCTACCATCATATTTGTATTGTGTAGCTTCATATATATTAGGAGTTGTATAACTGGTTCCACTGTGTAGAGGATCGTTTCCGGAAGCATCATAGAATGTAACCTTGTTAAGTGGTGTACCCGCATTAGAGTTATGAGTTAAAGGAGAAATAGTCAGTGTTTGTCCGTAAGGAACGGTATATACTAAATTTGCAGGTGCTAATGGAGATCCTGGGACTCTTAATTCTCCGGTAATAGTATCATTTTTACGATAAGGTTGGTAAGTTGGATCAACAGGATCTGTAAAAATTGAATAATTGTATATTCTGTTTTGTAGTGTAGAACCTAATGTCACAGGATTGTTGAAAGTTATATTTTGTGTTGGTTGCGTTGCAGGTAATCTATCAACTGCATCAAAGTTATGAGTAATCGTATCTACAACCGTAACGTTATGATTTCCTGTAAATTTAGCTGTAACTTTGAATGTTCCTGTAGGAATTAAAACAGAATCCGTGTTGTTATAATTCACGGTCAAATTAGTACTCAATAGTCCACAAGTATAAGATATCGGATCAATCAACTCATTGGTTTGAAGGTCATGATTATTAGTTGGAACAGCTACATTAATAGTAACAGGTATTTTTTTGGTAGGACAGTTAGGAGAAGCAGGAGTACGTGCATTCATGTAATACACGGTAGTATCGTATAAATTGGTAGTTGTGTAGTTTGGAACCCAATTCATTGAATGTAAAGTAGTAGAAGTTGTATCATCTTCATAAAAAGCATACTGGTTAACGCCTTGAATGCCCGGAATAATTTGGAATGTTTCGGTAAAGTTTCCGGTGTATATCAGTTCGTCAGGAATTGTTACAGTTCTGGTAGAAACGATAGTCCCTTTTATAGTGTCATTCATTCTAAATACTATAGATTCTCCAACTAAGTCAGACAGTATAATAAATTGAATATTTCGGTTCAAAGTAGGCGCACTAAAATCATAAGTTTGAGTGAAAGTAACTGTTTTTGATTCCAGTGGAGCAAACTCTTCATCAATTAAATGTGTAATCCAGGTATAAGGTCCGCTTGTTCCATTTCTAAATCCTGCTTTAGCTTGTACTTTATTGGCGGGGATAGGTATATCCAAAAGGTTTGTATATACTACTTGAATGTGCTCCTGGTACAATGCACACTGTTGTGTAGCTGCAGGTGAAGGAATAGGATGTACTAAAGCATCAGTTTGCACGTCGTAAGTAGGTTTATCAGGAACATGGAGTTGAACAGGAACTTTTTCACTGGCGCAATCCATGTCAGCAATAAAGAATTTAACAATCATTCTATTTGATGTAACTGGACCCCAGGTAGGAGGGAAGTTAGGTGCCTGATTTACAGTTCTTGTTTGGACACTGTAAGGAACCGGGGAGGTTTTAAATGTGGCATAAGCGTTACCTCCTGAAGCTGCGCTACAGTTGTTTCCACCACAATTGGTCTCAGTGTAGATTAAAATATTTCCTGAAGAATAGTTCAATGGTTTTTTTAAAGGGAATTCAACCCATCCGGTAGTGTTGAAGAAGTATTGTTCATCCAATACAAGGGTTGCATCTGCAACTTCATTTTCAAAGTCGAATGGATCACCGGGCATAAGGGTGTCAAGTTCGGTTTGTTTGATATAAATTTTAAGAGGTACTCCCAATATACCGTTGGCTGCACCGTGAACATTAACAGCTATTTTAGCTATAGTTCCATAATTTCCTATGTCACTTTGTTTGTATAGCACCCTTCCTCTTGAATAACCGGAAGTAAAAGTGAATGGCTGTGCTGCATTCATATTGGCAACATTACCACTGATTGGAGTATATAATGTTCCGGGAGCAACTGAAACATAGTAAGTAGTATCAAAGTAGATTAAATTAGGTGTAGTGTAAGGTCCGGGACCTTGATATAATGGTCCAACAAAATGGTTATCTTCATCTTTAGTAAACCATTGAATGATACCCGGGTCAATTTGAGGAGGTAATTGTGCTGTTAAAGTAGCGGGAGTTGAGTAGTTTACCAAAATGGTGTCAGGAGCAATAGGAAGATTTGCTTTCCCCATGGACACGATAGGTTTGAAAATAGTGTCGTTAAATCTTACGCGATCCTGGTCAACAACATCAACCCATACCTTTACAGTATAATTGTCATCGATATTGATTTGATTGTTGGTAAAATTGTAAGGATCGGTGAAGGAGAAATGTTTAATTTGTCTTCCAAAAATGGTGTCAGTAATAGTCTCAGTTACTGGAGCTCCACCATTGATAGAGTAATGTAAAGTAGTTCCCGGCATAATGTTAACGGGACCATTATTAGCTATTTTGATTTTGATTTTTTCAACACCTAAGTCACAATCTGTTTTAGGATTAACCAAGGATAAAATAGCAAATTCTTTATCGATTTTTGTTTCAACAGTGGCTCCTATCATAAAACGACCAACAGTTTGTGGAGTATAAATAGTGTCACTTAAAAAGTAAAATGTTTCATCACGAGTTGGCGATTCATATTGAGCGGTTAAGTAATGTCCGGGATCAACGGTCTCAATACCGATATAAAAGTCTGTACAGGTGTTTGTCAATGCATAGTTGTTTATAGGAAGAGTAACCCAACTATCAATCATTTCACTGGTTAATGTAGTGATATCGGAAGTGGTAATAATCTTTCCTTCAGCATTGGATACAAAAGCTCTGACTCTTTTTCCTACTGCATCCATAGCATTGGAAGGATAGAATTTAACGGAGGTTACAATTACCGTATCAACAACGTTATATTTAGCCGCTGCCTTAATAGGTGTAACACTTCCAAATGTGATATGATGTGATGTGGTGTCAGTATAGTTAATATTATTAGCTGTAGTGTTTAGAAGCGCATTGAGAGTATTGTTTGCATTATTTTCATCATTTTGGCAGGTAACTGAAATGTTATTTGTTCCATTATTGGGCAAATGTGCTCCTGTAAAGGTAGCAACACCTTGTCCGTTATACGGAATGTTTGCAATTGTAGCAGTTTCTGTGTAAGAGTTGGCGCCCGAAACAGTTAAGGTAACCTGAACATTATTTTGAGCATTTCTTCCTTCATTTGTTACAATAGCTTTGATTTCCGGAGAGGTTTCAACTACGGTAGGTCTTTCATGAACAGTATAGATGTTTTGAACAGCGCAATCGTTAGTGTGAATTTTTCTCACCCTAATACGGTCAATATTGATATTGTTTCCTCTTTTACCTGTGGCTTCAAGGCATATAAATACACATCCGTTGTTGTTGTAATTACTTAGATCGTAAGTATATTTAACCCAAGCAGGAAGTGTATAGCCAGTAATGGATGTTTGTCCTCTTTTTAAAATGGAGGTGTTTGTATTTGTTGGGTTAGGAGTTTCAGGATTTAGAGCAGTCCAGGTAGCACCACCATTGGTGGAGATCTTGACAATAACACCTTCTTGGTTATAAGCAGCACTTGCAGCAGTATTATCATGTGCATACCAAACTTCTAAAATTGGATTGACGCTGTTGGTCAAGTCCATAACAGGCATAATTGCTCTGGAAGCAGTGTTTGTCAAGAAGTTTTTGGAGTTAAAGAAGAGTCTTCCGGTTCCATAAACAGGTGCAATAGTTGGATATTCACTTATTCCTTCCTGGAAGCTCCAGTTTCCTGCTCCGGAAATTTGTTCTATTTTCCAGGTTAGTGTGGTTCCATTCGAAAATGTTTCATCATAAGTAGCTATTGCAGGAGCAATTACTTCCAATCTGAAGGGAAGGGATAAAGTGTCATTAAGAGCTCTTTCATCTCCGGCATAATTGACAATAAATGTAAAATTAATATTTTGATTATAGGGTATAGCCAAACCTTGATTAACAGTAATGTTCATGGAGTTGTTTGGAGCTAATGTTCCGGTGTTAATGGTATGGGTTGTGTTGAGTGTTAAGCCACCGGTTGCAATTGTAGTAACTGTTGCAGGGGTGTTGGCAAAATTAATAGTAGAACAACCATAATTGAACAATTTTAGAGTAACAGGATAAGAAGCCTGAGGACAAGTTCCCAATGCAGGGGAAATCATATCCACAAGTGCTAAGTCTTTAGGAGGAACGTATGTACTGTAGCAACCACGGTGTGTTACTTCACAATTTCTCAATGAGTCCCGGATATCATCTTCCACTAAAATGTTTTTAGGACACTCAAATCCTGTGAAGTCAGAAAGGTTAAGAGAAGTGGTAAGATTTTCAAAAGGAGGATCAATTGTAATTGTTGCAGTATCCTTATCGTTATTCATTGCAAACTTCCATTCCTCAATGTTATTTCTGGCAACAATATAATATCCGACAGGACCACTGGAGTGGTATACGTTGTAGTCAGCAACTAAAGTATTAGGATTAGTTTGATAATAGATAGGATAATTTAGATTGTTCAGGGATACGCATTTATTAACTAAAATATTGTTGGAAAAGTTAATAACCGCACCGGAAGTATGATAATAACAAGCTGTCAGATCCAATGTAGATGTTGAGAATAGGCGGATAGTGTTATGCAAATAATTCATTCTTGTACATAAAGTATTGCTTATTCCGTATGTGTTGGCGGCTAACGCTCTGGCATTGACCTCATTGTTGGAAACTAAAATCTCACCATTGGTACCATTCGATACATTGTTAAGCTGTATACCAACATTAGTGTTATTCTCAGACCAGATTTTATTTTTTGAGATGGATGTTGTCGTAGATGAACGTTCAATATTCATCCCGGTAAATCTTAGCTGACTGGTAGCCAATTGTTTAATTTTGTTTTTGTTATATGTAGGACAGTTTGTGAAGATGGTATAAATACCCGTATATCCGGTTTCAATAGTATTAGATTCAATAGCTATCAAATTATTGGTTCTTGGGCTGGTTCCTAAATAGTGAATACCATATGTTCCACCGGTAATGGTGTTTCCTCTAATTTCGATTTCATTATCCCCGGAGGAACCGGTAGCAGCCTGGATACGTGCAATACCTGAAAAGAGATTGGAAGTAGTAGTGGAGTTGCTAATGTTGATAATACAATTAGTGATTTTTACATTGGTACAGATTCCTCCCGTAAAAACAACTCCCATAGACCAGGTTCCCCCTGTTTTACCTTGGATAGTTAAGTTATTAAAAGTAAGGTGACCGGTTCCATTGATGGTAATGGCACCGCGGCCGCTCACATTTTGGTCATCAACAATAGTGACATCTGCTGCGTTTCCTGATTGGGGCTCAAAAGTAATCGTGTTAGTAGCAGATTGTCCAACGAATAGAGAGTTAAACTGGAATTGACTGCTACTGTATGTTCCGGAGGCTAACTTTGCAATAATAGGACCATTCATCCCGCAATTGGCAAGCGTTATAAAGAAATCTTCCAGGGTGTTAAAATCAGCATTTGCACCACCGATATTGAGAGGTCCGCTCAAAATAGCGGCACAACCAAATCTGATATACTGGCTGCAATGTGCGGATGCAGGAACGTAGTTGTTAGGTGCTCCGTTTCGATGGGTAACACATACTTTAACGGTATCCCAACCCATAACGGGGGTATAAGTTCCAATATTTACGGTGTCAATAAAGTCAAGACAGAATGGACGAGTTGGGTGATAATCTGTCACTGATGACCAATTGTATGTGGATTGAAGTACCCCGTTGAGTGATAATGTAATCGTCGCTGAGGTCATTGGGTTGTTGGTTCTGTTTTTAATAATCACCTCGACAGGTGTTGGATCCCCAACCTCTACTGCAAATGGGGGATCATAAATTCCTAAGTTTTGGACCCCATTCGTTGTGGTTCCGGCTGTACTTAGGTTAACAGTGAATTGTCCGTCCAACGGTATAGCAGGGTTACAAGCAGAGTCTTGAGCTGTGATTTGATATTGAATGTTGGTCCCGTTACATTGAATCGGGATAGTCCATTGGTACTGTGTAGCAGAAAGTTGGGTTTTAGGAGCCAAAATAGGTGCCCCACCATCTTCTCTGTAATATAGCTTAACCGAGTCTGGCAAAACGTTATTTGCAGGACGGTCAGTAACATTGGCTTTGACGATATAAGGTCCGATATGGTTCACACTAGCAGGAACCAAAGGAGGTGCCAATGCAATTTTGGGTGGAACCAACTCTTTATCGGAAGCAACTATACGAATGTCGTCCAAAAACCAACCCGTTGGTACCATGTATTGACTTTGAAACATTCTATTGGTATAGAAACGAATTTCAAAATATTGTCCGTCTCCTAAACCAACAATATATTGTGAAATATCAATTAATTCACTCTTCCACCAGCTGTTCTGAGGAGTAGCATTATTATTATTGTTTTGCCAAAGGGTAGGGTAAGTGTTCTGAGAAAATTTTCCGGCTATAATTGCACCTGAAGCTGTAGCTTCACCGTAGTAGTTTAGTGAAGTTTCAGTGAAGTTCATATTTTGCCAGGAACTCCATGTGGGGCTTCCGGGTGTTCCTCCGGTAGAAACACGATATGAGACAAATGCCTGGTCTAAGTGGTGAATTTTACAGATGTGATTAAAAGATAAATAGATTTTATTTTTTCCGGGAATAAAACGAATAGTATCAATATAAAGCTGTGACTGAAGGTTAGTAGTTTGGTACAAAGGCGAGTGAATACTCTTACTTGGAGATGTGTAAAGTGTAGTATTAACACTCCAGTCCGCTGTACCATGGCTCGTCGAAGTCCTTGTCTTAATAGTAGGTCCATCAAAGTTCTCAAAGAATACAGTTACCGAATCTGCACACTGAGAGTGGAGAACCAAGGTAGAAAGAATCATTAAGATAGAGAGTAATAACTTTTTCATAATCAATGTTTTATATTTTTTACTTATTTAAATTTTCAATACATTATACATTATATGTATATCAACCTGCAAAGATAGGAAAAAAAGAGTACCAATCAACCATTATAGTTCTGTTTATGATAAAAAAATGATGAGTGTTAAAAATTATTTTCCCTACTTTTGCAGCCAAATTATAAAAATGCAAACTTTTCGACAAATTATTGACCGAGATCCTTTCCCTATCTTCTTAGCTCCAATGGAGTCTGTGACAGATTTAACCTTTCGGATGATCTGTAAAAAAATGGGGGCTGATATCCTGGTGTCAGAGTTTATCTCTTCAGATGCGCTCATAAGAAATGTTTCGCAAAGTGTTGATAAATTGAATTTTAATGAGGAGGAGCGTCCGATTGGAATTCAGATTTTTGGTCATAATGAATCTTCATTAATTGAAGCAGCTCAAATAGCTGAATCCGCTGCTCCCGATTTTATTGATATCAACTGGGGGTGTCCGGTGAAAAAAGTGGTTTCTAAAGGAGCAGGATCAGCAATTTTGAAAGATATTCCTAAGATGGTCTATCTGACAGAAGAGGTGGTGAAACATGTAAAATTGCCGGTAACCATTAAAACACGTTTGGGATGGGATCATACTAATAAGCCCATTGTAGAGGTGGTTGAAAGGATGCAAGATATTGGGGTTCAAGGGGTAACAATTCATGGGAGAACTCGTTCTCAGTTTTATTCCGGAACAGCTGATTGGAGTTTGATAGGGGAGGTAATGCAGAATCCCCGACTTCAAATTCCCGTTATTGGGAATGGAGATATTGACTCCGGTCCGAAGGCGATAGAGTATAAGCAGCGGTATGGTGTGGATGGAATTATGATTGGAAGAGCGGCGATTGGTAATCCTTGGATTTTTAATCATGTAAAAAAATATATGGGGGGGATCCCCCCGCAAACTCCCACCCTCGCAGAGCGGATAGAGCTTTGCCTGGAACATTTAAAAGGTATGGCTCAAAACAAAAATGAAAAAGTAGCTCTTTTGGAAATGAGAAGGCATTATGCAGGCTATTTTAGAGCAATCCCTTTTTTTAAACCCGTTAAATTACAGTTAATGGCTGCTGAAGATATAGCAACCTGCGAAACTATATTGAAAAAATGGGAATCACAGACTAATAAAAAACGGAGCTAATTCTGTCCTTTTAGATTTGTGGTACAATAAAAATAGAGTTTCTATCGTTTCAGAGACTGAAAATTATATTAAAAACAATTATGAATACTCAAGTGGATATTAGAGAATTAAATGAAAAAATCCAAAGGGAGAGTGCCTTTATCGAGATGGTCAACATGGAGATGAATCGGGTTATTGTGGGACAAAAACATATGATCGAACGTCTTCTGATCGGGTTGTTAACCCAAGGCCATATTTTACTCGAAGGAGTTCCAGGATTAGCTAAAACATTGGCAATTAAGTCGCTGGCAAATATTATCAATGCTAAATTTAGTCGTATCCAGTTTACTCCGGATCTATTACCGGCCGACTTGATTGGTACTTTGATATACAGCCAAAAAAGTGAAGAGTTTATTGTAAAAAAAGGACCCGTGTTTGCTCATTTTATTTTGGCGGATGAGATCAATAGAGCTCCGGCTAAGGTACAAAGTGCATTGTTGGAAGCAATGCAGGAAAAACAGATTACAATAGGAGAACAGACCTATCCATTAGAAGAGCCTTTCTTGGTAATGGCAACGCAAAATCCAATAGAACAGGAAGGAACTTATCCACTACCTGAAGCACAGGTCGATCGTTTTATGATGAAAGTTGTGATTCAGTACCCATCCAAAGATGAGGAAAAACAGATATTGAAACAGCATCTGGATTCGAAACTTCCAACTACTCAGACTGTTCTTCAGATTGATGATATCTTGAAAGCCAGGGAAATAGTAAAAGAGGTATACATTGACGAGAAGATTGCTCATTACATTACTGATATCGTTTTTGCTACCCGTTATCCGGAACAGTATAAGTTAGAGCAGTTCAAAAATATGATTCAATATGGAGCTTCACCAAGAGCTACCATCAATCTGGCTTTGGCAGCTCAGGCATACGCTTTTATCAAAAGAAGAGGTTATGTGATTCCTGAAGATGTACGTGCGATTTGTCATGATGTACTGAGACATCGTATTGGATTAACCTATGAAGCAGAAGCTGAAAATATCACAACATCGGATATTATCAATGAAATTCTGAATAGTGTTGAAGTCCCCTAATAGTGTGTTGGAGGTAGGATAAAGATTGATGGTATGGATTCAGTTGAATTAATTAAAAAAATAAGAAAAATTGAGATCAGAACCCGTAAGATGACACAACAGATCTTTTCGGGAGAGTATCACAGTGCATTTAAAGGTCGTGGTATGACTTTTAGTGAAGTTCGTGAATATCAATATGGGGATGATATAAGAAATATAGACTGGAATGTAACTGCACGATTCAATCACCCTTATGTTAAGGTTTTTGAAGAGGAACGGGAACTCACCGTAATGCTGCTTATCGATATTAGTGCTTCCACTCGTTTTGGAACACGGGTTCAACAAAAATCAGACTTAATTACAGAATTGGCTGCCGTACTTTCCTTTTCCGCTATATCCAATAATGATAAAGTGGGGGTGATCTTTTTTACAAATAAAGTGGAGAAATTTATTCCTCCTAAAAAGGGGAGAACTCATATTCTTCGAATAATCAGAGAGTTAATTGATTTTAAACCGCAAGAAACAGAGACTGATATTGACGAAGCATTGCGATATTTAACGAATGCTCTAAAAAAAAGAGTGACAGTTTTTATGCTTTCAGATTTTGTAGGAGCATCGTTTGAGAAGTCATTACGGATTGCTTCCAATAAACATGATATTACGGCACTGCAGTTAACTGATCCGCAGGATGGAGTATTGCCGGATGTCGGGTTGATTAAGCTGAAAGATGCTGAGACCGGAATAATACAATATGTTGATAGTTCAGATCGAAAAACAAAGGAGAGATATCGTCACTGGTGGTATAGTCAACAGCAATATAGTGCCGAACAATTTACTAAAGTAGGTGTTGATTATGCCCAAATACATACTCATTTAGATTATGTCTCTTCACTAAAATCACTATTCCAACGCAGAAGTGCTTCCTTTTAAGGTGCTGATTACAGGTGTTTTCACCTCAAAAAGAACAAATAAAAAAAATATTTTACAGAACCGGTTGAGCGTAAGCTTTTTTTATGTACTTTTGCAACCTCAAAAATGAAAGCGTTCCATATAAAGAAAAAAATAGAGGAAGATGAAAAAAGAATTGATTCAATACGTAGAAGATAACTTGGTTACTGTTAAGGAGTTTCCTAAATTTAATGCCGGAGATACCGTTACAGTTTCTTATAGAATTGTAGAAGGTGCTAAAGAAAGAATTCAGCAGTTTCAAGGCGTTGTAATTCAAATTGGTGGTCATGGAGTGACCAAAACCTTCACTGTTAGAAAAATTTCCGGTGGGGTAGGAGTTGAAAGAATATTCCCATTTGCATCTCCATTTATTGCCGGAATTACCGTGAATAAAAGAGGGGTTGTTCGTAGAGCCCGTATCTATTATCTTCGTGGACTTACCGGTAAAAAAGCGCGTATTAAAGAGAGAAGAGGAAATTAATACATATAAAGCGGCGAATGCCGCTTTTTTTATTTGTGTTATTTTTTTATATATTTTTGCACTCGAAAAATTGTTGATATGGCGTTGATTCATTCTTTTGAAACTACCGGAAACAGATTATTTCGGAAACGTGGTATCATTCCACTTTATATCCTGATTTTAGCATTGCCGATTTTGCTTTTTGGAAATCAAACAGTATATAATTCTATATCTGCTCATACTGCAGAGTATATCGTTAAACCGATTGTAGCAGTGATATCGATATTGATCTCTTTATTGGGATTGGGAATTCGATGTTATGCAATTGGAACAACACCTCATGGAACTTCCGGAAGAAATACGGAAAAACAAGTTGCGAAACAACTCAATACAGCAGGAATCTATTCCGTAGTTCGACATCCACTCTATTTGGGGAACTATTTGATGTGGGCCGGATTTTTGATTTTCACCCTTGATATTCTCCTTTTTATTATCGTTTCCCTGCTGTTTTGGCTTTATTACGAAAGAATCATGTTTGCCGAGGAGCGATACCTCGAAAAACAGTTCGGAGATCAGTTCCTGGAGTGGGCGGCTCAAGTCCCCCCTTTTATTCCTTCTTTCAAAAAAAGAAAACCATCAAAAATTCCATTCTCCCTTAAAACAGTGCTCCGCAGAGAGTATCCCGGATTATTTGCCATGGCTTTGATTTATACATTGGTCGACTATATTACGGCTTATCGATTTGGAGCCTATGAATTAAGCGGTCAATTTCCGTATATTCCCATTAGAATATCCTTTTATGTGTTATTGATATGCCTGGTACTGATACTGGTGTTGAGAACATTGAAACATCACACAACGGTATTGAATAGAGTGGAGGGAAGAGATTAAAAAATTATTAATTTAAAACCAATATTGATTATGAAAATTTCTCACATTGAACACATTGGAATTGCTGTTAAAAGTTTGAAAGAGGCAATCCCTTACTATGAAAATGTTTTAGGCCTAAAATGTTATAATATTGAAGAGGTTCACGATCAGAAAGTTAGAACAGCTTTTTTTATGGTTGGTGAAACAAAAATTGAACTTTTAGAGGCTATGAGTGAAGATAGCACAGTGGCGAAATTTATTGAAAAGAGAGGTGAAGGAGTTCACCATGTTGCATTTTGTGTTGACAGTGTGGAAAAAGCACTTTCTACAGTGGAAGCAAATGGGGTTCAGTTAATTGATAAAAAACCTCGTAAAGGAGCTGAAGGATTAAACATTGCCTTTTTGCATCCTAAATCGACTTTCGGTGTGTTAACTGAGTTTTGTGAACATCCGGAAGATGATAAAGTATGTTAGAAAAAAGCTTTAGTTTCTTCGAGATTGCAATGCTCCTTTGCTTTGCAGTGAGTTGGCCTATTTCTATCTTTAAAACCCTAAAAACCCGTTTTGTTCTGGGAAAGAGTGTGACATTTATGATTATCATTCTGATAGGGTACGTTTTCGGGATAATTCATAAACTTTTGTACGCGTTTGATGTTGTTGTGTTTTTTTATGCACTGAACTTTATTTTGGTTGGCACAGATATTGGATTATACCTTTATTATGCTCCCAAAAACAAGCGAGAGCGCTTAAAAAGTGGCACTTAATAAAAGTTAAAAAAAAATTAATTTGCTGAAAAAGTTGTAAATTCTCATTTTTTTTCTGTATTTTTGTGGAATGTAATTATTGTGTTTATGAATAAGAAAAGAGTACTTTACATTGCTTCAGCAATCTATCCCTATTTAGAAGAAGATTATATATCCTCAATTTGCCGATACTTACCGCAAGGTATTCAAGAAAGAGAGAACGAAATCAGAACCTTTATGCCCAAGTATGGACTTATCAATGAAAGGAAAAATTTACTTCATGAAGTAATTCGTTTATCAGGGCAAAATATCATTATTGAAGATACGGATTATCCACTTATTATTAAAGTCGCTTCGCTGCAATCTGTTAGGATGCAAATCTATTTTATTGATAGCGAGGATTTCTTCCAGCATAAAGGGATGTTTCATTCAGAACCGGAAGAGGAGGGAAAAGAGGGAGTGTTTTTACCGGATAATGATTCAAGGCTACTCTTTTTTGCAAAGGGAGTTATTGAAACTGTGCGTAAGTTAGGTTGGATTCCGGATATTGTACACTGTCACGGATGGATTACATCTTTGGTCCCCTTGTTTATTAGAACAATCTACAAAGATAACCCTCTATTCCAGGACTCAAAAATAGTATATTCCGTTTACAATGATCATTTTTCAGAGAAGCTATCTGATTCTATGGCTAAAAAAATGAAAATTACCGGAATTCCTGAAGAAGAATTGGGAGATTTTAAAAATCCCGGATTTGACACTATTACTAAATCTGCCATTAAACATTCCGATGCTGTTGTAATTGGGCATCCGGAAGTAGAAAAAAAGATTATATCCTATATCGAAGAAAATAAAGAGCTTTCTGTAATGCATCATCCTGAAAAAGAAGATTATGTTGATGATTATGAAGCCTTCTATGACGAACTTCTAAAAAATAGTTAAGAAATAACTCAAAAATGAGATTCCCAACATCTATAATTTGGGTTGTACTCGCCCTATTACTGCTATCCTGTAATGAAGAGTACTCTTCAATAGGACTCAATTTAAGAGATCCTGATGATATGCTTGGAACAAGTTTTACTGACTCAACTCAATTGGTAGCATATTCGCTATTGGAGGATTCGCTTTCAACAAAAAATTTAGCAAATAATGTATTGGGGTTCCTGAAAGATCCCTCTTTTGGAACTACAAAGGCTTCGATTTATACTCAATATTTATTACCGGGAGCTAGTGTGAATTTAGGTACTAATCCGGTGTTGGACTCTATTGTATTGTCGCTTAGAATTACCGGTTTCTTTGGGGATACACTCACTGCGTTACCTATCAGAGTTTATGAACTGACGGAAGCATTGAGTGCCGATTCGGCATATAATTCGCGGAGTACTGTTCAAATGGATCATACGAATTTAACCTATGATCCTAATTATTCCGTAAAACCAACACCCAGAACAAGAGTTACTGTTGATACTACTAATTATGATCCACATTTAAGAATAAGACTGACAGATGAATTTGGGAATCATTTTGTAAATAAATTTTCCCAGACGACAAGTGCATCACAATTTACCGAGTTTTTCAAAGGTCTTTGTATTACAGTGGAAAATCCACATCAGACAGGGTCCCTGCTGAATATACTCTTAACATCAACATTGTCCAATATTACAATCTACTATTCCAGCAATGGTGTTTCAAAGAAATATTCATTGGTAACCAATGTTAGTGCGCTTCGATTTAATAACTTTGAACATGATTATACCCTTGGCTCATCTCACTTTGTTAGTCAGGTAATTAACAGGGATACCAATAATCCAAACTTAGGTAAGGATTTGCTTTATCTCCAGGCTACGGGTGGTGTTAAAACCAGAATACAGTTTCCGGATGTTAAAGAAAGATTTAAGAATAGGAATGTTGTGATTAATAGAGCAGAACTGGTTATCACAAATATTTCTGAAGATCCAGACTATTTCCTTCCACCAGCGGCGTTATCACTACAGGCAGTTTCTAAGAAAGATGGAATTGTCTTTATTCCGGATGATCCTGTCTTTACTTCAGGAGATTATTTTGGAGGGACATATAGTGCGGATAAGAAACAGTATCGAATAAGAATCACCCGCTATATACAACAGTTGATTTTACAAGACCAATTTGAGGACTATATTTACCTTCTTGTTTCAGGAGCCGGCGTACGGGGAAATCGTTTGCTGTTTGCAGGAACCGATCCATTTGATCCGGATTTAAGACTGAGATTGGAGATCTCTTATACCGAATATTGATTTCAAATTTAAATAGATTAAAATATGTGTGGAATTGTTGCCTATACCGGACACAAAGAGGTTTATCCTATTTTAATTAGCGGGTTGCACAGACTTGAGTATCGTGGTTATGATAGTGCCGGGGTGGCACTGATGACGCAACGGAATATCTCCTTGTATAAGACGAAAGGAAAAGTAAGTGACCTGGAGAACTATTGTGCAGATAAAAATACAAAAGCTCATGTTGGTATTGGGCATACACGATGGGCAACCCACGGGGAACCCAATACACAAAATGCACACCCACACCTCTCTACAGATGGTAAGTTGGCGCTAATACACAATGGGATTATTGAAAATTACATGACCCTAAAAACTGGGTTAATCAATAAAGGATATCATTTTCAAAGTAACACCGATACTGAAGTTTTAGTACATTTAATTCAGGAAGTGGCTAAAACTGAAAACTTACCCCTGATAGAGGCGGTACAAATGGCATTGGGTTTAGTTTTAGGAACTTACGCCATTGTTATTTTGGATGTCGAAGCACCGGATCAATTGATTGTGGCGAAAAAAGGAAGCCCATTGTTGATTGGAGTAGGAGAAAATGAGTACTATATTGGTTCAGACGGAGCTCCCATGGTAGGCTATACCAATCAGGTAATTTATTTGGAAGATGAAGATGTAGCACTCCTGGATCCCAATCAACCATTGCAGATTTTCAACATTAAAGATGGTAAAAAAATGCCATCTGTTGAAAAACTGGAAATGCAACTGGAACAGATAGAAAAAGGTGGTTTTGAACACTTTATGTTGAAGGAGATCTATGAACAACCCAGAGCTATCAAAGATTCAATGCGAGGCAGAATCAATGTAAAAAAAGATGTGGTAGCTTTAGGTGGTATCATAGAATATGAGCACAAAATGCTCAATGCAGAGCGATATATTATCGCAGCTTGTGGAACTTCATGGCATGCGGGCTTAGTAGGAGAGTACCTGTTTGAAACATTGGTGAGAATTCCGGTAGAAGTGGAATATGCTTCTGAGTTTAGATACAGGGATCCGATTATTAAGGATAATGATGTTTTGATTGCTATTTCACAATCAGGAGAAACAGCGGATACTTTGGCAGCCATTGAGTTGGCAAAGCAAAAAAATGCTACTGTCATAGGGATTTGTAATGTGGTTGGTTCTTCTATTGCACGCGCAACCCATGCGGGGTCTTACATTCACGCCGGACCCGAAATTGGGGTTGCTTCCACCAAAGCATTCACATCTCAGGTAACGGTTCTTTTCCTGATGGCTTTGAGTTTGGCACAAAAGAAGGGAGAGATTTCCCGATCAGCATACCATCACTATATTTCTGAATTAGAAACCATTTCAGATAAAATTGAAAAAGTATTGGAAAAGGATGAGGAGATCAAGCAGATTGCTTCACGGTTTGTCAATTCTACCAATGCAATCTATCTGGGAAGAGGAATTAACTTCCCTGTAGCTTTAGAGGGAGCTCTAAAATTGAAAGAGATATCCTACATTCATGCGGAAGGTTATCCTGCAGCTGAAATGAAGCATGGTCCCATTGCATTAATCGATGAAAATATGCCTGTTTTTGTCGTTGCTACTGCACAGGAAACTTATGAAAAAGTGGTGAGCAACATTCAAGAAGTAAAAACCCGTAAGGGAATTATTATTTCAATAGTTACTGAAGGAGACACTATAGTGAAAGGAATGTCTGATTATTGTATTGAAGTTCCTAAAACGGATGAATTACTCTCCCCCCTTATTTCCGTTATTCCATTACAATTATTAGCCTATCATATTGCTGTAGCACGGGGTTGTGACGTAGACAAACCAAGAAATTTAGCCAAGTCTGTTTCTGTTGAGTAGTATTTAATTTTCTCTTGATTACGATCAGAATACTGTTGGTTTTACTGATATTTTAGACCCTTTTTTGCAAAAAGAGGTAAACATGATTTATTTTCTTTTTTTTTGGTATTTAAGTGAAAAATTAATAGTATCTTCGCTGATTAAAATTCACATTAACGTTAAATGGTTAACCAATTAAATATCATGTTATTATGACAATGCAAGAAAAGATTAATCAACTACTTAAGTTGAGAGAAGAGGCTCGTTTGGGTGGGGGGCAGAAGAGAATTGACAAGCAACACTCTCAGGGAAAGTTCACAGCAAGAGAGAGAATATTGATGTTGCTTGATGAAGGAAGCTTTGAAGAGTTTGATATGTTTGTTACTCACCGTTGTACAAACTTTGGTCTCGAGAAGCAGAAGTATTTATCTGATGGAGTTGTAACCGGTTATGGAACCGTAGAGGGAAGACTTGTTTTTGTTTACTCACAAGATTTTACCATTTTTGGAGGTTCATTATCTGAGACTCAATCAAATAAAATTTGTAAGGTTTTAGACCAAGCTATGAAGATGGGTGCTCCCGTTGTTGGCTTTAATGACTCCGGTGGTGCAAGAATTCAAGAAGGAGTGAACAGTTTAGCGGGTTATGCCGAAATTTTTCAAAGAAATATTCTGGCTTCCGGTGTAGTTCCTCAAATCTCTGTAATTTTTGGTCCTTGTGCCGGTGGTGCAGTGTATTCGCCTGCGTTGACAGACTTTATTATGATGGCTAAGAATACCAGTTACATGTTTGTGACCGGTCCAAAAGTAGTAAAAACTGTAACCAATGAGGATGTGACTGTAGAAGATTTGGGAGGAGCATCAATTCACTCAACAAGATCGGGTGTAGCACACTTTGCGGTAGATAATGAAGAAATCGGAATTCAAACCATTAGAGAACTCTTGAGTTATTTGCCTTCAAATAATATGGAAGAGGCTCCTATTATTCCTACTGATGATCCAATTAATCGATTGGATGATGCTTTAAATGCAATTATTCCTGACAATCCAAACAAACCGTATGATGTTAAGGAAGTGATTCATGGAATCGTGGATGATGGTAAGTTTTTAGAAATCCAACCTAATTTTGCTCCCAATATTTGTATCGGATTTGCAAGATTTAACGGAAGATCTGTCGGTATAGTTGCGAATCAGCCTAAATATTTAGCCGGAGTATTGGATATTAACTCTTCAAGAAAAGCAGCACGATTTATCCGTTTTTGTGACGCATTTAATATTCCTTTGGTTACTTTGGTTGATGTGCCCGGATTCTTACCCGGAACAGGACAAGAGTATGGCGGATTAATTGTTCATGGAGCAAAATTATTGTACGCTTATGGTGAAGCTACCGTTCCAAAAATTACAGTAATCTTAAGAAAGAACTATGGTGGAGCTTATTGTGTAATGAGTTCAAAACACTTGAGAGGTGATATCAACTACGCATGGCCAACCGCTGAAATCGCTGTTATGGGTGGCAAAGGGGCAATTGAGATCTTAAGAGGTAAAGAGATTGCCGCTATTGAAGATCCTGAAAAACAAGCTGAATTTGTTGCTGAAAAAGAGCAAGAGTACAGAGACGCATTTGCAAATCCTTATGTGGCAGCTAAATATGGATATATCGATGATGTGATTGAACCTCGTAATACTCGATTCAGAGTGATTAGAGCGTTAGAATCAACTAAAAATAAACGTCTCGAAAATCCTGCTAAAAAACATGATAACTGTCCTATGTAATTTTTAAACAGAGCAATGATGAAAATAAATTATAAATATTTTATCTTATTATTCTCCTTATTGATTCCTCTTACTTTAGGTGCTCAATCTCCGAGTGACCTGAGAATTAACGAGTTGATGGTCAATAACGAAGATAATTTAGCAGATGAGTACGGAAAGCATGTTCCCTGGGTTGAAATTTTTAATACCTCCTACAATAGTGTTGATATTGCAGGGTGTTATTTAACTAATGATACTACAGGATTTGCAGCCGGAGATCCCTCAAGATGGTACAGGATTCCAACCGGAGATCCTAAAACAGTGGTTCCTCCGAGAGGATTTGTCGTTTTTTATCTCGATAATTTACCTACTTACGGTGTATTTCATACTAATTTTGATCCGTCGGAACCAACATCAAGTAACTATATTGCTTTGATTGCCCAGGGCGGTAAAAAGATGATTCACTTTTTTGAATTTCCTGCTTATTTAAGAGACACCACTGCTGACTATACTTATGGCTATAAAAAGGATTTTAGTCTTGCTGACTCTGTTATGATAGGTGATTCATTAGTTAAAAATAAAGACAAATTAGATTACTTCACACCGGGAGCTCAAAACTATCCTATTTATGAGGCAACAAAAGCTGAAATAGTTCAGCAAAAAGACAAGTATGGACTTGCCCTTATGGTTATTGCTATGACTGTTGTGTTTTCATCACTCTTTATTATCTTTGTTTTGATGAAACTATCCGGTCGTTTGAATGCCCTTATTCCGACATGGATTAAAAAGTATAAAGACAAAAAACAGGGTATTACCTCAGAACCTTCGGTTAAGGAAGGTGTTGAACCAACAGATGTTGATTCGGGAGAAGAGATGGCAGCTATTGGAATGGCTTTACATCTTTATTTCAATACTAATCATGATTATGAGAGTGAGATCATAACGATAGAGACTCCTAAAGTACATGCTTCTCCCTGGGCTCAAAAACAGTTGATTCATAGAAGAATTCCAAGAAGAAAATAAGATTTTGTTTGATTTTAAGAAAATAGATAAAAATGAAAAGTTATAAATTTATAGTAAACGGAAACAAATATACGGTTGATATTGTTGATATTGAAGATAATATCGCCCAAGTGGAGGTGAATGGCACTCCTTATGAAGTTCAAACGGAGATGCAGAAAATTGTTCAACCTAAAACTGTTATTAAAGTTGCAGCACCTGCAGCACCCAAAGCCGGAGCTGCTGATGCAACAGTGGCTAAAGCACCGGCTGCGGCTACCGATGTGAGACCTCTCAAATCACCACTACCAGGGGTTATTTTGGATGTTTTTGTAAAAGTGGGTGATCATGTTAAACCCGGAGATCATGTTGTATTATTGGAGGCCATGAAAATGGAAAACAATATTGACTCGGATAAAGAGGGTGTAATTAAAGAGATCAAAGTAAATAGAGGTGATTCCGTTATGGAAGGTGATGTTTTAGTAGTTATAGGATAACCTGGTAATCTTAAATGTATTTAAAATGGAATTTATAGAGTTTTTTAAATTAGGTGTTTCACAATTTCTCGGATATACCGGTTTTGCCAATGTGACCTGGGGGCATATTTGTATGATCGCTGTCGGAATATTTTTTATTGCTTTGGCGGTCAAAAAAAATTACGAGCCCCTTTTATTAATACCTATCGGTTTTGGTATGATTATAGGGAATATTCCCTTTGTCGGAGGTTTAGAGGTAGGATTGTATGAAAGCGGGTCAGTAATGAATTATCTCTATTTTGGTGTTCTTCACGGGCTTTATCCGCCATTGATATTTTTAGGAATTGGAGCGATGACAGACTTTTCAGCCCTAATTTCTAACCCTAAACTAATTTTAGTGGGTGCGTCTGCGCAATTTGGTATTTTTGCAGCTTATATCATTGCACTGGCATTGGGATTTTCCACGATGGAAGCGGGAGCAATCGGTATTATTGGCGGTGCAGATGGTCCAACAGCCATCTTCTTGACCTCAAAACTGGCTCCTGAAATGTTGGGTGCTATTGCAGTATCTGCTTATTCTTATATGGCTTTGATACCTGTTCTTCAACCCCCTGTAATGAGGCTATTGACAACCCCTCGTGAAAGATTGATTAAAATGAGACCCCCCAGAGCGGTTTCTCATCGTGAAAAAGTTTATTTCCCAATATTAGGTATCTTATTGACAACTTTTGTGGTTCCCAGTGCTCTTCCACTGCTTGGAATGCTCTTTTTAGGAAATCTTTTAAAGGAGAGTGCGGTTACCAAACGATTGGCAGCTACAGCAAGCGGTCCTCTTGTGGATATCGTAACCATTTTGGTTGGACTAACAGTAGGAGCTTCAACACAAGCTACTAACTTCTTGAAATGGGATTCTATCTTAATTTTTGGGTTAGGAGCTTTATCATTTATTTTTGCTACTGCAGCAGGGGTAACATTTGTTAAGATTTTCAATCTGTTCCTTAAAGATGGAAATAAGATTAATCCTCTAATAGGAAATGCCGGTGTATCCGCAGTTCCCGGTTCTGCCCGTGTTTCTCACGTTGAAGGTCGTAGATATGACAAGGGAAATTATCTCTTGATGCATGCTATGGGACCTAACGTTGCGGGTGTAATTGGTAGTGCAGTTTCAGCAGGTATCTTATTGAGTTTCTTATACTAAGACTGACCATTTCGAGATTTCGAAATATTCATTATATCATTACAGAGACGTGGCTTGCTGCGTCTCTTTTTTTGTTTTTTTTATTTTTTTTGGAAATAAAAATATTAGGGGGCAGAACATGGGGTGTCTTTTCAGTTAATCTATCACCCCACTCTGGAATATTATGCCATTTGGGAAAATTCTGGTCAATTACGGATTAACGGTTTTAAATTAGAATTGAACAGGCTGTAGAGACGCAATGCATTGCGTCTCTACGACCATATGCACATTACCATATACATAACCACAAAATAATCAGAAATCCGAAATCATTTCCGAGTGGGGGAATACAATAACCAAAAAGGGGACATTTATCTGCCCCCCTTTTTATTATTATTTAATAAAAATTAAATAAAATATTGTAATTATCCTTTAAATCCGAATTCTGTTAGATTTCCCAGGTATCTCCACTGTTCAATAAGTCATCAACACATTTGATCTTTTGATTAGCCTTAGCGTGAGTAATGCTATCTGCTAACAATCGACAGTAGGTATTAGCCGGAACTGAACGGATAACACCCAGTGCGATAGGGAATTGAGGAGGATACATTTTGGCTAACATCAAGTGAACTCCGGGAGATGGATTTTCCATATCGTGAACTAAAATTTCATCGGGAATAGGACCATTCGGATCAAAAGTAACTACTTTTAGTCCGTCAATATCAAGTGCAATACCCTTATTGCGTTCTTTTCCAAAGATCATTTTCTCTCCATGTCTCAAAATCAACTGCACATCATCTTTGGTTTCTCTGTCAGTAATGATGCTGTGAGTTCCATCATTGAAAATGACACAGTTTTGCAACATTTCAACCACTGATGTTCCATCATGTTTTGCAGCTTCATGCATTACTTCAGTGATAAACTTTGGAGTATTATCCACTACACGACCAAAGAATGTTCCTTGAGCTCCAATAACCAATTCTCCCACTTTGAAAGGATGTTCGATAGTTCCAAAAGGTGAAGTTTTTGTTACTGATCCCATTTCAGATGTTGGGGAATATTGTCCTTTAGTTAATCCATAAATTTTATTGTTAAACAATAAGATATTAACGTCAAGGTTTCTACGGATAATGTGAATGAAGTGATTTCCACCGATAGCTAATGAGTCACCATCACCTGTTGGAATCCAAACACTCAATTTTTGATTAGCTATACGCACACCTGTTGCAATGGCACTGGCCCGACCATGGATACTGTGAAATCCGTAAGTGCTTACATAGTAGGGGAATCTGGAGGAACAACCAATTCCGGATACCACTACATAATTTTCTTTTTTATGTCCTACCAAAGGAAAAACTTTGGTTACAGCATTCAATATTGCATGGTTTCCACAACCGGGACACCATTTCACCATTTGGTCACTTTTAAAATCTTCGTGTGTTAAAACTGGTGATTCTTGTATTTCTTTGTTTCCCATAATAGCCTCCTATAATGTATTGTTTATAACTGTTACTAATTCACTTACAGTAAAGGGTAATCCTTGTACTTTATTGTACTGTAAGTATTTGAAATCCGGATGAGTTGCTCTCAAATAGCCTACGAATTGTCCGGTGTTTAATTCACATACCAGTATTTTTTTATACTTTGCAAAAATTTCTGCTGTATTGGAAGGTAGTGGCATGATGTAAGAGAAGTGGGCATGTGCTACTTTTTTACCTGTTTTGTTCACCTCTTTCACGGCAGTTTCAACACTTCCTTTTGTTCCACCCCAGCTTACAACCAAAGTATCGGCATCAACACAACCGGTAACTTCTTGTTTAGGAATACGGTTAGCCAGTCTCATCACTTTTTCATATCTGTTGTTAACCATTTTTTCATGGTTCAAAGGATCGGTAGAAACAGCTCCAAAAATATCGGTCTTTTCTAATCCTCCGATTCTGTGTTGTAATCCTTCTGTTCCGGGGATTGCCCATCCGCGAACCAATGTTTCAGGGTCTCTGCGATAAGGTTTAAAATCAGGATCATTAGGTTGAACAATAGGAGGATTGATAGCAGGAAGATCAGCTACTTTAGGAATTCTGAACAACTCACTTCCTTGTCCGATTTTTCCATCGGTTAATAAAATAACCGGAGTCATGGTTTCCAACGCATATTTTGCAGCATTATAAGCGGCATAGAAGCAATCGCTTGATGAGGAAGCAGCTATTACAATACAGGGTGCTTCACCATTTCTTCCATAAAGTGCCATATTCAAATCGGCTTGTTCAGATTTTGTAGGCATACCTGTAGAGGGACCAGCACGTTGAACATCAACAATTACAATGGGAAGTTCTGTCATAACTGCTAACCCCACTGCTTCAGTTTTTAATGAAAGTCCGGGACCGGATGTAGTAGTTACCGCCAATGAACCGGCGAAAGATGCACCAATAGCAGAACAGATTCCTGCGATTTCATCTTCTGCCTGGAAAACCTTAGCTCCTAAAGATTTGTGTTGAGCAATCTCAATTAAAATTTCGGTAGCAGGAGTGATAGGATAGGAACCTAAGAAAAGATCTCTTCCGGAACGTTCAGAAGCTGCCAGTAAACCCCATGCGGTTGCGATATTACCGGTAATGTTACGGTATCTTCCTTTTGGAAGTTGTACGTTAGAGATTTGGAATCTGGATTCGAAAGCTTCAATAGTTTCTGCAAAGTTATAACCTGCTTCGAGAACTTTTTTATTTACCTTAGCAACATCGGGTTTCTTTTTAAAACGTTTATCTATCAGGGTACCCGGAGTGTCTAAATCAAAGTTGAAAATATAGTAAACCATGCCCAGGCAGAACATATTTTTTGTTCTGGCAGCATTTTTTGTATCCATGCCATACTGAGTTGCTGTTTCTTGAGCTAAAGTAGAAATAGGTGGGGTAATTAGTTTGTAAGAGCTTAAAGATCCATCAGTTAAGGGATTGCTTTGGTATCCTGCTTTTTCCAATGCTTTTTCATCATAGGCATCGACATCAGTAATGATAGTAGCTCCTTTGTCAATCCATTTTAGATTAGCTTTAAGGGAAGCCGGATTCATGGCCACGAGTACATCGCATTTGTCACCAATAATTTTGGTTTCTTTGCCAATGTGTACTTGAAATCCTGATACTCCGGCAATGGTATTGTGCGGAGCACGAATTTCAGCAGGATAATCAGGGAATGTGGCAATGTCATTACCTGCTAAAGCTGCTGCATCAGAAAAAAGAGTACCTGAAAGTTGCATTCCGTCTCCGGAATCTCCGACAAACTTTACGACAACACTGTCTCTTTCAATAATTTGCTTACTTGTTGACATAAATTTTTATTTATTGTTTAATAATTTTTTTATATACAGTTCCTTGATTTGTGTCAATTTTTACCATGAAAAAGCCATGGGATAAAAATGATAAATCAAGTGAGTAAACTGTTTCAAATTGGTTGTTTTCATTGGATTGGAAAATAGTTTTTCCTGAGAGGTCAAAAATAGTTATGCTTTGTATGGCATTATCAGTAGAGGAGTGGATATAGCAGTGAGACTGAACAGGATTTGGATAGAGTTGAATAGACTCTGATAATTCCGGTAGATGTTCACCTAAGGTGAAAACATCAGCAATACAATAATGAAATAGGAGAGCAAAATTATATTTTGCAACCTCTTTGGCAAAATCATAGTTCAGAAATTCAGGAAGGTCTTGTTCAGTATGGTAGTTTTCTGTAAAATAGTGTTCAATGGCAAAAATAGCTTTGCATCCTGATTGATCGTATGCCCAGCTATCGGAATACATTCTCATTGTGGAATTATCATCAGGAAAGTTAGGGGTTATTGTTGTAAATCGTTCCAGAATATCGGTACCCAGTTCATGTAATTCAACGGAATTATCATATTGGTATAAATCTAGTGTATAGGGGAGATTTTCCGGTTGATTGGCAACCATATCATTATTGAGTACTGTTATATATGAAGTTTCTCCGAGACTATCTCTCACTGCAGCATCGTAATAAGATCCGACCAATCCTATCTCTTCAGCATCCCATCCCATGAAGGTGATTGTATGTGCAGGTTGCAGATTATTTTCATGGAAGATTCTTGCAATTTCTACAAAAACTGCGCAACCGGAAGCATTATCATCTGCACCTGGAGCAGTGGGAGTAAGCATCCAATAATCATCTGTGGAAATGGCATCCAAATGTGCTCCAATAATATATCTGTCTAAAGAGTTGCTATTGCCAATAATCGATCCCTGAACATTGTAAAAATAGCGATCTATTTGACCTGTAGCCCAGGTATATCCACTGTAACGAAAGGAATCAACCCGTGCATTTTCTATTCCGTATTCTCTTAATCGCTGAACTAAATAGTCTGCTACTGCTTTATTCCCCTGAGGAGTATTGTTGCAGAAGCGATTTTGGAACGCAGCCAGGTCATGAACAGTTCTGCTTATAGAGTCAGCATTGAACTGATTTAGGATAGATTGGAACTCTTGAAGCGTTTGACCCTTAATTTGAAAAATGGTTAATACGCTGATAATCAACACAATTAGCTTTCTATGCATTCCCGATTATTTTGTACTGCAAAGGTACATAAAATAATCCTCAAAATCTATTTTTTATTAACTCAATTGCTAATAAAAAGAGAAAGTTAATTTTTTTTATTAAAAATGGTTTTTATAATCAAAAAAGTTGTATTTTTGCGATTCGAAATTATGGCGATCATAGCTCAGCTGGTTAGAGTGCCGGATTGTGGTTCCGAAGGTCGTGGGTTCGAATCCCATTGGTCGCCCAACATTTTAAAAGAGCAGCACTATGGCTGCTTTTTTGGTAACAGATCAGAGGTATGAATACCGGAAAATTGAAAATAGGACTCGTTTTTTTGGTTATTTCTTTCATGTTTTTGAATGGATGTCAGAAAAAGAAAGTAGTACCTCCACCACCGAATTTAATTCCTTATGACTCCATGGTGGTGATTCTGGAAAAAACATTCATTATTGAAAGTATTGTTTATTATACCCCACCTGATTCCAATAGGTTGTCTGTTACACGCTCACTATACGCAGATCTTTTTGATCAATATGGTTTGACAAAAGAACAATATGTTTCTTCGATTAATTATTATCTGTCAGACAAAGAGAGAGCAGAAGAACTGTTAAGGGATATTACCGATAGAATAAATAAGAAAAAAAGTAAATTAATTCCTGAAGATGAAAATCACTGGTATAATGAATGATATCTTGTCAGTACCCCAATGGACACTCTTCTTAGATCGTGATGGTGTGATCAATAAAAGAATTGTGGATGGGTATGTGCTTCATTACGAGGAGTTAATATTAATGCCATTTTTGAAAGAAGCGCTCCATCTTTTAAAAGGAAAATTTTACAAAATTATTGTTGTTTCAAATCAGCAATCTGTTGGAAAAGGACTTTGTAGTTACGATGAGGTGGTGCAAATTCATAATCGACTAAATGAGGATTTACAAAAAGAAAATATAGCCATTGATCATTTTTTCTTTTGTCCCCATAAAGCGGAAGATGATTGTCCGTGCAGAAAACCTAAAACGGGAATGGCTTATGAAGCCCAAAAAATGTTTCCGGAAATCGACTTTAAACGCTCTATTATGGTTGGGGATATGATTACGGATATTCAATTTGGTCATGCTTTGGGAATGACTACAGTTTATGTTGGAGAAAAGGATGTCCCCAATAGGGATCAGATTATGGAATTGGCTGATTTTTCCTTCGAAAATTTGTATGAATTTGCTCAATTATTTAAATCAAAATAAATGGGAATAAAGTTATTATTTTATTGTGTTTTTTACCCCTTATCATTACTTCCATTGTGGGTTTTAAACATTATATTCTACCCATTTTATTTGTTGATTACTTATGTTATTCCTTACAGAAAAGATGTCACCCTTACTAATATCAGACTCTCCTTCCCGAAGTTAAATGAAGCTGAAAGATTGAAATTATACAAGCAATTTCAACGTCATTTAATTCAGTTGGGTGTCGAAATGCTGAAGATGTTAACCATCAGTAAAAAATCTTTATTGAAGAGATATCGTTGTGTGAATCCGGAGTTGATTTCGCAATTTTATAAGCAAGGAAGGAGTGTGATTTTAGTATCGGGACACTACAATAATTGGGAGTGGATGGTGTTGGCTTTGGATCTGCTTTTTGAACATCATGGGGTTGGGGTAGGGAAGCCCAATACCGATAAAAACTTTGAAAAACTGATCAATCGTGCCAGGACAAGGTATGGAACTGAGGTGGTTTTCCAAGACCGTATACGAGAACGTTTTGAGTATTATGAAACACATCAAATACCGGCAGCTTATATGATGTTAAGTGATCAATCGCCCAATGATTTAAAAAAAGCGTACTATACTCAGTTCCTAAATCAGGAATCTGCCATGATCTACGGACCTGAATATTTTGCAAAAAAGTACAATATACCGGTAGTCTACTATCAGGTTAACCAGGTTAAAAGAGGCTATTACGAGGTTGAACTGACATTAATAACTGAGGAGCCTCACTCAGTTCCCTATGGAGGGATAATAGAGCAATATGTCACTTTGTTAGAGAAGACGGTATGCATGTCTCCCCCCCAATGGTTATGGAGTCATAAAAGATGGAAAAATAGAAAAAACAGAGTAATTAATTAGACTTAAAGTACAATAATATGAATGAAACACTTAAAACTTTACTACAACACAGAACAATTCGCAAATATAGTGATCAACCCATTTCTGATCAAGATTTGGAACTGATTCTGAAAGCGGCTTCCAGTGGTTCAACTATGGGGGGCATGCAACTATACAGCATTATCGTAACACGAGACAAGGAGAAAATGAAAGAGATGGCTCCGTTCCATTTCAATCAACCGATGGCGACACAATCTCCGTTAATTTTAACTTTTTGTGCGGATTTTAACCGATTCAACAAATATTGTTTATTTCGGGATGCAGACACTACAGCATACAATAATGTACAGGCTTATCACTGGGCTATAATGGATGCCATGATTGCGACTCAAAATGCCTGTGTTGCTGCCGAGTCATTAGGATTGGGAATTTGCTGGCTGGGAACCGTAATTTATAATGCTGACAAATTTGTCGATTATTTAAAATTACCCGCAGGTGTTGTTCCTTTAGTTTCCATTACTGTTGGACATCCTGTTGAGAAACCGGAGCCACCCTACAAGTTACCTCTTGAAGCTGTGGTACATTATGAGGAGTATCAGGACTATAATGAGCAGTCGATCAATAGATTGTACAAAGAAGTAGAGAGCCACCCTCAGACTTTACAACTACTCGAAGAGAATCAATTACCCAACTTAGCCCGCATTATTACTGAAAAAAGATACAAGAAGGAGGATAATCTGTATTTCACTACTGTAATCAATCAAGTATTAAAAAAACAGGGATTTTTGTAATAAAAAATAAAAAAAGTACTATTTGTAACGAAAAAAATAGTAATTTAGCACCCTCTTAGAGGAGAGGTTAAATTCTCTGAAAAAGAACAAATATTCTAATCAACTAAAAAAAATAAGTATGGCATTTAAAGGCACAATTGTAATTGACACCGAAGGGTGCAAAGGTTGTGGAGTCTGTGTTACCGGATGTCCACAGAAATGTATTGCGCTTGGAAAAAAAGCGAACAAAAAAGGATATAATCACTTAGAGATTATCGCGGATACTTGCATCGGATGTGCAAACTGCGCGATTTTATGTCCTGACGGAGTGATTGAAGTTTACAGAGCTAAGGTTTAATTGAGACTTCAATACTTCAATGAACTATAATTATTAATTTATTAAAAATATCAATATGGCAAAAGAAATAAAATTGATGAAAGGGAATGAAGCGATAGCAGAAGGCGCTATTCGTTGTGGGTGTGATGGTTATTTTGGATATCCTATTACGCCACAGTCTGAAATTCTTGAGTATTTAACCGCAGAAAACCCATATCCAAAAACAGGAATGGTAGTTCTTCAGGCAGAAAGTGAAACAGCATCTATTAATATGGTATATGGTGGTGCAGCTTTGGGTAAAAGGGTGATGACTACATCATCCAGCCCCGGTATCAGCTTGATGCAAGAAGGATTATCTTACATCGCCGGTGCAGAGTTACCCGCTTTGGTTGTAAACGTAGTGCGTGGCGGTCCCGGATTAGGTACAATTCAACCTTCTCAGGCAGACTATTTCCAAACTGTAAAAGGTGGTGGACATGGTGACTACAGATTGATTACATTAGCTCCTGCTTCTGTACAAGAGATGTATGATTTTGTTGAGTTGGGATTTGACCTGGCATTTAAATATAGAAACCCTGTAATGCTTTTATCTGACGGGGTAATTGGTCAGGTTATGGAAAAAGTAGAAGTAGGTGAGTACAAACCCAGATGGACAAATGAGTATATTGCTAAAACATATCCATGGGCTTTAGTAGGAAAACCAGAGTCAAGAGGTCACAACATTATTACTTCTCTTCAATTGGATCCTGTTGTACAAGAGAAAGTAAATCATAAATTACAGGCAAAATATAAAGTTTGTGAAGAGAATGAAGTTCGTTACGAGACTTTCCAAACAGAAGATGCAGAAATCCTCTTGGTAGCTTACGGTTCTTCAGCTCGTATTTGTCAAAAAGTAGTTCAGTTGGGAAGAGAAGCAGGCATTAAAGTTGGATTATTACGTCCTATTACTTTATGGCCATTCCCTAAAAAACCATTATTGGAACTAAGCAAACAAGTTAAATCTATCTTAACAGTAGAAATGAGTGCCGGACAAATGATCGAAGATGTGAAATTGGCGGTAGAATGTAAAGTTCCTGTTCAACATTATGGTAGATTTGGTGGAATGATTCCAACTCCAACTGAAATTTTTGAAGTATTAAAAACTTTATAATTGTTAATCAAAAAAATAAGAAATAATATGACTAGAGAAGAAATTATAAAACCCGAAAATTTAGTGTATTCAAAAACGAAAGTTTTGACAGATACAGTTATGCACTATTGTCCAGGTTGCGGTCATGGAACTACTCACAGATTGGTAGCTGAGGTAATCGATGAGATGGGAATACAGAGTGAAACATTAGGTGTAGCTCCTGTTGGTTGTGCAGTATTGGCGTACAATTATTTTGATGTTGACATTGCTGAGGCTGCTCACGGAAGAGCTCCTGCATTAGCTACTGCAATGAAACGTTTAAGACCAGAAAAATTTGTATTTACTTACCAGGGTGATGGTGACTTGGCAGCGATTGGTACCGGTGAAACAATTCATGCTTGTAACAGAGGTGAAAATATTACCATTATTTTCGTTAATAACGGAATTTATGGTATGACCGGAGGACAAATGGCGCCTACTACTCTTGAAGGAATGGTTACCGCTACTTCACCATACGGAAGAGAACAACAGTTTAATGGACACCCATTGAAAATTACTGAATTGGTGGCTCAATTACCCGGAACTTATTATGTAACCAGACAAGCTGTTTATACTCCTGCCTTGGTTCGTAGAGCTAAAAAAGCGATCCGTCAAGCTTTTGAATATCAAAAATTGAACAAGGGAGTTACATTTGTAGAGATTGTCTCCAACTGTAACTCAGGATGGAAAATGTCGCCTGTTAAAGCTAACGAATGGTTAGAGGAAAATATGTTGCCATTCTATCCATTGGGTGACCTTAAAGTTCCAGAAAAAGAATAGATTAATACACGAGTGATTAATTGAATCTTATAACTATTGTATAATTTAAAAAATAAAATAATATGACTGAAGAAATAATTATAGCAGGGTTTGGAGGACAAGGAGTATTGTCTATGGGCAAAATTCTCGCATACTCCGGAGCAATGCAAAATAAAGAGGTGAGTTGGATGCCATCTTATGGACCAGAAATGAGAGGTGGTACATCTAATGTTACTGTAATTATCAGTGATGAAAGAATTAACTCCCCAACGTTAAACCAGTTTGATACAGCAATTATCCTGAATCAACAATCGATGGATAAATTTGAAAACAGTGTTAAACCGGGTGGTTTGTTAATTTATGATCCCAATGGAATCAGTGCACATCCCACACGAAAAGATATCAGCATCTATCAGGTTGCCGGTACTGACAAAGCATTGGAAATTGGTAATGCAAGATTATCCAATATGATTATGTTGGGTGGATTCCTAAAAATTAAACCGATTATTAATCCTGAGTTTTTAAGAAAAGGATTGGAAAAATCTTTACCTGAAAGACACCACAAATTGATTCCTGATAATGAAAAAGCAGTAGAAGTAGGAAAAGAGATTCTTGTTCCAATTCATGTGCTTTAACATTGAGATTAATATGATTTTAAAAGGGCTGTTTCATCACGAGACAGCCCTTTTTTGAAGGCGGAAGGTTGAAGGCGAAAGGCGGAATAAATAAATTTAGATTTTAGATTTTTAGTTTTTAGAATTGACAGTTTATTTCGACTTTCGACTTTTTTTCTTTCTTCTTATTATGAAATAAAAAAAATTAGGGGGCAGGATATCCGCCCCCTAATTGATCTCCTATCACCCCACTCGGCAATATTATGTCTTTTGGAGAAATTGTGGATAATTACGAATTACGGGGTTATAATTTTTAATCGCATACGGTCGTAAGACGCAATGCATTGCGTCTCTACAGCCAATTTAAGGGTAAGGTTTGTTCATCGTAATTCGTAACTCGTAATTCGTAATTGATTCATTCCGCCTTCATCTCGTAGGGCGATATGTTTCCGAGTGGGGGAAAAGGATATCTATAGCGTATTGAACGTTCTGCCCCCCCTTTATTTTTATTTCAAAAAAAAAGAGATAATAATATAATTGTTAATAAATTGTCAAAAATTGGTAGGGTTGTATTGAATTTTTATGTAATTTTGCAGGCTCAAATCAAATGAGGCTCTTTGGTTTGATATTCAGAAAGTTAACCTCATGTTAAACCTATTAAAAATTATGATTTGCTAGCAAATCAGTAAAAAATGTCAGAAGATTTATTAAAAAACACCGAAGGAGAACCTACTCCTGAAGCGGTAAACGAAACTCCGGAAGTAGCAGCTGAAACTCCGGAAACAGTACAAGAAACTCCGGAAGTGGTAAGTGAAGCTCAAGAAGAAGTGGTAGCTGAAACTCCTGAAGTGGAAGCAAAACCGGAAGAAGTTGAATCAACAAATGAAGTAGTTGCCGAAGAACTACCGGAAGTTGAAAAACCAGCTGCTGAAAGATCTAAGAAAGTGTTCGAAAGTGCTTATCCTTCATTGGATGAGTTCAGTTGGGATTCAATCGAGAAGAAAGGAAGCAGATATTCAGCTGAAGAACAAGAAAGATATCAAGAGTTATATACCAGATCGTTCAAATCGGTTGATGAGAATGAAGTGATTACAGGAACTGTGGTTTCTATTAACTCAAGAGAAGTTGTTGTAAACATCGGATTTAAATCGGATGGTGTAATTTCAGCTAACGAGTTACGTTACAATCCGGATCTTAAAGTGGGAGATGAAATTGAAGTTTATGTTGAAAATCAAGAGGATGCATCAGGACAACTTCAACTTTCGCATAAAAAAGCTCGCTTGTTACAATCCTGGAATCGTGTTAACCAGGCATATGATAACCAGGAGATTATTACCGGTTATGTTAAATGCAGAACTAAAGGTGGTTTGATTGTTGATGTATTTGGTATTGAGGCATTCTTACCCGGTTCTCAAATTGATGTGAAACCGATTAGAGATTATGATATCTATGTGAATAAGAGCATGGAGTTTAAAGTGGTGAAAATCAATCACGAATATAAAAACGTGGTAGTTTCTCATAAAGCTTTAATTGAAGATGAGCTTGAAGCACAAAAAGCAGAGATCATTGCACGTCTTGAAAAAGGACAAATTCTTGAAGGTACCGTTAAAAACATCACCAGCTATGGTGTGTTTATCGATTTAGGCGGAGTTGACGGATTAATTCACATTACTGACCTTTCTTGGGGTAGAATTATTCACCCTGAAGAGGTGGTTCAATTGGATGAAAAAATCAACGTTGTTATTTTGGACTTTGATGAAAATAAAAAACGTATTGCATTGGGTCAAAAACAATTACTACCACATCCATGGGATGCTTTAGATCCTAACCTACAAGTGGGTGATAAAGTAAAAGGTAAAGTTGTAGTGATTGCCGATTATGGTGCATTTATTGAACTTCTTCCTGGTGTTGAGGGCTTATTACACGTTTCAGAAATGTCCTGGTCACAACACTTACGTACTGCTCATGATTTCCTTAAAGTAGGGGATGAGGTTGAAGTAGTTGTGTTGACTCTTGACAGAGAAGAAAGAAAGATGTCATTGGGTATGAAACAGATGATTCCTGATCCATGGGAAAATATTACTGAAAAATATCCTGTTAATGCTAAATTTACTGCAACAGTTAGAAACTTCACTAACTTTGGTATTTTTGTAGAAATGGAAGAGGGAGTTGATGGTTTAATCCACATTTCAGACCTTTCATGGTCTAAAAAGATCAAACACCCTGCTGAATTTACAAAGATTGGTGATCCTATTGATGTTGTAGTATTGGAAGTGGATGTAGAAAATCGTCGTTTAAGTTTAGGACACAAACAATTGGAAGAAAATCCATGGGATGTATTTGAAACCGTATTTACTATTGATTCAGTACACGAAGGTACAGTAATCAGCCAAAATGATAAAGGTTATGTGATTGCTTTACCATATGGAATCGAAGGATTCGCATTCAACCGTGGAATGATGAAAGAGGATAAATCCAATCCAAAACTGGAAGAAGTGATGTTGTTCAAAGTGATCGAGTTTTCAAAAGAAGCTAAGAAGATTACACTTTCTCACTCTAAGATCTGGCAAGAGGAAAGAGAAGAGGATGAGAAGAAGCATGTAGCTGAAGAGAAGAGAAGAAAAAGTGAAATCTCTAAGTTGAATGAAAGTATAGAAAAAACAACATTAGGTGATTTAGATGTTCTTCAAAACTTAAAAGAAGATCTTGAAAAAAGTGAACAATAATAAAGTTCACTCATAAAAAAAAGGGCTGCATCGCAGCCCTTTTTTTATTTAAAAGAATTGGATTACAAAGTAGGTCCGAATTGAACCAATCTTTTCCCATCTTCCTGATCTGTGAAAGCTTCAAAGTTTTTGATAAAAGAAGCAGCCAATTTGTTAGCAGTTTCTTTAAATGCTTCTTTGTCTTTCCAGCTATTCATTGGATTTAAAATTTCAGGATTTACACCGTTAACAGATTTAGGAATAGTTAGATTGAAAGGTCTAACCACTTCAGTTTCTACATTAATGAGTTCATCATTCAAAATAGCATTGATAATTCTGCGGGTATCTTTAATTGAAATTCTGCTTCCACCTGAATCGTAACCTCCACCAATCCATCCGGTATTTACTAAATAAGCAGTTGCTTTATGTTCTTCCATTTTAGCTCCAAACACTTCAGCGTATTTAGTAGGATGTAAAGTTAGGAATGCGGCTCCAAAGCAAGAGGAGAAAGTGGGAGTTGGAGTAACAATTCCACGTTCTGTTCCCGCTAATTTAGCAGTATATCCACTGAGGAAATAATACATCATTTGTTCTTTTGACATAATAGAAACAGGGGGGAGGACACCAAAAGCGTCGGCGGTCAAGAATATCACATGGCTTGGGTGAGTCCCTTTTGACTTAGGTTTTACTATGTTATCGATGTGGTAAATAGGATAAGAAACCCTTGTATTTTCAGTCTTGGCATCAGAAGTAAAGTCAATATTTCCCTCCTCATCAATGACTAAGTTCTCCAATAACGCATCTCTTTTGATGGCGTTATAAATGTCGGGTTCATTTTCTTTAGACAGGTTAATACATTTTGCATAACATCCACCTTCGAAATTAAAAATTCCATGATCATCCCAACCATGTTCATCATCTCCGATTAATGCTCTTTCGGGGTCTGTAGATAGTGTTGTTTTACCTGTTCCTGAAAGCCCGAAGAAGATTGCTGTTCTGCCATCTTTTCCTTGGTTAGCAGAGCAGTGCATAGCTGCAATATTTTTCAAAGGTAAGAAATAGTTCATCATGGAGAAGATTCCTTTTTTCATTTCTCCACCATACCATGATCCACCGATAACACCCATTTTCTCAGTGATGTTGAAGGCAACAAATACCTCACTATTCAATCCTTGTTCTTTCCATTGTGGATTGGTAGCTTTACAACTATTGATAAGAATGAAATCAGGTTCAAAGTTTTCCAATTCCTCTTGAGAAGGTCTGATAAACATGTTTTTAACAAAATGAGCCTGCCAGGCAACTTCTGAAATGAATCTGATTTTCAGTCTGGTATCTTCATTGGCACCAGCATAAAGGTCCATAACGTAGATATCCTTTCCGTTTAACTGATTGATCCCAATTTGTTTTAGATGGTTCCATGTTTCCTGTGAGATCGCTTTGTTGTCAGATCCTTTTTTATTGGGATCATGCCACCATACAGTGTCTCTGGTTTGGTCATCCATGACAACATATTTGTCTTTTGGAGAACGCCCTGTGAATACACCGGTATCTACTGATAAAGCTCCTGACTTTGTGTGATAAGCTTTTTCATACCCCTCTAAATGAGGCATTGTTTCATGTTTGTACAGTTCATCATAAGAAATGTTCAGATAAATCGTACCGGGATTCGTAATCCCTAAAGCTTTTAATTCTTCTTTAATTCGACCCATGTTTTATTATATTTTGTTATGTTTTGTTTTATTTTTCAATAGGATAAATAAAAATTTGAGTGGTTATTTTGTGTGAAACGGAAAACTGCAAAATTAATGAACATTTTGATATAAAACCCTAAAAGTTAGAAATTTAATTTTTTTTTAAGAAATATTAGATTTTTTCAAAGAAGTTGTTTTTTTTTCCTACTTTTGCACGGTAATATTTTTATTTTAATTGTTAAATCACTAAATTGTTAAATTATGTTAAGTAAAAAAATTGAAGAAGCAATAAACAATCAGATCAATGCTGAATTATGGTCTGCATACCTTTATTTATCTATGGCTATGGATTGCGAAGCCAAAGGATTGCCCGGAATAGCCAATTGGTTTGAAATTCAGTTTCAAGAGGAGCAAGCACATGCCTTTAAGTTTAAAAATTACCTTATTTCCCGCGGGGGAAAGGTTATTCTAAAACCTATTGAAGAGGTACAAACTGAATGGGATTCAGTTCTTGCTATGTTTGAGGAAACTTATAGACATGAACAAGTAGTAACCGGGCTTATCAATGATATTTACCAGCTTGCTATAGATGAGCGTGATTTTGCAACTCAATCTATGCTTAATTGGTTCATTGACGAACAAGTTGAAGAGGAAGAGACTGCTTTGGGTTTGGTAGACAGTGTACGATTGATTGGAAATCATGGTTATGGGATGTACAAATTAGATAAAGATCTGGCTACCAGAGTATTTGTTCCAGTAGAATAATTTGTTTTTAATTAAAAATAAAAAAAATAAATAAAAAAAGTAAAAAGAGCAATTTACTATTGTTTTTTTTGTACTTTTGCGGCGGAGAGATGGCAGAGTGGTCGATTGCGGCGGTCTTGAAAACCGTTGGGGTGCGAGCCCCCGGGGGTTCGAATCCCTCTCTCTCCGCAGAAGCGCCTAAATTGTTTGAATGTTAACAACTTAGGCGCTTTTTTGTTTTTTTATTTTACCAAACGGGACAGATTAATGCGCTCGAAAAACTAAATGAAGGTTCTGTTTCGATCTTTGATTTATGTGTTAGGTTTGCGTCAAAAAGTGCGAAAAAGTTCCAAAATCTAGTTTCTCTATACGGGTTCATTCCATTTCCAGATATCAGATTAACCCATTTTTAAACCTATTCAGGTTTGTTAACATATTCAATTTGTATTTTTTATACTTTTGCATGTTGAAATTGTAGATTGAATATTCCCGTTATTAGTAGATCAATTGTTTTATGAGAGTTTTGCTGTTTTTTATATCGATATTTCTCAGTTGTCATCTTTTTTCACAAAGTTGGCCAATAGGAAGTATCATTACCGTTTGTGAAGGGGAAACAGTTACAATTAGGGCTCAGATGCCGGGTGCAACATCTCATTTATGGTCTACCGGTGCAACAACATGTACTATTACGGTGACCCCAACCATTACCACAACTTATATTGTTCAAATTGTTATTAATAGTCAAACTATTGTGGATTCATCGACTGTTTATGTTATACAAGTCGATGCCGGAGAAAATGACACTATTTGTTCCGGTGAAACTGCATTTTTGCACGCAACGGGAGGACTTTTTTATCGGTGGTATCCTGAAACAGGTTTATCTGATCCGACAAGTAATCTTGTTTCTGTAACTACCGATGCTAGTGGGACCTATTACTGTGATATCACCTCTATGGGACCTAATCTGATTCGTAACGGAGATTTTGAACTAGGAAACACAGATTTTGTTAGTCAATACTTATACAATAATACCAGTTTATGGAATGAAGGGACTTATATGGTAGGAACAAATCCACAAACCTATCACTCAGGATTCTCTCCCTGTCAGGATCATACCACGGGAACCGGTAATTTTATGATCATTAATGGGTCTATTCACCCTAATACCACAATATGGCAACAAGTAATACAGATTGTTCCTAATACAGACTATATTTTTTCCTGTTGGGCTCAAACTGTGGCTGCAGGTAATGAAGCACAGCTTCAGTTTAAAATTAATAATACCTTGATTGGACCAGTCTTTCTTTGTTCAGACACGGTGTGTCATTGGACTCAATTTTATACTATTTGGAATTCAGGAACCATTACAAATGCTACTATTTCCATAGTAAATCAAAATCAAGAAGCAGGAGGGAATGACTTTGCTATTGATGATGTTTTTTTCTCGGAATTAAAAACATGCTCAGATTCGGTATTGGTAATTGTTCAAAATTTACAAGTGGATTTAGGTAGCGATATAGTTGTTTGTGAAGGAGAGGGGATCCAAATGGAAGTTTTAAATCCTTTGGAGGGAGCTAACTATATATGGGTTTTTGGTAATACCGGTGCTACTATTCAAGGACCTTCAACAACTCATTCGTACTCAATTTCTAGTGCAACTGTCGAAAATACAGGATATTATATTGTTCAAGGTAATATATCAGGATGTGAAATGGAGGTTGATACAGTTGAGGTTGTTGTTCATCCTAATCCGGAAGTTGATTTTACATCCCAAATTAATTGTATCCATAATGCTTCTGTTTTTACTAATTTAAGCACCGGTGCAGTCAATTATTTATGGAATTTTGGAGATGGCTGTATCTCAAATCTAATGCATCCGACTTACGTATTTGAAAAGGAGGGGGATTATGAAGTTCATTTAACTGCAAGTTCCCAGTTTGGTTGTGAAGGTTCAATATCTCAAACAGTTGTCGTTAGACCTTGTGAGTATCACATTTATATGCCGAATACAATCACTCCCGGGCAAAAAGATGGACTTAATGATTATCTCTGTCTTCCTCCTGAGACTGCTTCTCAAATCATTACATTTGAATTGTTTATAGTTAATCGTTGGGGAGAAGTAATCTATTATACAGTAGATCCGGCGTTCATGTGGGATGGTAAAGTGAATGGAAAGTTAGAATGTAATACTACATATTCCTATCGTATGAGGGTTGGTTTTCCATACTCAAAAGTGAAACAATTTGTGGGAAAAATCCACGTACTGTGAACGATTAATTAACCTTTAATAGGTGTTATTAGGATTTGTCAATATTCTACTGGAACTTTTTGTATATTTGCATGTCTAAGGTATAAGTATTCTTCTTTGCTTTTATCAGCGGATCATTATTAGTTGTGATGAGATTTGTTTTGTCTCTTATAGTAACACTTACGATTAGTCCTCTTTTTTCACAAAATTGGTATATAGGCGGTATCATTACTATTTGTGAAGGGGAGACAGTTACGATTGATGCAGGAATGCTTATTGCGACGGGTTATTTGTGGTCTAATGGAGCGACCACATCCTCCATTACGGTATCGCCAACTACGACCACCACTTATACTGTTCAAATTTTTGTTCCGGGGGAACCTATTGTGGATTCATCGACTGTTTATGTTTTGAACGTCAGTGCCGGAGAAAATGACACTATTTGTGGTGGAGAAACAGCTTATTTTGTTGCATCGGGAGGATTGTTTTATCAGTGGTATCCTGAAGAGGGGTTATCTAATCTGACAAACTATTATACTTCTGTCACAACAGATACCAATGTCACTTATTATTGCAACATTACCTCTCCGGGTCCTAATTTGATCTATAACGGTGATTTTGAACTCGGGAATACCGGTTTTTTCAGTCAATACATATATAACAATACCAGTTTATGGGATGAAGGGACTTATATGGTTGGTCCTAATCCGCAAACTTATCACTCTCACTTCTCATCCTGTCCGGACCATACCACAGGAACCGGGAACCACATGATTATCAACGGGGCAATCCAACCCAATACCACCGTATGGCAGCAAGTACTACAGGTTGTTCCTCATACAGACTATATTTTTTCCTGCTGGGCTCAAACCGTTTGTGCTGATAATGAAGCGCAACTTCAATTTAGAATTAATTTTAGCCTGATTGGACCGGTTTTTGTTTGTTCAGATACATTGTGTCACTGGACTCAATTTTATACCATTTGGAATTCAGGAACAAGTACGAGTGCCAACATTTCAATAGTAAATCAGAACCAGGGTCTTGGAGGAAATGACTTCTCCATTGATGATATTTTCTTTTCGGAATTGAAAATATGTGTCGATTCTGTATCAGTGATAGTTGAAAATCCACAAATGGATTTGGGCAGCGATACGGTTATTTGCGAGGGGGAGTTTGTTATGATTCAACCGACGGAAGAGTACAGCAGCTATTATTGGTCTACAGGAGCAACCACACCTTCAATCATGATTGTTGCAGAAGGAGATTATTGGTGTCAGGGGTGGAATAACTCTAATTGTGTTGCTACTGATACAATCCATGTAGCATTTAAACCCCAGCCATTTATTGATTTACTATGTACTGATTCCTTGATTTGTGAAGGGGAATTTACACGTCTCTATGTTGAGTCCAATACGCCTGTCAGTTTAATTTGGAGCAATGGAGAGGTGGGGGATGAAATAGAGGTGAGACCTGCTTCTACCACGACTTATTCTGTTATCGCCAGTGCGGATGGGTGTCTTGATACTGCTCAAATTGAGATAGAAGTGGTGCCATATCAGACTCTTTTTTTGGGTGTAGACGACTATTTGTGTGAGGGGGACGAGTTATTAATCAATCTGGATTCTCTGGAAGGAGAGTTTTTGTGGAGTACCGATGATGTCACTTCTACGTTGTTAATTACTGAACCGGGACTCTATTGGGTGTTTGTCGATGATCGGGGTTGTGTGGTTTCAGATACCATTGAGTTTAGGGAATGTTCTGAAATTTCAGTTCCTAACATTTTTACACCCAACGGAGATCAAATTAATGACTATTTTTGTCCCGAAACTAAGGGAATTGATACGCTGGTATTGCTGATATTTGATCGATGGGGGAAACAAGTTTTCCGGACAGAGGATTTTAAAACAGGATGGGACGGTGAGATCGGAGGAACTCCCGCACCGGAAGGACAGTACTATTGGGCTATTTATTATGTAGAGAACAGGACAGGCAATGTCAGAACAGAAAGGAATTTGCACGGGAGCCTAATATTGGCGAGATAGCTCTAGTTTACCTTCCCCCCCTTTTTTTTATTTCCAAAAAAATGCTGATATAAAGATTGATAGAGATCGATCCTTCCATTTCGCTGTAATATTTGACGGATCTTTTCTCTGTTTTCTCTCTTGAAATAGAAGAAGAAGGTGTTTTGATCTCGCTTTTCCTGCATCGTGCGGGCAACAGTAACTTTTTTCTTATTGTAAGGATCAAAACCGAGATAGAACATGGCGGTGGAGTAGGTCATGGGAGTAGGCGTAAAATCCTGCACGTGGTCGGAGGGCAGACTCATCGGAACCTTTTGATGAGCCAAAAATGGGTACTCCTTACTCCTTTTGATTTCAATGGCAAGCTGTGCCATCTCAATGATAGAGCAATCCGGATGGGACGAGATAAAATAGGGGATCAGTTGCTGGTTCTTTTTGAACTTGTTGTTAATTTGGATAAATTTTTTATAGAATTGAATAAAAGAATTAAAGGGGGGCTTCCTCATCCTTTGGAGAACAGTAGTCTCAGTATGTTCGGGAGCCACTTTTAATCTCCCACTGACATGGTTTTGGATTATCTTTTCCATGTAAAGGGTCAGTCCGAACTTTTTATCCAGTTCCTGATTGTCGGTGACCAGCATATCATATCGGATACCGCTTCCTATCGTAATTTTATTAACTTTCGGACAAGAACTACTGTGATCATACAAATCGATCAACGGATGGTGGTCCATGTTGAGATTCTTGCAGACGGTCGGAAAAATACAGGATGGACGTTGGCATTTCTCACAAATTTCTCGTGAGATGCCGCCCATTCGGTACATATTGGCTGAGGGACCGCCCAAGTCGGAAATGTGTCCTTTGAAATAGGGTCTTTCGGATAGATGTTTCACCTCTTCCAGAATGGAGTTTTCGGATCTGGAAGAGATGAACTTGCCTTGATGTGCAGCAATGGCACAGAATGAGCAGCCGCCAAAACAACCCCGGTGGATCGTAATGGAGTTTTTGATCATCTCAAAAGCAGGAATGGGACCTCGTTTGTCATATTTCGGATGAGGTTGATTAGTCATCACCTTAAAAAGCGCAAATTGATCCATCTCTTCGGTTGTGAGGGGAGGAAAAGGAGGGTTAATGACTAAATCTTCTTTGCCGTAAGGTTGGATGATTGTTCTTTGTTTCATTTTATTGCTCTCTGTTTCGAAAGCAACAAAATTTTCGCCATAAACCCGTTTGTCGGAGAGTTCCTTTTGAAAAGATTGCAGTACCAGGAATTGATCCTCAGGTAGTTTTGTCTTGTCGATTTTTGGGGTTAAATAGGCAACTTGATTAATCTTTTTGGACTCCTCTACAGGTGTATCGGTTTGAAATGCCTTTAAAACTTCGATAATGGGTTTTTCTCCCATTCCATAAATCAGTAAATCTGCTTTAGAGTCAACAAGAATAGAAGGTCTGAACTGATCTCTCCAATAATCGTAGTGGGAGAGTCTTCTCATGGAAGCTTCAACTCCTCCAATAATGACCGGCGTATCAGGAAATAGTTCTTTGACTATGCGAGTATATTGGATGGTAGCGTCATCCGGTCTGAATCCGGCAACATTGCCCGGAGTGTAAGCATCATCTGTACGAATTCGTTTCAGTGCGGTATAATGATTGACCATGGAGTCCATATTCCCTGCGGTGATTCCGAAGAAAAGTCTGGGAGCTCCCAGTTTTTTAAAATCCCGAAGGTCATCCCGCCAATTGGGTTGCGGTAAAATAGCAACTTTATACCCTTGTTGTTCAATTATTCTTCCAATGACTGCAGCCCCGAAAGAGGGATGGTCGATGTAGGCATCTCCGGTAATAAGGATTACATCTGCCTGATCCCATCCTCTGAGTTCCATCTCCTTTTTGGTAGTGGGTAGAAATTGTGGTTTTGTCATCATTGAAAAATAGTTGTACAAAAGTACAAAAAAAAACCGCTCTGTAATGAGCGGTTTTTTGAAGTGTCGGGATAGCAAGATTCGAACTTGCGACCTCCTGCTCCCAAAGCAGGCGCGATAACCAGACTACGCTATATCCCGTTTTGAGTTTGAGGGTGCAAAAGTACAAAAAAAAATAATACAAAAATGTTAAAAAAAGTTTTTTTTATTTTGTATCTTTGCACGATATTATATTTTTAGTCGATGAATTTGAAAAAAAGATTGCAACTATTTGAAACACTGAGAGATGAGATTAGAGGGTTTCTAATCTCTTATCCTAATGTGGATGAAAATAATTTATTTTATTTTCGATTATTGAATGCAATCGAACAACAATCGATCGAAAATAAGTGGTTTATACCTAATTTTATCCTTCAATCTTTGGAGGCAATTGTAGAAATGCTGGATCAATCCGGAATGGACCAACTTCTTTCTGCTTATCCCAATCTCAACAATGAGTATTCGGGGAAAGATGAAAAAGTATTGGTTATTTCAGCCGGTAATATTCCTTTAGCTGCATTTCATGATTTCTTTTCAGTTTTGATTTCCGGCAATCGTTATGTTGGAAAGCTTTCATCTGAAGATCATCTGCTTTTACCAGTATTAGCATCTCGAATTATTGAGTTAGATCCCTATTTTAAAGATCGGATTACTTTTGTTGAGTCGATAAATGGTTATAAAACGGCTGATGGAAAATCGGCATTACATAAAGTGATTGCTACCGGAAGTAATAATAGCGCAAGATATTTCGATTACTATTTTAGTTCATATCCCTTGTTGTTGAGAAAGAACAGAAATAGCGTTGCCATTCTGGATGGAGAGGAGAGTTTGGATGATCTATTGGCATTATCAAAAGATGTTTTCACCTATTTTGGAATGGGTTGTCGTTCGGTATCTAAACTTTATATCCCGACCGGTTACTCAATTTCTCGTTTAATAGAGGGGTTATTACCCGGGATTGAAGCGATTTCTGATCATCACTCCTATTTGAATAACTTAGAGTATCAAAAAACGGTTTATTTGATGAACAGTTCTCCTTTTTATGATGCCGGTCCATTTATTTTAGTTGAAAATAGTTCTTTATCCTCACCTATTTCGGTTTTATACTTTGAGTATTATGAAGATGAGGATCAACTACTGGCACATCTCTTTGATCATAGTGAACATATTCAGGCAGTTTCCACTAATAATTTGTCGATGAGAGACAGAATTAATTCTTTTCAATCACGTTGGGCAGTTCCTTTGGGAAGAACGCAAGTACCTGACATTTTAAGTTATCCTGATGGAGTAGATATTATTCAATTTTGTAATTTATGAAAAGATTCTTTATCATTTTGATAGCCACTATTCTGGTAATATCCTCCTTCTTTCTTATACTTTCCATTTTTCAATTGTATAAGGATGCAGAAAAGGTTCAAAAGAGTATTTTAACACGCGAAATTGTTTCAGCCGGGTCAGATGTGATTAATCGAATAGATGCTCTGCTCAAAGGGGATACAATTGTAAAAGTCATAACACCTGAACCTACAGATTCACTATCCAACTTACTCTACACAAAGCAAGGGAAACGTTTTTTACTGGACCCCTCCATGGTAACTCCAATCGGAGTAATCAGAACCCGTATCAACTATTATAAAAATGATGTAGTGTTAACGTTTAATGATACCGTGTTCTTCGATACTACTTATTTGGAGTTCTTTTCTCCGGATCAGTATACTTTAGATAATAAAGCTTTGGTAACCGAAGTAGAAAAAATTGGGGCTATTGAAAATGTGAACTTAATAGAGATGGATAGTTCTACTCAACAATTGTTGAATTCAGACTATTTGCATAGAATTATTAAAGAAGCTTTATTGGAAAACAATATTACTGCTGATTTTGATTTTGCGTTGTATAATTATTACACTACTCAGTTTGTAGTCAAACCTCAGAAAGTGGATCCGGCAACGATTTTGAATAGCGAGTTTGTTTTTAGTTTAAAACCTTCCGAGCGGTTTGCAGCTCCACACTACTTGATCATTTACTTCAAAGACCAACGTCTCATTTTATTCCAAAGGATGGGAACTATCAGTGCCTTCATTTTGGCTTTGATTGGAATTATTTCATTGTTGAATATTTATACCTTATTTTACCTTTATCGATTGAAGAAAATATCGGACATTAAGAATGATTTTATCAACAATATGACCCATGAGTTTAAAACTCCAATATCAACTATTGCTCTCGCTTGTGAGGCGCTGTCGGACCCCGATATTTTTTCAGGAGCTCAACTGAGAGATTCCTATATTTCTATCATAAATGATGAAAATAGTCGACTGAAAAAAATGGTGAGTAATATCCTTGAGTTGGCTCAATTGAAGAAAGGACAATTGAAAATATTTGAGGAAGATATTGATATTCACAAACTTATATCTTCAATTTGCTTGGATTTTTCCCTTCAAATTGAGTCTAAAAATGGAAAAATTTCGCAGTATCTTTATGCCAAAAATCCTATTATCTTTGCAGATGGTTCTCATATGCATAATGTAATCGTGAATTTAATAGAAAATGGCATAAAATATTCTCCTGAAAATCCAAATATTGTGATCAGAACAGAGAGTGATAAACGCAACCTGATTATTAAGGTGGCTGATAACGGTATTGGAATTGCAAAGAAGAATCATAAGCGTATTTTTCAAGACTTTTATCGTGTTTCTTTTGGTAATATTCATGATACTAAAGGACATGGGTTGGGTCTTGTCTATGTGAAAAAAATTATTGAGCTTCATAAAGGCTCTATTTATGTAAATAGTGAACCGATGAAAGGTGCAGAATTTGTTATATCAATCCCATATAAAAAGTAATAATTATGAGTACGAGTAATAAAGTTTTATTGGCCGAAGATGATATGAATCTTGGAAAAGTATTAACAACATACTTGGAAGCTAAAGGATACCAGGTGAAACATGCTACCAATGGTGAGTCTGCTTATGAGTTGTTTTGTACTTCTGAGGTGGATATTTGTATTCTGGATGTTATGATGCCATTAAAAGATGGTTTTACTTTGGCAAAAGAGATTAGGAAGTTGGATAAAAAAGTTCCGATTATTTTTTTGACGGCTAAAAGTTTACCACAAGATATGGTCTATGGATTATCAATAGGTGGTGATGATTATATCACAAAACCTTTTTCTATGGAGGTTTTGTTAGCTCGTATTGAAGCACTGCTGAGGAGAACTTACGGGGATGAAGAAACTGAAACTCAACCTATTCAAATGGGATCGATAACATTTAATGTTGCTCATCAAAGTTTAATTATTAATGGAGAAGAGAAAAAGCTGACAACAAGAGAAACGGAACTCTTGTTGATGTTGATCAATAAAAAGAATGATGTTCTCGATCGCGGGTATGCTTTGAAAAAAATATGGGGGGATGATAGTTACTACAATGCCAGAAGTATGGATGTATACATCACAAAATTAAGGAAGCTGTTTGCTCCCGATCCATCCGTGCAAATTATTAATGTTCACGGTATTGGATTTAAGTTAGTGATGTAATTTATAGACAAATCATTAAAACAACAATATTGTAACTTATGGAAAAAACAAAATGTTTAATTATAGGAGGAGGAGTTGCGGGATATACAGCTGCAATTTATGCGACCAGATCCGGATTGGAGCCTGTACTATATGAAGGGTCACAACCGGGAGGACAGCTTACGATTACTACTGATGTGGAAAACTTTCCGGGTTATCCAAAAGGAGAACAAGGGCCGGTTATTATGGAACAAATTAAAGAACAAGCTCTTAACGTAGGTGCTGATATCAGATCAGGTGAGATAACAGAAGTAGATTTTTCTAACAGACCTTTCCGCTGTGTGGTGGATTATGATCACCAAATTGAAGCTGAAACAGTGATTGTTGCTACCGGAGCAACAGCCAGATGGTTGGGCATTGAGAGTGAGAAAACTTACAGAGGTTTTGGTGTATCAGCCTGCGCAACTTGTGATGGAACTTTTTTCAAAAATAAAGTAGTTGCTGTGATTGGTGGAGGAGATACGGCGTTGGAAGAAGCATCCTACTTGGCTAAACTCTGCTCTAAAGTTTATTTGGTTCACAGAAGAGACCAGTTCAGAGGATCTCAGGCAATGCAAGATAAAGTAAGAGAAATGCCTAACATTGAATTGCTCTTAAACTATGTTCCCAAAGAGATATTGGGAGAACAAAAAGGGTTCATTAAGCAAGTCAATGGAATTTTATTAACCAACACTGTGGATCAAAGCGAAAAGAAAGTTGATTTGGACGGCGTATTTATCGCAATTGGCGTGATTCCTATGAGTGATCTCTTTAAAGGTCAGCTGGAATTGGATGAGCAAGGTTATATTAAAACGGACGGAGTTCGCCCATTAACCAATGTTCCGGGCGTTTTTGCAGCCGGAGATATTCAAGATCCAATTTATAGACAAGCAGTTACTGCAGCTGCCTCAGGATGCAAGGCTGCTATCGAAGCTGAAAGATTTTTAAATCAATAAAAATATTGTATAAAATCATGAAAAAACGACACTTTGGGTGTCGTTTTTTTTTTGTATATTTGCAGGTTGATTTTTAAAAATTTATTAGAATGAGAATGAGTGATAAAGAGAACGATTTTGAAGTTGAACATTTATACAGTGCGGAAAATATTCAGGTTTTGGAAGGCTTGGAAGCGATTAGAAAAAGACCTGCCATGTATATCGGTGATGTTGGTGAAAGAGGACTGCATCATCTCGTGTATGAAGTAGTAGATAACTCGATTGACGAAGCATTAGCCGGACATTGTAATTATATAAAAGTAATAATTCATAAGGATAATTCTATTACGGTTATAGACAACGGAAGAGGTATTCCTACAGATTTTCACGAAAAAGAACAAAAATCTGCGCTGGAAGTAGTACTGACTGTGCTGCATGCCGGTGGAAAATTTAATAAAGAATCCTACAAAGTGTCCGGAGGATTACATGGTGTCGGAGTTTCATGCGTTAATGCTTTGTCGAGCTCCTTCAAAGCACAAGTATATAGAGAAGGCAAACACTTTATCCAGGAACTGGAACGCGGAACGCCTCTCTATTCCGTTAAAGAGTTAGGAACTACAGATAAAAGAGGAACTGAAATCTGGTTTAAACCGGATGATACGATTTTTGTTACAACAGAATACAAATACTCTATTCTCGCTACAAGATTGAAAGAGCTGGCATTTTTGAATAAAGGAATCAGACTCGATATTGTAGATGAAAGAGAAGTAGATGAAAAAGGTAATTTTGTATCTGATTCATTCTATTCGGAAGAAGGATTAAAGGATTTTATCAAATATCTGGACGGTGGACGTGAGAAAATAATAGATACGCCAATCTACATGGAAGGAGAAAAAGATAATGTTCCTGTAGAATTGGTGATGCAATACAACACTTCCTTTACTGAAAATATTCATACTTATGTGAATAATATCAATACTGTAGAGGGAGGAACTCACTTAGCCGGATTTAGACGTGCTTTAACTCGGACTTTGAAGAAATATGCCGATGATTCCGGAATGCTGGAAAAACTGGAAAAATCAAAAATAGAGATTTCCGGGGATGACTTTAGAGAAGGAATGACAGCAATTATTTCAGTGAAAGTGCAAGAACCTCAGTTTGAAGGACAAACCAAAACCAAGTTGGGGAATACTGAAGTGATGGGAATTGTGGACCAGATGGTAGGGGAGATGTTGAGAAATTTCCTTGAAGAAAATCCTCGTGATGCGAAGGAGATTGTCAACAAGGTTGTTTTGGCTGCTACAGCACGACATGCTGCAAGGAAAGCACGTGAACTGGTGCAAAGAAAGAATGTCTTTACTTCGAGCGGATTGCCCGGGAAGCTGTCTGATTGCTCCTCTAAAAATAGCGAAGAGTGTGAATTGTATATCGTCGAAGGGGATTCTGCGGGAGGTACCGCAAAACAGGGAAGAGATAGCCGATATCAAGCGATTTTACCACTACGCGGTAAGATTTTGAATGTAGAAAAAGCGATGCAGCACCGTATCTTTGATAGCGAAGAGATTAGAAATATCTATACCGCATTGGGGGTAACAATCGGTACGGAAGAGGACTCTAAAGCATTGAACCTCGAGAAGTTACGCTATGGAAAAGTGATTATCATGACGGATGCCGACGTGGACGGAAGCCACATTGCCACTCTGATACTTACATTTTTCTTTAGATATATGAAAGAACTGATTGAGTTAGGTCATGTCTATATTGCAACCCCCCCATTATATTTGATTAAAAAAGGGAAACAGGAAATATATGTGTGGAATGAACAGGAGAGAGATGAGGCGATTAATGAACTGACAGAGGGTGGAAAAAATGAAACAGGTCTCCATATTCAAAGGTACAAAGGTTTGGGAGAGATGAATGCAGAACAGTTGTGGAGTACAACTATGGATCCCGCAAGGAGAACCTTAAGACAGATTACTATTGACAACGTAACTGAAGCGGATAGGGTATTCTCTATGCTGATGGGTGATGAGGTGCCCCCTCGTCGTGAATTTATTGAACAAAATGCTCAATATGCCAATATTGACTCTTAAAATAATGCTGTTATGAATGATAATTTGGAAATTACTGCAGGGGATAATGAACAAATAGAACAACCGGAACTTCCTGAGTTTTCACAATTATTGGAAAAGGAACAGCCTTCGAAAGAGCCTGTGATCCTGCTAAAAAATGTGGATGTTTACCAGAAAAAAATGCTGATTCTTCCTAAAGTGAACATGACTGTTCGAAAAGGAGAGTTGGTTTATTTGATCGGTAAGTCGGGAACGGGAAAATCCTCTATTTTGAAGTTGCTTTTAGCTGATGAAAGAGCAGAAGGAGATGAAGCACGGATTGCGGGATATGATTTGAAAACCATAAAGAAAAAAGAGATTCCCTATTTGAGAAGAAAATTGGGAGTGGTGTTTCAAGATTATAAGTTGCTGTCCGACAAAACCGTTACGGACAATCTGCTGGAAATGTTGAGAGCTACGGGATGGAAGAAAAAGGATGAGATGATGCAACGAATACAAGATGTTCTGGAATCGGTTGACTTGTCCACAAAAGGATTCAAATATCCCCATCAACTTTCGGGAGGTGAACAGCAGAGAGTATGTATTGCTCGTGCGTTGCTGAATAATCCTGAAGTGATCTTGGCCGATGAACCTACCGGAAACCTGGACCCTATCACTTCACAGGAGATTTTCAAATTGTTCCTCGATATCAATAAAAAAGGAACAACGATTTTGATTGCGACTCACGACTTTATGATGATCGATGAGTTTCCGTCCAGAACAATTTTGATAGAAAATGTCTCATTGATAGATTCAATGGTATAGATATAAATTATTTAGCTATTCAGATAGCTTTTTTTAAATTTTAAAATATAAATTTGCAAAACTTTAAATAGAGTAATTAATGAAAAATATTTTAGTTTTAGGTTCGAGTGGTCAAATAGGATCGGAATTGGTACCCGCATTAAGAAAAAGATACGGGAATGATCATGTTGTTGCTTCTGACATTCAGTATCCTTTGAAAACTGATTGGGCTGATGAGGGTCCCTCTTGTAAAATTGATGCGACACAAGCAGATCAGATCGCGGAAGTAATCAAAAAATACAATATTGACACAATCTATAATCTGGTAGCTATTTTGTCTGCTACCGCCGAAGCTAAACCATTGTTGGGGTGGAATATAGGAATGGGCGTTTTAATGAACTGCCTGGAACTTTCAAGAGAGTTTAAAACAGCACTCTTTACTCCCAGTTCTATCGGAGCATTTGGTCCCGAAACACCCAACGATAAGACCCCACAAGATACCATTCAGCGACCCAAAACCATTTATGGTATCACTAAGGTTGCCGGTGAATTGTTGGGCGACTACTATCACAAACGCTTTGGAGTAGATACCCGTTCCGTGAGATATCCCGGACTCATCTCTAATGTAGCTTTACCCGGCGGAGGAACAACCGATTACGCTGTTGAAATCTATTACGCAGCGATTAAAGATGGGCACTTTACATGTCCCATTAAATCAGATACTTACATGGATATGCTCTATATGCCTGATGCGATTGAAGCAGCCATCAACTTAATGGAGATCGATCCGGATCGTTTAATTCACAGAAACTCTTTTAACGTTACCGGTATGAGTGTTTCTCCCGAAATTATTGCGAACGAAATTAAAAAGCATATTCCGGACTTTACAATATCTTATGATGTTGATCCGCTAAAACAGAGTATTGCAGAATCGTGGCCAAATAGCTTGGATGACTCCGTGGCAAGAAAAGAATGGGGATGGAATCCAAAGTATGACCTCGAAAGTATGACCAAAGATATGATTCAAGTATTAACAAAAAAATTAAAATAGGAGAAAAATGTACGACAAATTTCAACAATTTTTAAAAGATGAATTAGCCGCTATCGAAGAAGCGGGATTATATAAAAATGAAAGAGTGATCGCTTCACCTCAGGGAGCAGAAATTGTTCTTGAGGATGGAACAAAATTGCTCAACTTCTGTGCTAACAACTATTTGGGTCTGGCTAACAGTCCTGAGTTGATTGCTGCTGCGAAAGAAGCATTGGAAACCCACGGCTACGGTATGGCTTCCGTACGTTTTATCTGTGGAACAGGAGATTTGCACAAAGAGTTGGAACAAAAAATAGCTCATTTCTTCGGCACTGAGGATACCATTCTCTATGCTGCATGTTTTGATGCCAACGGTGGACTCTTTGAGCCGCTTCTTACAGATCAGGACGCGGTGATTTCTGACTCATTGAACCACGCTTCTATTATCGACGGAGTTCGTTTATGTAAAGCAGTTCGTTATCGTTACGCTAATGCAGATATGGAAGATCTCGAAAAGCAATTACAAGCTGCTCAGGCACAACGTTTTAGATTGATTGTTTCTGACGGCGTATTCTCCATGGACGGTAATGTGGCTCCACTCGATAAAATCATGGAATTAGCTGAGAAATATGACGCTATGGTGATGTTGGATGAGTCTCACTCTGCAGGAGTTGTAGGAAAAACAGGAAGAGGAGTAACAGAATTGTACAATAAAAAAGGACAGGTAGAGATTATCACCGGAACTTTAGGTAAAGCTTTTGGTGGCGCTATCGGTGGATTTACAACCGGTAAGAAAGAGATTATTGACATGCTTCGTCAGCGTTCCAGACCTTACTTGTTCTCCAACTCCATTCCTCCATTGGTAGCTGCAGCAGGAAGCAAAATGGTAGACATTATGGAAAACTCCAATGAGTTACAAGACAAATTACACTATAATACAGAGTATTTTGTGACCAAAATGCAAACCGCCGGATTTGATATAAAGCCCACACAATCAGCAATTTGTGCAGTGATGTTGTATGATGCTAAATTATCACAAGAGATGGCAGCGCAATTGCAAGAAGAGGGCATCTATGTAACCGGATTCTACTATCCTGTTGTACCGAAAGGACAAGCAAGAATCAGAGTGCAACTTTCCGCAGCACACAAACAAGAGCATTTGGACAAAGCGATCAAGGCTTTTGTGAAAGTCGGAAAAAAACTAGAAATTTTATCCTAGTATAAAAAAACAAAACTATGAAAACAAATAATTTATTAACCATTGCATTACTGACCTTATTCGCAACCATAAATGGTGTCAGTGATGCTCAAACAACAATTAAAACTATGAAACAATACAATGGACAACCGGTTGAGCATATTTTTCAACCCCTACCTTACGCTTATGATGGATTAGAGCCTCACATGGACGCATTAACTGTAGAAATTCACTATGACAGACACCATAGGAATTACTATAATCAGTTCATGAAATTTATTGGAGAAACTCCCTACAAAAATGCCTCGATAGAGTTTATTTTCAGCATCGTTTCCGAGCTAGGCAATCCTGTTCGAAACAACGGCGGTGGGTATTACAATCACGTTCTTTTCTGGGAAGCCTTGGCACCTCAGGAAACCGGCGCACCTTCACCCGAGCTGTTGAAAGCGATTGAGAAAGCATTTGGATCGGTAGATCAATTCTTCGAGCAATTCAACCAAAAAGCGATGACCCAATTCGGCAGTGGTTGGGCTTGGTTAATTGTTGATGAGAAGGGAGAGTTGCAAGTAACTCAAACTCCCAACCAGGACAATCCTCTGATGGATATTGCCCAGGTGAAAGGAATTCCTCTTTTCAACATCGACGTATGGGAGCACGCTTACTACTTAATGTACCAAAACAAAAGAGCTGATTTTGTTCAAAACTACAGAAAAATGATCAATTGGAATGTAGTGAATGAAAGATACGCCAACGCAATGAAGAAATAATTTTTTCTTTATTATTATGAAATAAAAATAAAAGGGGGGCAGGACATCTGTCCCTCTTTTGCTATTTTATTTCCCCACTCTGGAAAAGGGCAGGGACAAGCCCTGCCCCTGCAAACGCGGGTAATTCAATTTTTTGATTTTGCAATTGTCTGAACGTCAAATATTTACGTTAAATGTT